>NZ_JAJVKW010000003.1:0-329979 GCF_024198255.1 Myxococcus guangdongensis
GCCAACGAGCCCGGCATCGTCGCTCCTCGTGACCGCGAGGAGCGTGGGTTGAAACAACTGCCAACGTCGCAGCGGCCAACGCCGTGGGAGTCGCTCCTCGTGACCGCGAGGAACGTGGGTTGAAACAAGTCCGGGGAATCAACGCTCGCCCGCGAGGGACAGTCGCTCCTCGTGACCGCGAGGAGCGTGGGTTGAAACACCGTGAAGGACCAGTCCGCGCTGCTGCCCAGTCGCTCCTCGTGACCGCGAGGAGCGTGGGTTGAAACACGACCTGCCGCGCCTCGACCGCGCCGGAGTACAGTCGCTCCTCGTGACCGCGAGGAGCGTGGGTTGAAACATGGGGTTCCCTGCCGAGGCAGGCGGCCGACTCGGTCGCTCCTCGTGACCGCGAGGAGCGTGGGTTGAAACCTCGGCGGGGGCGGTGTACGAGCCGGTCCAGAAGTCGCTCCTCGTGACCGCGAGGAGCGTGGGTTGAAACAGGAAGTACGGTTTGGCGCGCAGGTCCGCCACGAGGTTGCTCCTCGTGACCGCGAGGAGCGTGGGTTGAAACTGACGCGCGCCGCGCAGAACCCGCGCATCGTCGTCGCTCCTCGTGACCGCGAGGAGCGTGGGTTGAAACAAAACTGCCGCGGCGGCGCTCACGCTGTCGAGTCGCTCCTCGTGACCGCGAGGAGCGTGGGTTGAAACTCGTGGACCTGGTCGAGGCCCTGATGGAGCGCAGTCGCTCCTCGTGACCGCGAGGAGCGTGGGTTGAAACTCGCGGGCGTTGTAGTCGGCGCCGTCGGCACGGGTCGCTCCTCGTGACCGCGAGGAGCGTGGGTTGAAACTCGATGACGGAGCCAAACAGCCCCGCTGCCATGTCGCTCCTCGTGACCGCGAGGAGCGTGGGTTGAAACGGCTCACCGGCGAAGGCGATGACGTCCGGGCTGTCGCTCCTCGTGACCGCGAGGAGCGTGGGTTGAAACGGTGGGCCTTCGCCGCGCCGCTGCTGACTGAGCAGTCGCTCCTCGTGACCGCGAGGAGCGTGGGTTGAAACACATCGCCGCTTCGGGTGATCATCACGTTGTTCGGTCGCTCCTCGTGACCGCGAGGAGCGTGGGTTGAAACCGCTCGCGAGCGAGAGCAGCGCCCTTCGCTCCAGTCGCTCCTCGTGACCGCGAGGAGCGTGGGTTGAAACGGCAACGGTACCCCTCGACTACACCCTCACCGTCGGTCGCTCCTCGTGACCGCGAGGAGCGTGGGTTGAAACGTGACCTATCAGGGGGTGCTGGGAGGCTCGGAGGTCGCTCCTCGTGACCGCGAGGAGCGTGGGTTGAAACCACTCACGCCCGAAGCGCGCCCCCAGGGGCCCGCCAGTCGCTCCTCGTGACGGTGAGGAGCGTGGGTTGAAACGAGGGAGTGCCCTTCGCCGAGCAGGAGGGGCACCTGTCGCTCCTCGTGACCGCGAGGAGCGTGGGTTGAAGCCCCGTCGGGGGCTGGCGCGTCATCGACATCGCGTCGTCGCTTCTCGTGACCGCGAAGGGCGTGGGTTGAAACGAGGCGGGTGATGAGCCGGGCCGGGCGTACTACGTCGCTCCTTGTGACCGCGAGGAGCGTGGGTTGAAACCGTTCCCAGGTAAGTCGCCGCGACGTAGTCGGGTCGCTCCGAGTGACTGCGAGGAGCGTGGGTTGAAACGTCTCCATCGTCATCCTCACGATGGTGAAGATGAGGCGCTCCGCGTGACAGCGAGGAGCGTGGGTTGAAACTCGTTGGCCGTAATCAGGCCACCGAAAATATGGTCGCTCCTCGTGACCGCGAGGAGCGTGGGTCGAAACTATTCGCGGGTGTTGGGGTAGCCCGTAATTCCGCCAGTCGCTTCTCGTGACCGCGAGGAGCGTGGGTTGAAACGACGAGTTGCAAAAGTACGGGACTCACCTCGCGCTGTCGCTCCTCGTGACTGCGAGGAGCGTGGGTTGAAACAAGGTGTACCTGCCCACGGGGCACCTCGCGCCGTCGCTCCTCGTGACCGCGAGGAGCGTGGGTTTAAACGGCATCTCGTCGACCAACGGCGTCAACGACTACGTCGCTCCTCGTGACCGCGAGGAGCGTGGGTTGAAACACGAGCACGCGCGTTGTGCCAGCCGCAACCCGGTCGCTCCTCGTGACCGCGAGGAGCGTGGGTTGAAACCCTGGGTGGCAGGTGGCATCGGATGGCCGGAGCGTGTCGCTCCTCGTGACCGCGAGGATCGTGGGTTGAAACCTCCATATCACTGTTCCGGCGTGACAGCGTGTCGAGAGTCGCTCCTCGTGACCGCTAGGCGCGTGGGTTGAAACGAGAAGGACGTTGGCTTCCAGATGGGCCAGATGGTCGCTCCTTGTGACCGCGAGGAGCGTGGGTTGAAATCACAACATTCTCATCCTCGAGGCTGAGCCGGTTGGGTCGCTCCTCGTGACCAGGAGGAGCGCGGGTTGAAACGCAGACGGCGCTATGCGAGTCGTAGCGAAGCGTCTGTCGTCGCTCGACGTGGCGGCGGGGAGCATAGGTTGAAACGGTGGTCATTGACACCTTTGGTGAACGCGATGTCGTCGCTCCTCGTGACCGCGAGGAGCGTGGGTTGAAATCAGCACGCTGGGCAGATGCACTGAACAAGAAGGTCGCTTTGGGCAACCGGGAGAAGCGTGGGTTGAAATGACGATGTCCTCAAGTCGCTCAATGGGCGCTAAACGCTCCTCGTGGCAGAGCGGCGCTTGATGCCAAGCCAGTTTCTGCGCGAGGGGTATGCAATACCCCAGGTGCTGCCCTCACCCGACGCGACGACAGACCGGAGTGATAGGCCTCGAGGTCTATGCCAAGACTTCGTGCCTTCTGGCTTTCGCTGATCGTCGTGTCCTGGATGGGCTGCTCGACCAACGGAAAGCCTCCCATGCAGCTGGCATGGGAGAGTGCTGAGGTGGAGTGCGAAGACCCTCGGGAGGACCGATGCGTCGTCCTTCTCTGCGCCGAGGATGCCTGCGGTTTCTTCCCCTGCGAGGACAGCCCACGGACTGTCGAACTGGCACGATTTCCACCCGCCAGACCGCCTGTGGCCGCCGCTGCTCCGGGTGGGGGACCTCGGAGGAATTGGGGTGGAGCCCAGAAGCTCCCTCGCGGTGCGCTCATGACGTTCCCCAACTGGAACGGGGCACCCGAACAACTCATCCCTCCTTCACGACAGCTCTCGACGGGGCGATGGGAAAAACACCACCTCTTCCCCCAGGAAGAGGAGCTTCGTCTGTGGTTCGAACAAAGAGGGGCCAAGATCCACGACTACACCATGCCGATTCCGCGTGACCTTCATCAGCGGATTCACAGCACGGGAGGTCGCGGAGGTCCGTGGAATGAAGCCTGGCGAGAGTTCAAGAAGAACAATCCGAGGGCTCCGCCGAGGGAGATCTTCAAGCATGCAGGAGAGCTGATCTACCGGTTTCAGCTCATGGGAGGCCCGATTCAGCCCTACTATGCCAAGCCAGGAGCATGAGGACGAATGACCCGTTTCTACTGGGTGGACGAGGACATCGAAGTCGCCAGGAAGTATGGCGGAGAGGCGCATGGCTCGCCGCGGTGGGCGCTCCCTGGCCTGATGCAGTGTCCTGCTTGCGGAGAAACGTGGAGCGATGTCGGCCACCACTTCCCTGGCGTCGACCTGACCGCCCTTCCTCAGCGGCGCGAGTTCGAAAGAGCCAGACCTGAGCCCTTCCCTGAGTTTGTTCGCCTGCGGGAGTTGGTCCGTCCCCTTGTTCCGCCCGAGGAGGCACTTCCTCCTGGCGCTGGCTTTGGGCCTTTGGTGGGAACTGCTGTGGGAACGTTCCCTGCCTTTGCCTGGATCATCGAGGTGCTGCTCATCCGGGCTGAAGTGCTGGGCCAGCTCCATGCCCAGGGAATGAGGAACCTCCAGGGACATCCCACGGCGCTTCGGTCTCGGCGCAATCCGCCACCCGAGTTGCTGGAACTGCACGTGCTCCCGCGCGGGCGACTTCATGGCGATTGCCTTCCGCCAGATGAACCTCCTCCGTGCCCCACTTGTGGCTGGTTTGGCCTCCGTCGACCCGAGGAGCCCATCCTGGACGAGGCTTCCCTCCCCTCGGACATGGAGCTGTTCCGCGTGGGCAACTTCGCCACGATGGTCATCGGCACGGAGCGCTTCAAGGACACCGTCGAACAGCTCGGCCTCGATGGCCTCACCTTCCTCGAGGTCCCCACTCGCTGAGCCACAACGACAACGAGGAGACCCTGCTCATCGCGGGGCCTCCTCGCGGGTTCTTGGACTCGAGTCGCCTCAGAACTTGAACAGGCTCGACACGCCGTCCTTGATGCTCTTGCCGACGTCCTTCGCTCCGTCCGCAATCTTCTCACCGACGTCCTTGGCGCCCTCGGCCACCTTCTCGCCGACGTCCTTGGCTCCCTCGGTGACCTTCTCCTTCACGTCCTTCACGGCCTCTCCCACCTTGCCGTTCGTGACGTTGTCCACCGTGTTCTTCAGCTTGTTGAAGTCGATGGTGTACGTCGTCCCCACTCCCACGCCCAACCCCAACGCCGCCTTCGCCTTCGCTCCAATCGTCAGCTTCCCATCCTCGAACGCGAACTTCCCATCCACCGCCGCCCCCACCCCTGCAATCGCAGTCCCCGTCACCGAGCCACCCACCGGACCGAACTCACCCTTCGCCGTCGCGCTCGCCTCCGCACCCACCAGCGCGCCCGCCCCCGCCTCCACGCCGACGTCCCCATCCTTGAGGTTGAAGTCCGCCTTCGCCTTCGCATCCGCGTTGGCTCCCACCAACGCCTCACCGTGCACCCCGCCGTAGACCTTCCCGTCCACCTTCCCCAACCCGATGTCCTTCAAGTCCTTGCCGAACCCCGCATCCCCTCGCAGGCTCGCCAGGTTCGCCTCCGCTCCCGCCCTGCCTCCAATCTCCCACGGCATGATTCGATAGGACGCGTCACCCTGCGCCTCGAGCGCGCTCGCCTCGAACTGCGCTCCCGTCCCGCTCTTGTCGAACCCCGTGCCCGTCTTGAACTCGGCCACGTCCTTCTGCCAGGACACGTAGTTGCCACTCTCGTTGCCCGCCACCTGCCCAGGCCCCGAGTTGCCCTTCGTCACCTGACGCCCATCCTTCTTCGCCGCGCTGGCGTCCGCCTTGTCGCCCTTGCGCGAGTCCAGGAAGATGTCCTGCCCCCACTGCCCATCCAGCTTCGTCTCCGGCTGGTGCTTGTCGATGAACCCCTTCTTCCCCGCCGCGGAGTCAGCGCCGGAAGTCGCAGGGGAGGATGACGGAGGGGGGCGGGGGGACTGGGCGACGCGCATGGGAGCTCTCGGGGGACCGCGGGGGCGAGGGCGGCTAGAGCACAGCCCATGCCAGGGGTTCCGACACCCCTCGCGCCACCGTCCCTCCTCTGAAGCCACCCACCCGGGAGCACCCCGCCGCCCCCTTCTCCTGATGACGGGAGCCATCACCCCTGATGGCGAACGTCACCAGACCCGCCGCGCCCTCACACGCCCCAGGGGCGCAGGAACGTCGCCGTCTGCTCGAGGATGAAGGGCAGCGACGCCGTCAGCTCGTGCCCGTCGTCCACCTCCACCAGCTTCACGTTGCGACGGCCCTCCGCCCACTGGCGCGAGTTGGCGATGTCACACGTGTCGTCCGCGCGCCCGTGGATGAGCAGCGTGGGCACTCGCACGTCGGGCCAGTTCCCCAGGCGCTCGTCCAAGCGCTGCGCGTCCTCGACGAAGCTCCAGTGGACTTTCGACGTGCGCTTCTCCACGAAGTCCTCCGTCGGAATCCAGCCCGACGTCCGCCAGTGCTCCCAGAACGCCTCGCCCATCCGCTTGCGCAGCTGCGTCACGATGTGGAACGCCGGCGCCATCAACACCAGGCCACACACGCGCGCGTCCTCCGCCGCGATTCTCGCCGCCGTCAGCCCTCCCAGGCTCGAGCCCAGCAACACCACCCGGTCCTGCTGGCCACCCAGCGCCGCTCGCACCGTGTCGGTGATGGCGCTCAGCTTCAGCTCCTCGAACGAGGGCACCCGCAGGTTCAGCCGCTCGATGTGGATGCCCAAGGGCTCGAAGTGACGGCTCAATGCCAGACCCTTCGTCGAGTTCGGTCCGGACGCGAAGCCATGCAGATACATGAAGCGAGGAGCCAGGGGCACGGGCACTGGAGGTAGGTCGCTCATGGCCGTCACTGTAACGTCGGCCCCGGCCCCCGGCTCACTTGATTACCGCGTCACTTCACCTCGCGCGCGAGCCTCGAGTCCCACGGGCACCAGTGGCCGCCGGGAAGGAACGCGCCTCCCGCCTCGTCCAGGTGGTCCTCCACGTACACCATGTTCGCGTCGCAGACCTCGATGGCCATCTGGAAGAAGCGGATGGTCGACGGGTCCAGGTGGAACGAGAACTTGGGGTTGTACGGCTGGGTCCGCTTGATGATGCGCCCATGCACGTGAACCTCGTTCCGCTCCTCGCCGGAGAGAATCTTCCGGGCGTGGGCAATCGTGTTCTCGTCCGTCAGCTCGATGATGAACTCGACACCGGGGGAGCTCGGCTGCGTGAAGGCGAAGCGGGCGGCGTTGGCCATGGGGCAACTCCTGTGAGGGTGAGGAGCGCCGATGTAGAAGCCTGACAACTCCCGCACCACCCGCCCGCAGGGCAGGTGTGCAGAAGCAGTGGGTTCTCAGGGCTCACCCGCTGCCTTTTCGACAGCGGGCCAATCACCCTCGCGGCTTGCGTCGCCTCGCGAGACGAGCTGCGTGCTCCGGATTCAACATCTTCACGTACGCCAGCATCCCGTCGATGCGCGCGCGCTGCTTCGCGTCCCCACCGTCCTCCTGGTGAATCATCGCCCGCAGCTTCCGCCGCTCCTCGCGCGACAGCCCGAGCCCCGCGTTCACCGTCACGCCCGTGACGCGCTGCCGTCCCCCCTTCCGCTGCACCCGCGTCTTCGCGGCGTTCACCTCGAAGCCCTCGTCCTTCACGTACCTCGCGGCGAGCGCTCGCACCTTCTCCAGCGCCCCCACGTCATCCCCGGAGAACGTCAGGTCATCCGCGTAGCGCGTGTATGTGTATCCATACCGCTTCGCCAGCCCCGCGAGCCTCCGGTCCAGGCGCATCACCACCGCGTTGCACAGCCCGGGGCTCGTCGGCGCGCCCTGCACGCACGCTCGCGGCCCCACTGGCACGTGGAACACCGACCCCTCCACCTCCACCGGTTGTCGCTCCGCCTCCGTCATCAACACCGACAGCGTCGCCGCCACCGGATAGCCATACCCCAACGCGAGCAACAGCCCGCGCACCCGCCCCACCGTGACGGAGGGGAAGAAGTCCTTCACGTCCAGCTTCAACACCACCCGGCGCCCCACGTGCGGCGCGGCGCCCGTCTTGATGGAGCGCCCCGACACGAAGCCGTGCGCGTGCTCGCTCTGGGGCAGCTTCGCCACCAGCAACGTCAGGAGCCGGCGCTGCAAGGCCTTGAGCTTGCGCTTGGGCGCATGGAGCCGCCGCGTGCCTCCCGAGCGCTTCGGCACCGAGAACGTCACGTAGTGTGACACCCGCTCCCGGACCCGGTGCGTCGCGTAATGCCGGAGCTGGCCCACGGTGAGCTCCAGCGCCGCCGCGATGTCCTCCTCCGTCCGCCATACCGGCAGCCCGTAGCGCGTCAGCTGCGCCTCGTCCGTCAGCAGGTCGCGCACGTCGCGGTTGCGCGTGCGGAACGTCGTGGAGAAGAAGCGCCTGGCCTCGCCTCGCGTCAACAGCCGCTCGCGTCCCGGCTTGTAGACGCGCTTGCCCTTGGGCAAGAGCCGCGCGTCCCGGATGATTTCGCGCCGGTGTCCGGGCTTCAGCGGGCCCGAGGTGGCCACGGTCTCCCGCACCCTGTCCGCCGCGCGGCCGCTCGCATCACGCGCGGAGGCGTCGAGCCGCGAGACGTCTCGCGTCACCGGCTTGGGGGTGAAGAGCCCCTTGAACCAACCCAGCGTCGAGTCGAACCAGCTCATGGTGCTCCGGGAGGGGCCAGGGGACGACCTGCGAGGCGCTGGACCCGGGGCTCCCTGCGTTCCGTACGCAGGGACCCTGGAGAAGAAGTGGGGACAAAACACCGCCGCGGCGAAACACCACGGCACCGACGGCTCATCTGTGAGCCCCAGCCCTTCCCGTGAGCGTCACCGGTTATCGTCATCGCCGCCGTCCTCGTCAAGCGTCTCGCCCTCGTCCTCGCCGTCCTGCTCCCGCCGGGCCCCGGCGCCCTCGGCCTTTGCCTGTCGGAGGGCCTCGAGCGCGGCCTCCGAGGGCGCCGCCGAGCTCGCCCGCTCCTGACGCCGCGTCTTCGCCAGCCGCAGCAGCGCGAGCAGGTGCGCGCATGGCCCGTGGTTCATCAGGTGCTCGCGGAAGAACTCGCACTTGCACGTGCCGAACAGCAGCCGGTCCTCGTCGTTCAGCACCAGCTCCACCGCGGGCTCGGTCCCCACGCTCCCGTGCACCACCCAGTCGCGGTGCACGACTTCGCGCAGCACCGGGCCCTCGGGGGTCGGCAGCTTGCGCACCTTGCGCGTCTCGCGCACGTCCTCGCTCGTCACGCGCACCTGGCCCGCCGCCGTCAGCCGCTCCGCCTCCTCGCGCCTCGGGTCCGGCGGATACATCCGCCCCAGGTCCACCGGCGTCGCGAACAGCTCACGGTGCCGCCAGCGCCGCGCCTCGACGTCGAACATCACCCGGCCCGCCGCGCACTGCGCCGCCAGCGCCGTGGCCACTCGCGCCTTGTCCGCTCCCAGGGCCTGCGTGACTTCCTCCGTGGACGCGTGGAAGCGCTCGCGCAAGAGGCCGAGCACGCGCTGCGCCAGGGCCTCGTCCCGCTCGGGCTCCAGGAGCAGGTCCATCCCCGCCGTGCCCGTCCACCGGTTCGCCGTCCATCCAGACAGCCCCAGCACGAAGCGCACGCGGGGCCCCAGGTGCACGCTGTAGAAGTGCGGCAGCGCGCGGCCCTTCAGATAGACATCCACCGAGTCCGCGTATGGCAGCAGCGGCTCCAACAGCCGCAGCCGACGCCGTCCCCACGTGCGCACCGTGCGCGGCTCCGTGTGGCCATGCACCGCGCCTCGCAGCGGCACCCCTTGCTCCCAGGGCTCCAGCACCAGCCTCGCGTCCTGGTCCGGCGTGAACTCGTACCGCAGCGCTCGCGGTGACACCCGCGCCTTGGTGAAGGTGAGGAAGCGCACGGCGGCGAGCAGGTCCACCGGACGCACCGTCAGCTTCGTGCCCGGCATCGCCATGCCGCCCTGCAGTTGCAGGAAGCCGCGCACCCAGTCGTCCGGCACCTCTACCTTCTGCTCGAAGCGTCCGCCCGCGCCGCCGGTGCGCACCTCGAAGCCCTCGGCGCCCACGCGCAGGTGCGTGTCCCGGCTCGTGCGAAGCTCGCCCAACGCGGACCACAGCCACGCGGTGAAGTCCACGTTCGTCGTGCCGCAGGCCACCTCACCCTCGGGCTCGAAGCTCTCGCGGTCCACGATGACCAGCCCGTACGCGCTCTGGTCCTGGCTGAACGCCTCGAAGAAGACGCGGTCCGGATGCACGGTGATGATGGGGTCCAGCACTCCCCCCAGCTGCGTCCACTCGTCCGAGTGCCAGATGAGCTGCCCCAGCGCCTGCAGCGCCAGCCGCAAGGGCAGCACGTCCCGGGCCACCTTCGCGTGGAAGCGCACCGGCCGGTGCTGGTCCACCGACAGGCCCAACAGCGCGCGCTCGCGGGTGGACTCGAAGACGGAGGGCGTCGCGTACAACAGGCCGAGGGTCGTCACGAGTGGACCTCCCGCGGGGGCGCGGAGAAGACGCGGGGTGTCTCGGCGGGGCCTCGCAGCTCGGGCCAGCGTTGCAGCACCTTCGCCAGCACCTCCACCAGCTCCTCCTTGGGATAGCGCTGGTCGGGCAGGGCGAAGGCGTCGCGCATCCGGGAGAGCAGCCTCCGCGCCGTGTCCACGTCATGCAGCGCCGCGTTGGTCAGCGCGGTGAAGGCCATCATCCGCGTGCGGCGGTGCAGGGGACGCAGCAGCGCGGCCTGGAGCACGTCCGTGTTGCCCGCGGCCAGCTCGCGAGCGCGCGGTGAGTCGCGACCGAGCAGCCGGAACGCGAGCGCCTGCACGTGAATCTGCGGCGACTCCAGCAAATCTCTCACCGCGCGCGGGTCCGCGAGGTAGAGGTCATCCGAGCGCATGAGCAACAGCCTCGCGAGCCGGTTCTGGGACAGGAGCCGCTTGTCCGCCCAGATGGCGTACGCGGGGATGGCCCCGAGCACGTTGGCGGCGCGGCGCGCGAAGACCCCGTCCTCCTTCGGCAGCTCCTCGTAGTGCGTGGCGAGCGCGTCCAGGACGCGAATCCACTCGCGCTGACGCTTGTTCCCCGAGTGCGCGGGCAGGGCCTGTGTCGCGGCGCGGCTCGCGAGGAAGTCCAACAGCTCCTCGTCCCGTCGCTCCAGCGCGCGCCCCACCAGCTCCGGGGACGACGAGTGCCAGCCGGAGGACACGTGCATGCGGAACGGTCCGCGCAGCAGCTCCGGGAAGCGCGCGTACAGCATCACCGCCGTGGTGTCCGTCAGCGGCAACACGCGGGTGATTCCGAGGCCGGGCTGGTTCCACTCGCCGCCCGTGCCCGCGACCTGGAGCAGCCGCCCGCGCGTCACCGTCGGGTCCGCCTTCGCGTCGTGCAACAATGAGAGCACCTCCTGGTCGAAGGTCTCCGCCGTCGCCGACGTGCGCAGCGCCGTGCCCCACACGTCCTCCCAGCCACGCACCCGGCACAGCTCCAGCAACTCCGGCAGCCCCTTCGCGTTCTTGCGCTTGCCCCGGAAGCCGTAGCCCGACCAACGCGGGAAGACCGCGGACAGGTGCGCGAGCAGGTAGGGCACCACGTCGCGCCCCCGCTTCTCCGCCAGCTCCACGAAGACCTCCGCGGCCCCCTTCGGCGCGCTGTCCGGGTGGCGCTCCTCCAGCGCGCTCACCAGCGCCTGTGGGTCCTTCACCGACTGCGTGAGCGCGAACACGTCCGCGCGCCACGCGTCCTCGGTGACGAGCCGGCGATAGATGGCCCAGGCCAGCTCGGTGTCGCCGCGCGCGAGCAGCCGCTCCCGCAGCGTGGTCCACATCGCGTGCTGCTTCTCCTGGGGAACCCACGGGCCCCACGCGAAGGGCAGGCGTTGACGGATGAAGGGACGGGCCAGCTCCGCGTCCACGTCATCCAGCGCGAGCGCCGTCGCCTCGTCGAGGCGCCCCGTCTCCACGTCCAGCTTGCTCAGCACCCGGTGCCGGGCCGCCCGGGTCCTCGCGTCGCCAAAGCGCTTCGTGACGTCCTCGCGCCAGCGCGCCTCGGCCTTCTTGTTGCCCAGGCCCTGCTGTCGCCACTCGTACAGCCGGCGGAAGACCTCCACGTCGTCGAAGCGGTCCGCGTCCGCGAGCCACGTCTCCAGCGCGGCGGCGTTCTCCCCCTGCCAGGGGTCCACCCACTTCCCGTCCGCGGTGAGGTTGCCCACCCTCAACCACGACAGGATGAGCGGGCGGAACAGCACGCGGTCCCTCACGTGCAGCGATGGGCCCCACAGCCAGGAGAACTCCCGGAACCAGGGCCGCTGTGCGAGCGCCTCCAGCTCCGCGCGCAGCTCCGCGTTGGAGTATCTGCGCGCGAAGGTGCTCCGGATGGCGGCGTCCATCTCCCGCGCCTCGCGTCGTCTGCGCTGCTCCCAGCTCTCGCTCACACGCGGAGGTCTACACCGTCCGGCCACGGGCGCGCACGAGGGAACGTGGCGCTCAGAAGCGGACGACGGGCCCGACAATCACGGACTGGAGGAGCTTGGCGCACTCGTTCACCGACTCGCGCGAGAACTTCACGTCGCAGAACTGGAACGCGGTGGCGGCGGAGATGCCCCAGCGCGAGCTGAACCAGCCATCCACGCCCACCCGGAAGGCCATGCTCGTGGTGTCCACGTTCTTGCGCAGGAAGGTGCCGAACTCGTCCGGCGCGAAGGTGCTGCCCCAGCTCTTCGACAGCCGCGCGCCGACCCACGGGTTGATGGGCTTGTCCCGGAAGAAGCGCAGCCGCGCCTCGATGCCCACCGCCTTGTAATCCAGTTGCGTCCGCTCCAGGCGGTCCTGCCTGGCCGCGTCCCGCAGCTCGTTGCCCCACGTCTCCGAGACTTCCGCGAGCAGGCCGATGGACAGCCCCGGCGGCGACTCCACGCCCAGGTAGCCGTGCAGCGCGGGGCCCTTCGCGCGCAGGTCGCTCAGGTGGTCCAAGGTGATGCCCGCTCCCAGGGACGCGTAGCCATGCCAGCCGTCCGCCACCGCTTGCGTGCCCACGCCGAGCACCCCCACCAGCGCCACCCACTTCGACATCTTTTTCATGGAACCCAGTCTATGTCCGACCTGGCGCCGGGGCATGAAGAGGTGTGCGGTGTCATGAAGGGCGGCGGCTCGTCACGGAGGCGCCCCCGGCCGGCGACCTGGCCATTCCTCTCGCGCTGGAATCCCGGCACCGCGAGGCAGGCGGGTGTCGACTGGCGGGTGTCCGGAGACTCTTCGCGCCGGCCAAGTCCGGCGGTTAGGCTTTGCCGCATGTCCGTCTCTTTCGAAGCCGCGGCCGGCGCCGTCCGCGATGCCCTCTCCGACGCGGGTCGGGGGCTCGTCGAGCGCGAGGCCATGGTGGAGCTCATCGCGCTGTCCGCGGTTGCAGGTGAGCACCTGCTCGTCATCGGGCCTCCGGGTACCGCCAAGAGCGAGGCCGTCCGTCGCACCGCTCGCGCGCTGGGCGGCTCCTACTTCGAGTACCTCCTGGGCCGCTTCACGGAGCCCTCGGAGCTGTTCGGTCCGGTGGACCTGCGCAAGCTGCGCGAGGGGCTGGTGGAGACGCAGACCACGGGCATGTTGCCGGAGGCGGACGTCGCGTTCCTCGACGAGGTCTTCCTGGGCTCCACCGCCATCCTCAACACGCTCCTGGGGTTGCTCAACGAGCGGACGTTCCGGCGGGGGCACACGCGGATGAAGTGTCCGCTGCGCGTGTGTGTGGGCGCGGCGAACGCGCTGCCGGAGGACGAGTCGCTCGCGGCGTTCGCGGACCGGTTCCTGGCGCGCATCTTCGTCGAGCCCGTGCCGGACCCTCGATTGGAGGACCTGCTCACGGGGGGCGCGATGCCGTGGGATTCGGAGGGGGGGCGGTGGGTCTCGTTGGAGACGCTCGATGTGCTCTCGCAGGCGGCGCGTGAGGCGGACCTCGCGGGTGTCCGGCCGCAGCTGGCGCATGCGCTGCGCTCGTTGCGCGCGGCGGGGCTGGGGTTGTCGGACCGGCGCGCGGTGAAGGCGCAGCGCCTGGTGGCCGCCGCGGGAGTGCTCGCGGGACGCTCCGTGCCCACGGCCTCGGATTTGTGGCCGCTGGTGTACGTGGTGCCGACGAAGGAGGGACAGGCGCTCGCGCGCGATGTGCTGCGGGAGGTGCTGGCCTCGTCGGAGAACCCCGCGCTCGCGGCGGCGGCGCTGGAGGCCAGTGCCGGTCCCCGGGCGCGCGCGCAGCGGTTGGCGCAGGCGGGGCAGGCGCTGCTCGCCGAGCGGCCCTCGACGGATTCGGCGGAGGCGCTCGCGGTCTGGCGTTTGAAGCTGGAGGGCGTGGCGCGGGAGATGGACGCGAGCTTCGCTCCGGAGTCGCTGAGTGATGACCTGAAGGTGCTGCGCGCGGGGCTCACGGAGGCGCTCGCCCTGAATGGGGCGGTGGCTTCCGAGACGGTGGCCCGGGTGCAAGGGGTCTGAGGCGCACCGAGGGGTCTTCACACCCCGGTGCCTGTGGGCCGCGTGTGTGTCGAGGCATGGACAGGCGCGGCGTGACGCGGGTGCTCGCGGGAGCCGCTGTGGGTGGACCGGAGTGCTCGTGGTGGACGGGGCGAGGCATATGTGTGGTGGAGCAGCGACAGGTGCGGTGGGATGCAGGGCGCCTCGCTGGTGCGGCAGGCTCGTCCCCGGTGTTGCTCGCCGGAAGGCGCGCGCGGTGGAGCACGGACATGCGTGGTGAGTCACGGGGCGCTTCACCGATGCGGCGGGCTCACCCTCGGTGCTGCTCGTCGAATGGCGCGCGCGGTGGAGCAGGGACATGAGTCGTCAGATTGAGGGCGCCCTGCCGGTGCGGTGGGGCCCTCGCGCGCAGCCGCTGGAGCCGCTGGCCGTGGTGGGCGTGGGGGACGTGGCCCATGCGCTCGCCCGGCGTGTGCTCCTGGAAGATGACGCGCGGCTCTCCTCGTGGAGTGGTGTCTCGGGGCGGGGCGTGCTCGTGCTGCTGGGCGCCGCCGAGTCCCTGCCTTGGGTGGATGGCGTCACGTACCTGGGGCGCGAGGTCTCCGCGCCCTCGCTGCTGTTGCCGTGTGCGCTGGCTCCCGAGGTGCTGGTGTCCGTGCTGGAGCGCGCGCTGCTCTCGCGCGTGGAGGTCGGGGGAACGCCGTTGGCCGTGTTGCCATCGGGGCCGTGGTTGCTGTCGGTCGCGTCGGCCCGGCCCGTGCACCGCGCCACGCTCGCCGCCTGGCTCGCGGATGAGGAGGGCGGGGCTTCATGAGCGCGCTGCCTCCCTCGCTGAGCCCCTGGGCCGAATCCCTGTCGCTGTTCCCCGAGCCCCTGTCGCTCCACGTGGGCGCGTATGTGGCGCGACTGGCCGCGGCCGTGGGTGGGATGCGCTCGCGCTCCAACGTGGAGGGCGGTGAGCCGGAGGGTTATGACGGGCTGTCCCGGCGCGGCTCGTTTGATCGGCTGCTCGTCAGCGAATGGCTCTGGGCGCTGGAGGCTCCCGAGGAGCTGGTGCGTCGCGCCGCCTTCGGAGAGCTCTCCTACCTGAAGCCCTCGTTCCGACAGCCGCAGGGCGCGCGTCGCACGGTGGTGTTGCTGGACGCGGGGCCGGACCAGCTCGGCAACCCGCGCATCGCGCATCTGGCGTTGCTCATCGTCATGGCTCGCCGCGCCGAGGCCGCGGGCGCGGCGTTCACCTGGGGCGTGCTCCAAGCGCCTCCTCCGAAACAGCGCCCGTACTCGGAGGTGACGTCGTCGTTGGTGCTGTCCTGGCTCGGCGCGAGGGACGTGGCGCCGCCCTCGGAAGCGCAGCTCGCCGCCTGGCGTGAGGCCCTGGCGTTGGAGGCCACCCCGGAAGATGCGTGGCTCGTGGGGGATGCTCGGCTGGCGCGGCTTCCGAGCGCCCGCGGGTTGTCTCGCGTCGAGGTGGGCGAGGTGATGGAGCCCGGTGAGCGCAAGCTCCAGGTGGACGTGCGTCCCGCGTCGCGTGAGACGCGCTCGGTGGTGTTGGAGTTGCCGCCCGCGGACGACTGCATCCGGCTCTTGCGAGACCCGTTCCAGGCGCGCGTCGCGAAGCCCGTGGTGCGCCTGTCCGAGGACCGACCCACGTCGTTCCACTTCTCCGCGGAGGGCCGCCGGCTGGTGACGTTCCACGCGGATGGCAGTGTGTCCGCGATGGCCATCCCCGCCTCGCCGATGGCCACCCTCCCCAAGCCCCGACGCATGAAGGTGAAGCCGAACCAGACGGTGCTGGCCGCGGGCTGGCGACCGAATGGTGGGCTGCTCACGTTGATGGAGCGCGAGGACCGCTACGTGCTCCACGGCACGCTGTCGCAGCCGCGCATCCATCGAGGCGTGGGCTCGGCCGAGGTCATCGGCGGGTGGACGTCCGGATATGCGCCCACGTTCCCCTCCGCGACTCCAGGTCCGGGGCGACTGTTCTCGTGGCGAGACAGGGGCCGTCACGAGATGGTGCTGCTGCTGACGCGCACCGGTGGGCTCTTCCTGGTGTATCGCGTCGAAGCCGAACAGCGCGTCGAGATGGTGGCGCTCGACTACCCGGTGACGGCGATGGCGGAGGTGGGCAACAAGCTCGTCTACATCCGTGGCGGCGCGAAGGTGCCCGTCAGCTCGCGCCTGGAGCGACTGAGACGCGAGCCCCCGCAGTGGGGCGACAACGGCAAGCCGGTGTTCGTGCTCGCGCCGCAGGAGGACGCGCCCCCGCCTCCGGCCCGGACGTCGTTGCACGTCATGGGCACCTGGGACGCCGAGGACGTGGTGCTGAACGTGAAACAGGGCGAGGCCTGTTTCGGTTGGGCGCGTGATGTCCCGGTGGTCCAGGGGATGGGGCTGCTCGCGGCGCGGCATTCGTCGACGGTGTGGCGGATGTTCCTCGCGGACCACCATGTGGACATCGCCGTGCCGGAGGGCGCGCGCGTCGTGGGCACGGGGGTCTGCCACTTCGTGGAGAACCAGGTGGGACTGTTCGTCCTGGGCGCGGACCAGCGCACGCTCCTGTGGCTGACGGGGAAGCGCGAGTTCGTGTTGACGAAGGCGTCGGATGGGGTGACGCACGCCGAGGTCAGCCACGCCGGGCCGCTGCTCGCGTGGCTGACGCGGAGTGGGGAGTTGGTGGTGATGGAACTGACGCTGGGGCGGGTGCTCTATCGCGCGACGACGGGAGGGAGGTGATGCGGACGCGTCCTTCGACCTCGCCACGTCAGCACCTGCATCGGGGCACGGTGAGCGCCGTGGCGTTCTGGTTCGACCCGGTGCTGCTCTCGGAGGACGAGGCGCGTCGGCGGGTGATGTCGCTGTGGGCGCCGGGGGCTTGCGTGCTGTGGGTGGCGGAGGGGTATCTGCTGCGCCTGCCCGTCTCGCGTCGCTGTGATGCGGGGACGAGCCCGGGCCTCGCGCTCACGCTGGAGCGGGGGGTGCTCGTCTCGGCGCCTCTGTCGTCCGCGGAGTGGGAGCGGGTGGAGGCGCGGCCGGGCTCGCTCGTGCTCGTGCGGGGCGGACAGGCCTGGGTGTATCCGGTGACGGGCGCGCTGCCGGTGGACGTGTCCTCGTGGCTCGATGTGTCGGCGTGGACCGTGGTGCCCACGCGGGGCCTGGGGGCGCCACCTGCTCCCGTGGTGTCCGCGGTGGAGCCGAAGGCGCCGCTCACGCGGGCCTTCTTCGGCTCCGCGGTCCCTGAGTTGTCGACGGAGGCGAAGGAGGTCCTGGCGCGCATGCAGGGGCGCGTGGTGGAGGCTCCTGTGGTCGTGAAGCCTCTGGGCTGGCGGGAGCGGCTGCGCGCGGCCCTCGGGCGGGGTGGTGCGACGGCGCGCGGTGGCTTGCTGTCGCGGCTGCGCGCGGCCCTCGGGCCCGGAGATGCGGCGCGGCCTGATGGGTTGTCGCGGCGGCGTGAGGGGGATGGCTCGGCGTCTGGTGCGGGAACGCGTCCGGGTGTGCTGTCGCGACTGCGCGCCGCGTTCGGTCGAGGCAAGGACTCCGGCTCCGGTGAAGGGACGGGTCCCGGCATGCTGTCGCGACTGCGCGCCGCGTTCGGTCGAGGCGAGGACTCCCGCTCCGGTGAAGGGACGGGTCCCGGCATGCTGTCGCGACTGCGCGCCGCGTTCGGTCGAGGCGCTGCTTCCGAGGGTTCTCGGCCGGGTGGGTTGTCGCGTCTGCGCGCGCTCTTCGGTCGAGGAGAGGGCGCTCGTCCCGGTTCGACGTCGAGCGCACCCGCCGCTGGGCGCGAGGCCTCGACGGGGTGGTGGAGTCGGCTGCGCGCCGCCTTCGGCGCAGGTGCGGGTGGCGCGGAGGCACGTGACCCATCGGCGTTGGCTCGGGCCTCCGGTGAGAGCACGGGAAGCTGGCTCGGCCGGTTCGCCGCGTGGCTCGGGCGCGGTGTCACCTCGAGCGAGGGCTCGCACCGTGATGCTCTGTCCACCTCCAGGAATCCATCCTGGTTGGGTCGATGGTTGTCATCCCTGTTCTCCTCGGTCGAGGACGCGCAGCCCTCGGGGACCAGCACCGGCGCTCGCGCCGAGGCTCCCGGTCCGCCTCCCACGCCTCC
Source organism: Myxococcus guangdongensis (assembly GCF_024198255.1). NCBI lineage: Bacteria > Pseudomonadati > Myxococcota > Myxococcia > Myxococcales > Myxococcaceae > Myxococcus > Myxococcus guangdongensis. The sequence goes on from NZ_JAJVKW010000003.1 coordinate 17,875, forward strand.
GGGCCCGGGCCTGCTCTCGCGCCTGTCCCGATGGCTCACCCACCAGTCGCCGCTGAGCCACCTGCTCCTGCGTCGCAAGGCGGATTACCTGCGCCGCCTGTTCGAGATGTTCGAGGACGGAGACCTGCAATCGGCCCTGCGCCATGCCGTGCCGCTGGGCGCGGGTGCTCCCGACGCGAACACCCGCGAGGCGCTCGGACTGCCGGGCCCTCGCGAGAAGCTCACGCTGCAACTCGGACCCCGAGGTCCCGCCACCACCTTCGCGGGCGGCGAAGACCTCTACGAGGCGCTGCGCCAGCGCTACCGCGCGGCCTTCCAGCGCTTCGAGCGCGAGGGCCGCATCGACGAGGCCGTGTTCGTGCTCTCCGAGTTGCTCGGCGCGCACGCGGAGGCCGTCGCCTTCCTGGAGAAGCACGGCCGCTTCCAGCTCGCCGCGGAGCTCGCCGAGGGCCGCGCCCTGGACCCGACCATCGTCGTGCGCCAATGGTTCCTCGCGAAGGACCCCCAGCGCGCGGTGGCCATCGCCCGACGCAGCGGCTGCTTCGCGCACGTGGTGGTCCGGCTGGAGCGCACGCACCCCGAGGAGGCCCGCGCGTTGCGGCTCCTCTGGGCGCAGGAGCGCGCGGACGCGGGCCATTGGGCGATGGCCGTGCATGTCATCTGGCCCGTGGTGGAGCAGCGGGAGCTGGCGCGCGAATGGCTGGAGCGCGGCGTCGAGGTCGGTGGCGGCATCGGCGCGCACCTGCTGGCCCGCTGGGCCTGCGCGCTCCCGGACGGCCTGTCCTCCACGCACGCTCGCGTGGCGGCCCTGCTGGACGACGAGACACCCCAGGGCGCCCAGGAGCGGCTCACGTTCGCCGAAGCCCTGTCCCAGGAGTCCGTCTCCGCCGCGCGCGCGACGCTGCTCCAGCCCACCGTGCGCGCCCTGCTGAAGGACCGCGCCGCGGGCCGCGCCCACGTCACCGTCGAGCTCCTCGAGCGACTGCTCAAGGAGCTGCTCGACGGCGCCTTGCGCGCGGACCTCCCCACGCTGCCCACGCAGCGCCTCGCGGCCTGGGGCTCGGACCCGAGCCTGCCTCCCGTCGTGGCGTCCGCCTCGCTCGCCGACGCGGGGCCTCACCTCATCCACGACGCCGTGGTGCTGTCCGGCGGCCGCGTGCTGCTCGCGCTGGGCGAGGCGGGCGCGGTGCTGCTCAACCCCGAGGGCCGCAGGCTCGCGCACCTGGATGTCCCCGCCTTCTCGCTGGTCGCCTCGCTGCACGCAGACCGCGTGCTGGCCCTGGCGCCCCGGGGCGAGCTGCATCGCGTGTCCCGCGTCGACGTGATGTCACGCAAGGCCACGCACTGGTGCGACCTCGCCATGGAGAGCTGGGCGCCCACCTACGACGGCGGGAGCTGGTTCGTCGTGTCCGGCCACACGGTGATGATGCTGGACGCCCAGGCCCCCGACGCGCGGGCCCTGTGGCGCGTGGCGGAGGTGCCCGGCACCGTGCGCTCCCTCGCCGTGGACGATTCGTGGCTGAGCTTCACCACCAGCCACCTGGAGCGCTGGACCTACGAGCTGCACAACGGCCCCACGCTGCGCGCGCGCGGACCGCTGGTGTCGGGGCAGGCGGAGCAGGTGCTGGGGCTGCGCTCCTGCGCGCTCACCCCGGACGGCGAGGCCCGCGCGGCCGTGCTCAGGGTCGACGATGGAGGACCCCTGTTCCGCCGCGTCGACTGGCTGTGGCTGCCACCCACCATCCCCCGTCAGGCCACGCCGTGGGTCTCCGACGCGGAGCTCGGCGAGCCCGTGCACCAGGTCCTCACCCCGACGTGGCGCGCGGAGGTGGTGCGCTGCCTGGAGGGCTGGGACGCGCGACTGCTCGACGCCCGCGGTGTCCTGCGCGCCCGGCTCACCCTCACCTTCGAGGGAGACACGCCGCCGCGCGTCCGGCTGGGCCACTCGACGCTGCTCGTGTACGACGTGCACGGCCGCGTGCTGTGTCTGGACCTGGTGCACGGCACCGTGCGCCACGTCATCGCCACGTGACGACGCGCGCTCAGGAGTGGGTGAGCAGGCCCGGCGGCAGGTCGACGGAGGTGGCGCGCAGCACGCGCGCCTCGTCATCCACGTCCAGCACCACCCGCACACCTTCGACGCAGACGAGCAGCGCGGGGGGCGTGCCCGGCAGCGCCATCAACCACGTGGACGCCATGGGCAGCTCGGTGCCCACCAGCTCCGCGGCGCGCAGCAGGTGCATGCGCACCGAGTGGGCCACCGGCGCGGGCAGCAGGCGCAGCGGCAGGGACACGTCCTCGCGCAGCTCCAGCGCATACGTGCCCGAGGGCTCGCGCGCGGGAATCTCCTCCGCGAAGCGCAGGCGCGAGCGCACCGCGCCCATCATCGACTCGGGCATGGCGGGCTTGTGCAGGTAGCCCACCACGCCGCCCAGCGGCACCTCCTGGCCGTGCAGCGCCTCGGAGAACATCAGCACGTTCAGGTGCCGCAGCCGCGCATCCGTGCGCAGCTGCCCGTACAGCTCCCAGCCATCCATGCGGGGCAGCATCAGGTCCAACAGGATGAGGTCGGGGTGCCCGGCGCGCGGGTGGGTGCGCAGCCAGTCCAGGGCCTCCACCCCGTCCGAGGCGTGGCTCACGGCGACGCCCTCCGCGTGGGCGGCATCGGCCAAGCGCTTCCGCCAGGAAGGGTCGTCCTCGACGAGCAGGAGGTGGCGTACGGAGTGAGACATGAGGGATGGGGGGGAAATGACCCTGTCTAATTAGCGCGCGCCACCTTTTCGCGCTCGCGACGGGCCCATCCTCCCGTTGGCTGGAGGACAGCCCGCCGCAGGACGCGCGGCGGCTCACGGGGAATCCAGATTCGTGGAAGTTGGAAACGAACGAGTGCCTTGGACCCCAGGCACGTCTTGTTCCAGGGGGCGCAGGTGGTCAACCTGACATGGACCATGGCACTGCGACTCCAGCTCATGCCCGAGGCCTTGTGTACGCTCTCCGAGTGTTCCGCGCCGGTCCGGCAGCAGCTCCAGGGGGAGCTGGCCGCGCTGGCCGCGGGGCTCCCGCTGGAAGGTCCCTTGTCTCCAGGACAGGCGGGCCTGGTGGTCCTGGGCTCGGGCTTCCGCGTCCACTACCTGCTGGAGCAGGAGCACCGCCTGCTGCGGCTGACGGAGGTCACCGCGCCCACCTCCCCGTGGGGGTGAAGGACGGGGCGTGAAGTGTGGGCTGGATGGCGCAAGCCATCTGGGCGGTTGTCCGGACCCGGGGAGTGACCTAGACCCAGGGGCCTCCCCCCTGTGCCCGGAACCCCACCCCGACACGCCCTTGCCCATCCCCCTGGCTGATTTCCTGCTGAAGCACCGTGACGCCATCATGTCGGCCTGGGAGGAGGAGGTGCGCTCCATCCCCGCCGCCAAGGCGCTGGCGGGCCCCGCGCTGCGCGACGGCCTGCCCCGGTTGTTGGAGACCCTCGCGTTGATGATGCGCGAGCCCCGGCCGGAGCTGGCCTCGAGGCTGGGCGCCATCAGCGACCACCACGCCCTGGAGCGGCTGGGAGAGGGCTTCGACCTGCGCCAGGTGGTGGCGGAGTACCGGCTCCTGCGCTCGTGCGTGCTGGGCCTGTGGTCCTCGCGCGAGGGCGCCACGGCGCGGCCGGAGGAGGAGCGCGTCTTCCACGAGGCCATGGACGAGGCGGTGGCCGCGTCCGTCAGTCGCTACACCCGCGCGCGTGAGCGCACGCTCCAGGCGTTGGACCGCATCAGCACCGCGGCGCTGGGCAGCCCCGACGTGGCGGGCTTCCTGCCCCGGCTGCTCCAGGTGCTGCGCGAGACGGTGGTCGCGGTGGACGTGGCCGTGGTGCTGCTGCGCGAGGGCGACGACCTGCTGCGCGTGGAGAGCGGCGTGGGCGAGGGCGTGGACGTGGGAGGCCGCGTCCCGGTGGGCCAGGGCTTCGCGGGCACCATCGCCGCCACCCGGCAGCCCCTGCTGGTGCACGACGCGAGCAGCGACCCCCGCGCCCACTCGGACGTGGTGCGCACCTCCGACGTGCGCGCGCTGTACGGCGTGCCGCTGGTGCTCGACGACGCGCTCATCGGCGTGGCGCTGATGGGCAGCCGCGCCACCAGCGAGCTGTCGGAGGAGGACTTGCTGTTGTTCCGCGCGATGGCGAACCGGGCCACCGCGCTGCTCGCGCAGGCGCAGGCGCACGCCCGCGAGCGCGAGGCCCACGCGGAGGCGGAGGTGTCCCTGGTCCGGCTGCGCGAGAGCGAGGCGGGCCTGAGGCGCTGGGAGGAGGTCTTCTTCCGGCTGGGCGTGGGCGTGGTGGTGGTGGCCGGCGAGCACGACGTGCTGCTGGACGTGAACCCCGCCTTCGCGCGCATGCACGGGGCCACGCCGGAGGAGCTGGTGGGCAAGCCGCTGGAGACCGTCATCGCCCCGGAGGCGCGCGGCATGCTCCCGCGTCACGCGGCCGCGGCGCGCTCCAAGCCCTCGCACGAGTACGAGTCCTTGCACCTGCGCAAGGACGGCAGCCGCTTCCCCGCCTTCACCCACGTGACGGCCTTCCGCGACGAGACGGGCAAGGTGGCCCAGCGCGTGGCCACGGTGATGGACATCACCCAGCGGCGCGCGGTGGAGACGGACCGGCAGCGGCTCTTGTCCACCATCGAGTCGGAGCGCGCGCGGCTGGCCGCGGTGCTCGAGCAGCTCCCCGCGGGCGTGGTCATCGCGGACGCGGCCAGCGGCCGGCTGGCGCTCGCCAACCGGCAGGTCTCCGCGCTCACCGGGCGCCCGTTCCAGCCCATGTCCCACGTGGACACCTTCGCGGGGGACTACGGCGCCTGTCACCTGGACGGGCGTCCGTACGCGGCGGACGCGTGGCCCTTGTCGCGCAGCCTGCGCACGGGCGAGGTGGTGCAGGGCGAGGAGGCGATGCTGCGGCACGAGGATGGCCGCTCGATGACGGTGCTCGTCTCCAGCGCGCCCATCCGCGACAGGGAGGGGGACATCATCGCGGGCGTGGCCACGCTGACGGACGTCACCGAGCGCCGCCGCGCCCAGGAGGCCGCGCTGCAGGCGGCGCGCTTCGGCGAGCGGCTCATCGCCATCGTCAGCCACGACTTGCGCAACCCCCTCAACGCCATCCACCTGTCCACCACGCAGCTGCTCCACAGCGAGGCCCTGCCCGAGCGCGAGCGCCGGCTCGTCACGCGCATCGCCCGCTCCAGCGCGCGGATGACGCGGATGATTTCGGAGCTGCTGGACTTCACGCGCGGCCGGCTGGGCGGCGGCATCCCCATCCACCGCACGGCGGGGGATTTGCGCGCCGTGGTGCGCCAGGGCGTGGAGGAGCTGGAGGCCGCGTGGCCGGAGCGCACGCTGCGCGTGGCGGGCGGCGCGGGGCGCTACGAGGGACAGTGGGACGCGGACCGGCTGCTGCAGGTGGTGAGCAACCTGGGCGGCAACGCGCTCCAGTACAGCGCGGCGGAGGTGCCCGTCACCCTCACGCTGACGGACCAGGGCGACACGGTGGTGCTGGAGGTGCACAACCCCGGCGAGCCCATTGCCCCGGACGCGCTGCCCCACCTGTTCGACCCGTTCCGCCGCGCGACGCACAACCACCCGGTCAGCGGCAACAGCGGGGGCCTGGGCCTGGGGCTCTACATCGTCGAGCAGGTGGTGAAGGGCCACGGGGGCCACATCGAGGTGACGTCCACCCCGGAGGCCGGCACGGTGTTCCGGGTGACGCTGCCGCGCGCGCCGCCTCCGCCGGCCTGAGCGCGCTTTTCAGCCCTGCGCGCTCACCACGCGGGCCAGCGTGGCGCGCAGCTCGGTGAGGTCCACCGGCTTGGGCACGGTGCCCTGGATGCCCTCGGGCATGGCCTGGTGGTTGCCCGCGCCGGACACGACGACGACGGGGACCTCCCGCAGGCGATCATCCTCGCGCACGTGGCGCATCAGCTCCCAGCCGCTCATCACCGGCATCATCAAGTCGAGCAGCACCGCGTCCGGACAGGGCGGGCGTGACAGGCGCTCCAGCGCGGACTGGCCGTTGCCGGCCGTCTCCACGGCGAAGCCCTCCAGGGTCAGGAACTCCTCCAGGAGCTCCCGGCTGTCGACGTGGTCTTCCACCAGGAGGACGAGGCTGGGCGTGCACATGGAGACTCAGCCTCGTACCGGCGTCCGACATCCGCCAGCCGCGGCGCGTCGAGACGTCCTGGCGTGGACGTCCCGGGTGTCCGCCCGTGAACATCGAGGGCGTCGGAGGTGGGCGCCGCTCAGCTCGCGGGGTCCTCCTCCGGCAGGAGCCTGTCCTCCAGCACCTCCTCGGGGGACTCGCCCGCCTGCACGCGCAGCGCCGCGTAGCGCAGCCCCGTCACCTCCGCGAGCGCCTCCGCCCGGCCGAAGACCAGCCCCGCGCGGCGCGCGTACAGCCGCAGGGCCCGCGCCAGCTCCGCGCCCGTGGCGAAGCGCTCCTCGCGCGCCGGCGCCAGCGTGCCCCTCAGGAGCGACTGGAAGGCCGCCGGCACCGCGCGCAGCGCGTCCTCCAAGTCGTCGTGTCCGTAGGCGCGGATGCGGCGGCGCAGCTCCCGGGCGGCGGCCAGCCCCACCGCGTTCTTCATGGCGTCCTCCAGCGCCTCGCCGGCGTCGGACGGCGGCTGGGTGAGGGCGCGCTCGTGGTGGTGGCGGCGCTCGGCCTCGAAGCGGTCCGCGCCCTCGAAGAGGTGACGGCCGGTGAGCAGCTGCAGCAGCACCAGCCCCAGGCCGAACAGGTCCGCGCGGCCGTCCAGCGGCTGGCGCGCGACGTGCTCGGGCGCGGCGTAGGCCAGGCTCACGGGCGGCGCGGCGCGCGCGGCGTCCCCGGAGAGCACGGAGGTGGCGGCGCCGAAGTCGAGCAGCTTCACCGCGCCGTGCTCGGTGACCAGGATGTTGTGGGGCGCCACGTCGCGGTGGACCACGCGCAGGGGGTGGCCGTGCTCGTCGGTGAGGGTGTGGGCGTGGTGGAGCGCCTCGGCGATTTCGGCGGCGACGTAGAGCGCGAAGCCCTCCGAGAAGGGCAGGTGCGAGCGGGCGGACGCCTCCAGCAGCGAGTCCAGCCGGTGGCCGGGCGTGTGCTCGAAGACGAGCACCGGCGTGTCGTCCGGGCCCTTGAGGTGGTGCACGGAGACGACGTTGGGGTGGTGCAACAGCGCGCTGAGCCGGCCCTCCTCGAGCAGCCGGTGGATGGCCGCGTCGTCCTCGCCCAGCGGGCGCTTGATGACCGCGTAGCCGCAGAAGTCCGCCTCGTAGCGACGGCGCGCGAGCAGCAGCTCCCCGTGGTGCGCGGCCCCCAGCGACTTCACGAACTCATACGACGCGCGGCCGGAGCGCAGCAGGACTTCCGGAGGCATGGAGGCGTCGGACGACGGGGGCGACATGGGCGGCTCTCCTTGCGACGGCGATGGGCCCGATGGGCCCGTGGGCTCACCTCGAAAAGTATGTTCGTCCTCCGGCTGGAAGTCACCCCATGGGTAGTGCGTGCCCCGTCCACCGCGGCTGGCTCCGAGCGCTCGTTCCTGTCGCGCTCCATCCGTCCGCTGAGGGTGGAGGCCGTGTCCGGGGTGCTTCCTGTTTCCGTCCCTGAACAGTTTCGGGACGAAGTCTTGATTTTCAGTTTTTCGAATGGGAGGTGTGAGGTGGGCTCCGAGGGGTGTCCAGGACCTGGGAGGACGGTACTGGCTGGCCGGAGAAGTCCAGAGACGAGTCCTGAACGTCCCAGGTCGAATGGGAAGGGAGCTGTCGAGTGGCGGAGAGGGGAGGGCGTTGGCCCGTCGGGACCCGGGTGGGAGGGGCGGTGGGCGGGCTGAAACCGGGTCCGGGGACTACCCGGCGTATCGGTATTTCGCCTGATGACGTGGTGGGTTATAAGTCGCGTCGGACACACGTCCGAGGGAGGCCTGAGGCGGTGCAGGCCGGGGCCTCGGTCCGAACTCACAAGGTTGACGCGGTGAAGACCCACCCTGAAGGTTCCTCCACGCCTCGCAAGTCGTCCCGCGCGTCCAGCAAGGGGCGGCCGAGCGACCGTGCCCGTCAGTCGCGTCAGCAGTTGGAGCGGCGGCTGGCGGTGAACGTGGGCGAGGAGGCCCGGTCGGCGCGGATGCGCGCGGGGCTGACCCAGGCGGACGTGGCCGAGCGCATCGGCATCGCCGCGGAGGTCTACGGGCGGATGGAGCGCGGGAAGATGATGCCCAGCGTGCCCACGCTGTTCCGGCTGTGCCTGGCGCTGCGGCTGTCGGCGGACGTGGGGCTGGGGCTCGTCACGGCGGCCTCGGTGGGGGCGGCGCTGTGGGAGGAGGACTCGCGCGACAAGGACCACCTGCCGGAGATGCGGCGCCTGCTGCGCACGCTGCGGCGCATGTCCCGGGGCCAGCTCAAGCTGGTCAACCAGGTGGCCGCCGCCATCCTGCCGCAGCGCTGAGCGTCAGCGACTGGGCAGGCAGAGCGTGTCGGCCGGGCAGCGCTCGGGGAACGGTGCCCCGGTGCGCGCGGGCTGTCCCGGGGGCGTGGGCGTCTCCCGGAGCACCGGGGTCTGCTCCGCGGTGAGCGTGTCGCGCGCGGAGGACTCGGCCGAGGCGGAGGGCATGAGGCTCAGCGCCACCAGCACCAGCAGCACGCCCAGGAGCAGCTGGAGCAGGCGACCTCGAAGGACGCGGAGCGAAGGCGGGGCGATCATCTCGCGAGCCTCCGGGCGCCGCATGCGCGCGCGCGGACGACGCCCTGGCCCGCCGGAGAGGCCGAGGACGCGACGGGAGACGGGGACGACGACGGGGCGAGGACGGCCCGCCGGCACCAGGACTGGGACAGACGAAAACGCATGACGCGGGGCTCCGGAGTGCGGGGAAGTTGGTGAGCCCACCCGCTGGTGTCCTCCCTCCCTTCAAGACATGGCCGGTGTCCACCCACGGACGCGCCGCGCCCTGTGCGTCGGGCACCCGACGTGGGACGCGCCTGGCGGTTGCCTGTGCTCGGCGGGTGACGCCTCGGTGGCCTGGGTGCTTGTCACCCTGCCGCGTCCCTGGCCTCATGGAGCCTCAGGGGCCGACGAGAAGCGACGTGACGGATTCGATTCGGGGAAGGCTGCGCGCACGACGCTGGCCGCGCGCGCTCATGGCGGTGTGGCTGCTGGTGCTGTGCGCGCCGGTGGGCCGCGCGAGCGCCCAGGCCCCGTCCACCCCCGACGCGGGAGTGCCTCCCGTGCCCACGGAGGTGGAGCTGTCGCGCACGGACGCGGGGTGGGCCGTGGACACGGGGCCCTCCGACGCGGGCGCCGCCGGGACCGTCTTCCTGCCGCCCACGCTCGCCCAGGACGCCCCCGCGCCGTATCCGCCCCAGCTCGCCGCCGAGCGCGTGTCGGGCGTCGTCCGGTTGGAGCTGCTCATCGACGCTGCTGGCGAGGTGGAGTCCGCCACCCTGGTGGAGGGCATCCACCCGCTGTTGGACAGGGCCGCGCTGCACGCCGCGCCCGGCCTGCGCTTCACGCCCGCCACCGTGGACGGCCAGCCGGTGCCGGTGCGGCTGGGCTTCGAGTACCGCTTCGAGGCGCCCGTCCTCTCACCCGACGCCGTGGCCCAGGCCCCCGTCACGCTGAGCGGGCGCGTGCGCACCAAGGGCAACCGTCGCCCCGTCGTCGGCGCCACGCTGGTGTCCGAGTCCGTCCCCGACGCGCCGGTGCAGACGGACGCGCAAGGGGCCTTCCAGGCGCGCTGGCCCGCGGGAGAGCACCGCGTGCGGGTGTCCGCGCCGGGCCACAAGGCGGGGAACTTCCGCGAGGTGTTGAAGGCGCAGGAGGCGCTGGAGGTGGTGTACGGGCTGGAGCCGCTCGTCATCAACCCGTACGAGACGGTGGTGCGCGCGGACCGCGAGCGCACCGAGGTCAGCCGCGTGACGTTGCACGACGCGGAGCTGCGCGAGGTGCCCGGCACCATGGGCGACCCGTTCCGCGTCGTCATGCTGCTGCCGGGCGTGGGCAGCATGTTGTCCGGCGTGGCCTACCCGGTGGTGCGCGGCAGCCAGCCCGCGGCCACGGGCTACTTCCTGGACGGCATCCGCGTCCCCATCCTGTTCCACCTGTTCCTCGGCCCGGCCGTCATCCACCCGGACTTCATCGACACCATCGACTTCTTCCCGGGCTCGCCGCCGCCGCGCTACGGGCGGCTGTTGGGCGGCGCCATCGAAGGTCGGCTCAGTCGTCCGCGCGATGACCGGGTCCACGGCAGCGCGTACGCGGACCTCATCAACGCGGGCTTCTTCCTGGAGACGCCGTTCCCCTCCACCGGCACCAACGTCAGCGTGGCGGGCCGCTACTCCTATACGCCGTGGCTCATCGCGCTGGCGGCCAACAAGCTGCAGGACCCGCCCGCGCCCGGACGGCTCAACGAGAAGGTGGTGCTCGACTTCTGGGACTACCAGCTGCGCGTGGAGCAGGACGTGGGCAAGGGCAAGCTGCGGCTGTTCGCGTTCGGCTCGTCGGACACCTTCGGCACCGAGGCCCAGGACGAGTTCGGCGACACCGGGATGCAGTCCGTCATCTTCCACCGCATGGACCTGCGCCACCGCCACCCGCTCGGAGGGGGGGAGCTGGAGCTGGGCGTGACGTGGGGCCTGGACCGCTTCGCCATCGTCAGCAGCAACCCGCCCAACGACGCCACCGCCATCCACATCGACCAGGGCACGTGGGCCGCGCGCGTGGGCTACACCGTCCCGTTGGACTCCGCCGTGACGCTGCGGCTGGGCGGGGACGTGGACCACAAGCGCGCCATCGTCGACTTCTACGAGCTGACGCCCGACGAGGAGACCGAGCAGCTGGCCCCCGTGGCGCTCGCCACGTTCATGGGCGCGTGGGCGGAGCTGGTGTACCAACCCACGCCCCGGTGGTCCTTCGTCCCGGGCCTGCGCGTGGACAACTACCACCTGTCGCCCGGCATCGACCACGCGGTGCTCGAGCCCCGGCTCACCGTGCGCCACCAGTTCAACGACGCGCTGGTGCTCAAGGGCTCCGCGGGCCTGTTCCACCAGCCGCCCACGTCCCTCATCAGCCTGCCCGTGGTGGACGTGGGCAGCCTGCTGTTGGGCCTGCAGCAGGGCGTGCAGCTGTCGCTGGGCGCGGAGTGGAAGGCGTTGAAGGGCCTGGAGGTGGGCCTGGACGCCTACGTCAACCCGCTGGTGCGCACGATTGAGCTCACGCCCTTCTCCGACGAGGGCCTGACGGACGAGGAGACGCCGCTGCCGGACCAGGAGCCCGGCATCCCCGGCCGGGACGACATCGACTTCCCGGACTTTCAAAGCAGCGGGGTGGCCTACGGCCTGGAGCTGCTCATCCGCCACCCGCTGGGGGACAACTGGTTCGGGTGGCTGTCGTACACGTTGCAGCGCAGCCTCCGCCGCACGCGCTTCTACCGGTACGACTTCGAGGGCAACGTGATGGGCGAGGCGACGGGGGATTTGCCCTTCGCGTTCGACCAGACGCACGTGCTCAACCTGGTGCTCAGCTACAAGTTCTCCAACAGCGTCACGCTGGGCGGGGTGGTGCACTTCAACACCGGCCGCCCCGAGTACGGGACGCTGGGCACCCAGACGCATCGCCCGGGGCGGGACGGCTCCGGCAGGCCGTCGTGGGTGAAGGCGGACCGGGACGCGGTGGACCGGCTGCCGCCCTTCTTCCGCTTCGACATGCGCCTGTCCAAGTCCTGGGTCTACGAGACGTTCAGCCTGGAGGCCTACCTGGACATGCTCAATGTCACCATCAGTCAGGAAACGGTGAGCTTCGAGTACGACGGGGGGGGCGGCCGGCCGCTGTCCAAGAAGGCCGTGGGGCTGCCCATCGTCCTGCCCATCCTCGGGGTGAAGGGGCGATACTGAACCTGGCGAGTGATGGATAGCGCACGCTTGCCGGGCCTCCGCGCGAGCGGCTTGCCCCAGGAGGAGACGGGCACGGTTTGATTCGGGCCCCAGAGCGTGTTGAAGGGAGCCGACCTGCCCCCAGGACGGATGGACACTCCCAGGCTCGACGGTGGACCGCCCGACACCAGGTGAAGACGCCATGTTCCACGAAGGGATTGCAACGACGATGTCGGAACGGCTGCCTCGGCGGGAGACGTCCCCTCGCGGGGTGTTGGGGCTGGCCAGCCTCCCCGCGCCGCAGGAGGGCGCCTCCGACAACACCCTGCAGCAGGGCGCCGAGGCGCCTGGCGTGCTGGTGGTGGACGACAACCCCGCCAACCTCGTCTCGCTGGAGGCCATCCTCGAGCCGCTCGGCGTGCGCCTGACGAAGGCGAGCTCGGGGGAGCAGGCGCTGCGCTTCCTCCTGCGCGAGGACTACGCGGTCATCCTGCTGGACGTGCGGATGACGGGGATGAACGGCTTCGAGACCGCGTCCCTCATCAAGCAGCGCGAGCGCACGCGCAACGTGCCCATCATCTTCCTCACCGCGTACGGCCGCGACGACACGGAGCTCGTCACGGGCTACTCCACCGGCGCGGTGGACTTCCTGCAGAAGCCCTTCCCGCCGGAGGTGCTGCGCTCCAAGGTGTCCGTCTTCGTGGAGCTGTTCCGCGCGCAGCACCAGGTGCGCGCGCAGGCGGAGCTGCTGCGTCAGAAGGAAGCCGAGGCGCGCGAGCTGGCGCACCGGGCCGCGGGCCACATCGACCGGCTGCGCGACTTCACCGCGCGGCTGTCGGAGGCGAGCACCGTGACGGACGTGTGCCGGGCCCTCTTCGAGCAGGGGCTGGTGGCCGCGGGCGCCAAGGCGGGCGCGGTGAACCTGTTGAGCGATGACGGCGAGGCGCTCGAAATCGTGGACGCGGTGGGCTACCCGGAGCAGGTGCTGTCGCGCTGGCGCCGCATCCCCCTGTCCCAGCGCGTGCCCCTGACGGAGGCGGTGCGCGAGCAGAAGCCCATCTGGCTGGGCTCGCTGGAGGAGTGGACCGAGCGCTACCCGCACCTCAACGCGCACGGCATCCACGAGTCCGCCATCGCGCTGCCGCTGCTGGTGAAGGGGCGGGCGCTGGGCGTCATCGGCCTGTCGTTCGCGCGGGCGCGGCTGTTCACGGAGATGGACCGGGCGTTCTTCTCCGCGCTGGCGCACGCGTGCGCGCAGGCGCTGGAGCGGGTGCGCCTCATCACCGAGGAGCGCCGCGTGCACGAGGAGCTGCGGCGGCGCTCGGAGTTCGAGCAGCAGCTGGTGGGCATCGTGTCGCACGACTTGCGCAACCCCCTGGCCGCCATCGCCATGTCGGTGGGGCTGCTCGAGAAGAAGAACGAGCTGTCCGACAGCCAGAAGCGCACGGTGCAGCGCATCGGCCAGGCCTCCGAGCGGGCGGCGCGGATGATTCGCGACCTGCTCGACTTCACCAAGGCGCGGCTGGGCGGCGGCATCGCCCTGCACCGGCAGACCACGACCTTGAAGGACGTGGTGACGCAGGTGCTGGACGAGGTGCAGCTGGCCCACCCCGGGCGGCACGTCGACGTGGAGGTGGCGTCGGACGTGCGCGGGGAGTGGGACCCGGACCGCATCGCCCAGGTGCTCACGAACCTGCTCTCCAACGCGCTGGCCTACAGCCCCCAGGGCGCGCCCGTGCGGCTGCGCACCTTCGCCGAGGGCGGCCACGCGCTCGTCAGCGTCTACAACGGCGGAGACCCGATTCCGCACGAGCTGTTGTCGCGCCTGTTCGAGCCGATGACGCGCGGGGCGCTCAAGGAGGGCCAGTCCAGCCGCAGCATCGGCCTGGGGCTCTACATCGTCCGGGACATCGTCCGGGGCCATGGGGGCAGCGTGGACGTGGTGTCCTCGCAGGTCGACGGGACGACCTTCACGGTCCACCTGCCCCGCCTGACGGGGTGAGTCGCGTCCTGGCCCCTGTGGGTGCGGCGCCTTCCTGCCCCTGGGGGCAGTGGCGGGTGTCGCCCAGGGTGCATTTTGCTTCGGGGCGTGGGTCGGTAGGGGGCCGCGCCCTGGGGAACATCGGGGCCGCGGGGCGGAGTCTGTCTCGCCAGCGCAGTGCTTACGGGTGAGCACTGCGGGATGGGCTGTACCCGAGGACAAGTTCGCGACACCTCGGACATGGCACTCTCTGCCAACGCGCGGTGCGCGCCCCGGTCCTCGCACGTGGGCCCCTGGGGTGCCGCTCGCCGGGGGGAAGTCGATGGTGAGCCTGTCGTCGCTGCCGGGGCATGCCCTGGCACGGTCGCTCCATGCCGCAAGTCCCGCACCGTGCATCCGCCTGGAAGTCATGCGGGGGAGCTCGGGAGAGGTGCTCGACTTCGAGAGCGCGTCGCTCAACGCGGCCGCGGAGCACCTGGTGCGCGACTGGGGCGTGCCCTCCTGTGTCTCGCGCTGGGCCCAGCACGGGCTCATCGGCGTGGAGCTGGAGGCGTGCGTGCGCACGTGGTCCTCCGGCGTGCCGCTGTCCGCGACGCTGCGGCTGTCGCGCGACGGGCTGCGCGGGCGCTTCCAGGTGGTGGGCGTGAAGGAGGCGGAAGCGCTGGTGCTGTGGCTGCTGGAGCCGGCCGGGGAGGACCCGGCGGTGGTGGAGGGCGCGCTGGAGCGCGAGCGCGAGGCGCGGCGCCGGGCGGAGGCGGCGCTGGAGTCCGCGCGCGACGCGCTGGCCCGCGAGGAGCTGCAGCGACAGGCCCTGTCCAAGGCGCGCATGGTGGCGTGGGAGTGGACCGAGGCGCGGCGCGCGGTGACCTGGACGCAGGACGCGGCGGCGTTCTTCGGCCAGTCGCCGGGCGCGCTGGGCGGCTCGCTGCCGTCCTTCCTGTCCTGCGTCGTGGTGGAGGACCGGCCCCGGGTGGCGCGGAGCATCGAGCAGGCGCTGGCGATGGACGGCGCGTACGCGCTCAAGTTCCGCTGCCGTCACCAGGACGGCACCACGCACTGGTACGAGGCGGTGGGCCAGAGCTTCCACGAGGGGGAGCGGCCCCACCGCATGGTGGGCGTGGTGGCGGACTGCACCGAGCGGGAGCTGGCGGAGGCGGTGCTGCGCGAGGCGGAGGAGCGCTACCGGCTGGCGGCGCGCGCCACCCATGACGTGTTGTGGGATTGTGATTTGGGGACGGGCCGGGTGCGCTGGGACGGGGGCCAGGAGGAGCTGTTCGGCTACGGACCCGAGGCGGCGGACCACGACTTCGCGTGGTGGACGCAGCGGCTGCACCCCGACGAGCGGGAGGGGGTGTCACGCGGGCTGCACGACTTCATCGCGTCCGGCGAGGACGCGTGGCAGGCGGAGTACCGCTTCCGCAAGGACGACGGCGGCTGGGTCCACGTCCTGGACCGGGGCGTGCTGTCGCGCGACGCGGCCGGGCGGCCGGTGCGGATGATTGGCTCCATGATGGACATCACCGAGCGCAAGCGCACGCTGGAGCGGCTGGCGGAGGAGGCGGAGTTCCGCGAGCGCTTCATCGGTATTCTCGGCCACGATTTGCGCAACCCCCTCAACGCGATAACGCTGTCCGCCCGCGCCCTTCGCCGGCGCGCGCCCCTGAGCTCCACCCAACAACAGATGGCCCAGCGCATCGAGGCGAGCGCCGAGCGCATGGGCACCATGATTTCGGACATCCTCGACTTGACCCGGGCCCGACTGTCCGGCGGCATCCCCTTGCAGGTGGCGCCCGCCAACCTGTCCACCGTGTGTCGACAAGTGGTGGAGGAGCTGTCCCTGGCGCATCCGGACCGCTACATCGCCTTCGACGTGGACGGTCGCTCCGACGGGCTCTGGGACGCGGACCGGCTGGCGCAGGTGCTCAGCAACCTGGTGGGTAATGCCCTGGAGCACGGCGCCCAGGATGCCCCCGTGCTGCTGCGATGTCTGGATTTGGAGACCCGGCAGGTGGTGGAGGTGCACAACCCCGGGGCGCCCATCCCCGCGCCGCAGCTGGCGACGCTGTTCGACCCGTTCCGTCAGGCGGGCGCCGCGCGCGAGAAGGGCCGGCGCCGGAGCGGGCTGGGCCTGGGGTTGTTCATCGTCCGGGAAATCGTCCACGCGCATGGCGGCAGCGTGGACGTGCGTTCCTCCGAGCTGGACGGCACCACCTTCACCGTGACGCTCCCGCGCGACGCGCGCCGCGCGAGCCGGTAGATGTTTCACCGACGGCTCGCGGTGTGACACGGGCGGTGAATCATCGTCCACCGTGAGGCGATACACGGCTGAAGCGTCAGCCGTCTCACGCTGACGCTGTCTGACGAAAGACTTCCTCCCAGGAATTGGACGAGAGGACACCTGTCACCCTTGGCGACAAGCACTACCCGTTGACCTAGCCGCGAGACACCGCGGTGACCCCCAACGCGGAGCCTGTCCCATGCGCTTGTCCTTCATCCGTTCCCAGTCTCGTCGTTTCTCGTCGTGTCTCATCCGCGCGTGGGCCCTGCCCGCGCTGCTCGCCGTCGGCTGTGGCCCCGAGGGCGTGGGTGCCGTCGACCCGAGCGAGTCGGTGGCCACCCATGAAGACGGCCTGGTGTCGACGAATGGGTTGTCGACGAACGGGCTCTCCACCAATGGCTTGTCGACGAACGGCCTGTCGACGAATGGGTTGTCGACGAACGGGCTCTCCACCAACGGGCTGTCGACGAACGGGTTGTTCAATACATGGTTCAGCTCGAACCCGGCCGCGAGCGCCCAGCTCATGCGCTACGTGGCGCGCTGCGCTTTGTCATCCTCTCAAACCCTGACGTACACCCATAACGGAACGACGTACTCGTGGCCCGGCTCACTGGGCCTGGCGCCGACCTGGTCCACCACGAACCAGCCCGCGTCGTTGGCGGAGCAGCAGGTGGTGTCCTCGTGTCTGGCGGCGCACGCGAACAAGTTCGGTGTGCACGTGAACATCTCCGTGCAGGGGCGCGGCGCGACGAACGTGAGCATCCCCACCACGACGGAGGAGGTGCAGACGTACAGCCAGAAGGAGGCGTGCTTCTTCGGCAACCTGTTCAACGGCGAGGGCCTGTTCGCGGCGAACGACGCCAACTACCTGGCCTATGACCAGAGCACGGTGCGCACCTGCGGCCTGTCGTCGTGGAGCGGCGACGCGGCGTGCGCGCCCACCATCCAGCACGTGGGCTCCTGCCTGGACCACTGCCAGCTGGACGCGACGCGCACCCACTACTCGCGCTGCACGTACAACGGCGTCGAGTACAAGCCGCTCGTCACGCGCATCCGTCCCCAGGACATCTACCGCTGCGGCGACGGCGTCTGCCAGGTCTCCGAGAAGTGCGGCACGGGCGTGACGCCGGACAGCTGCAAGGCGGACTGCGGCACCTGCCAGTAGGCTTCCTGGCGGAATGCCAATGATTCGCGGCTCCCCGCGCCGCGCGGAAGCGTGAGGCCCATCCCCGGGTGTCCTCTTTCTTCCCGACGAAGCACCCCGCGCGTCTCCCCCAGACGCACGAGTCGAACCCTCCCCCGTCAGTGCGCCCAGGTCTTCGCGAGGGACTTCCCCCAAGTCTCCGAAGCCCGGGTCCCCCTCCCCGGTGAGTCGGCTGCCCCTGGTTCCTGACCAGGCGGGCGGACGTGTGCGCCGGGATGACGGGGGGGACCCGAGGGCGCCGCTGGCGGGGGGATGGCGATATGTCCGGATTCCGGCGGCGTTAGCGACCCGGGGACTTCCGCCTGACGGCGGACATTCCCGCCGCGACAACATGCCACAGCCGGCGGGTGTCCCCTTGCTGGTACCCATGCCTCATCGCTGGAGTCACCGTCCTGGAGGTCACCTCGATGAACGCCGTCTGGAAGCCCCTGTCGCGAGCCCTGCTGCCCGCCCTGCTGCTCGCCGCCCAGGGCTGTGGCGGAGACGATGACGTCGAGTCCAAGACGTACGCGGTGCGCTTCAGCCCGCAGGTCCGTCAGGAGGCGCTGACGTGCGCCACCAGCTTCACGGACATCGGCACGTCGCGCGGCGTCATCGAGCTGTTGGACTTCCGCATGTACGTGCGCGACGTCACCCTCATCCGCGCCAACGGCGAGCGCCACGCGCTGAAGCTCGCGCAGGACGGCGAGTGGCAGCGTGACGCCATCGCGCTGTTGGACTTCGAGGACGGCACCGGCACCTGCCGCACGGGCAGCCCCGGGACGCACCGCGAGGTGACGGGCACGGCGCCCGCGCACGACGACTACACGGGCCTGGAGTTCAAGGTGGGCCTGCCCCCGGACAGGAACCACCTGGACGTCGAGGCGGAGGCCGCGCCCCTGGACGTGCGCGACATGTGGTGGAGCTGGCAGGGCGGCTACAAGTTCGTGAAGCTGGACATCCGCTCGCAGCAGAACGCGACCTACTACTTCCACCTGGGCGCGTCCGGCTGTCAGGGCTCCAACGCGGACGGCTACACGTGCGGCGCGGCCAACCAGGCCACCATCGCGCTGGACGGCTTCGACCCGGAGACGAACCAGGTGGTGCTGGACGTCGCGGGCCTGCTGTCGGAGCTGGACGTGAATCGCACGCCGACGGGCTCGGACATGATGCCCGGCTGCATGTCGGGCCCCACGGACCCGGAGTGCCCGCCGCTGTTGTCGCAGTTCGGCCTGAACGCGGATGGCACCCCCAAGGCGCTGCCGAAGACGTTCTTCAAGGTGCGCTGAGGGAAGGAGCGGGTGATGTCTTCGCGTGCGGGGAAGCTGAGCGTCGTGGTGGCCCTGGTGTCGGCCGCCGGCTGTGGTGGCGACGCGCCGGGACGTCCGGCGCCGCCTCCTTACGCGTGGAGCCTGCCCGTGGGCTTCCCCGAGCCCTTCGTGCCCGAGGACAACCCCATGTCCGCGGAGAAGGTGGAGCTGGGACGCCACCTCTTCTACGACGCGCGGCTGTCGGGCAACGGCACCATGGCCTGCGCGAGCTGCCACGAGCAGGCGCGGGCCTTCTCCGACGGCAAGGCGACGCCCACGGGCTCCACGGGGGACCACGTCGCGCGCAACTCGCCGGGGCTGGCCAACGTGGCGTACCTGAGCACGTACACCTGGGCCAACCCGCTGTTGGAGACGCTGGAGTCGCAGGCGCTGGTGCCGCTGTTCAACGAGTTCCCCACGGAGCTGGGGCTGACGCCCAAGCTGGAGGAGGCGCTCGAGCGGCTGCGCGGTGACGCGAGGTACCCGGAGCTGTTCCGCGCGGCGTTCCCGGACGCCCAGGAGCCGGTGAGCCAGGGCTCCCTCGTGAAGGCGCTGGCGTCCTTCCAGCGCACGTTGCTGTCGGGCAGCTCGCCGTATGACCGCTACCTGCAGGGCGACAACGCGGCGCTGTCGCGCTCGGCGCGGCGGGGCATGGAGCTGTTCTTCGGGGAGCGGGCGGAGTGCTACCACTGCCACAGCGGCCGGCACCTCTCGAACTCGTTCCGCGCCAAGGACACCAAGCCCCAGGTGGCGCAGTTCTTCAACACGGGCCTGTACGATTTGGACGGCAAGGGCGCGTACCCGCCGGACAACCCGGGCCTGTTCGAGTTCACCCACGACGCGCTGGACCACGGCCGCTTCCGCGTGCCGCAGCTGCGCAACGTGGAGCTGACGGCGCCGTACATGCACGACGGCAGCATCCCCACGCTGGAGGCCGTCATCGACCACTACACGTCGGGTGGCCGCAACGTGACGGAGGGGCCGCTGGCGGGAGACGGCCGCAACAACCCGAACAAGGACCCGCTGGTGCGGCCCTTCGAGTTGTCCGACGAGGAGAAGCAGGACCTCATCGCCTTCTTGAAGAGCCTCACGGACACCGACTTCACCACGGACCCGCGCTTCTCCAATCCGTGGAAGTGAGCGCCGCCGCTCAGCGTGGCTCGGAGGGAAGGCCCCACAGGCTCACGGTGCCGTCGTCCTCGCCCCAGGCGATGACGGTGCCGTCCGGGCTGAAGGCCGCGTTGGCGGCGTAGAAGTCGTTGTCCACCTCGTGGCGGAACACGCGCGCGCTCGTCCGCGCGTCGAGCACGCTGAAGCCGTACCGGGTGACGCAGAGCAGCCCGCCGTCGGGGCTGAAGGCCGCCTGGCTCGAGCCCGCCACCGGGCCCTGCAGCGTCCCGGCGAGGCCGCCGTCGCGCAGGCGGAAGCGCTGGATGCGCGGGCCGGTCGTCGTGGCGACCAGCTCCGTGCCCGCGGGGTGGAAGGCGACCGAGACGAACTGCTCGTCGGCCTCCACGTGCACCAGGATGGGCTTGCCGCTCGCCACGTCCCAGACGACGACGTGGCCTCGCAGGCAGGCCGCGGCCAATCGCTGCCCGTCCGGTGAGAACGCGAGCCGGGTGACCTCCTGCTGGGGACCCTGGAGCTGACCGAGCGAGGCCCAGGTCCGCGTGTCCCACAACAGCACGCTGCCGGTGAGGTCGTGCATCGCGAGCCGGGTGCCGTCGGGGCTCACCTCCAGGCCGCGCACCTCGTAGTCCGGTACGCGGCCCCGCCGCAGATGCCGACCGTCCTCCAGCGAGTACAGCCCGACCTGGAAGTGCGCGTCCGTCACCGCGATGCCGCCGAGCGAGGGCAGCACCTGCGCCGCCACGCCCTGGGAGACGGTGACCTCGCCCAGCGGATGCTCATCCCGCCAGCGCCACCAGCGCAGCCGCTCGCCGCCTTTGTGCTCCAGCGCCACCAGCAGCTCGCCGTCGGAAGAGAAGGCGACCTGCTGGAACTCGACGCGGCCGGGCGCGGGCGTGCCCAGACGGGAGCGCTGCATCCAGCGCGGGCCATTGTCGGAGCGGAGGACCTGCGTCATTCGGCGGACTCCCGATACAAGAGACACGAAGGCCCCGGGCCACCCGTGGTGTGTCACGGACGGCCCGGGGATTCATCATCGCACTACGGCAGCAGGTCGAAGTGCGTCTGCTTCACCCAGACATTGTTGAGCTCGTTGAAGGCATCGGGGAACTTGCCCATCACCTCATCGGGTCGCACGTTCATCTTCGCGGCGAACCAGTTGCGCATCTGGTTCATGGCGCCGGCGCTGTCCGTCCACTCGGGCGGGCTGAAGACGTCCTCGTCGATGGGATACCCGTCCTCGTCGAACTTCTTGGCGCCCGTCACCTTGGCCACGATGGCGTCCCGGTTGATGTTGCCCGCCGGGTCCGCGATTTCACGTCGGAAGTAGGGGGCCCGGCTGGGCGTCCCCCCGGAGATGCGGACAACGGAGCCGTCCACGTGGACCCAGTTGCCGGAGCCCGCCGGCGCCAGCTCGGTGAAGTTCAGCTGCTGGAGCCGCGTCTTGAGCTCCGCCACCGTCTTGCCGGGCATGGTGCCCAGCGCCTTGACCGCCTGACCATGCGTCAGGGCGTACTGGCGCTTGAGCGCGGGGAGGCTGAGCATGGACAGCTCCTCCACGGCGCGCAGCCCATCCTTCTTGAGGTGCTTGGCGAGCGTCTTGACCGCCGAGTCCCCCAGGGCGTCGAGGATGCGGCGCACCTCCTTGCCGGACAGACCCACCACGCTGCCGATGGCCTCGGGCCCCAGCCGCTGCACCATCTGCTCGCGCAGCAGCTTCTCCGGGATGTCGCCCCAGCTCCGGATGAGCGCCTCGCACTGGTCCGCCACCGCCCGGCCCAGCGGGCCCACGGCGTCTCCGACCCCGCGCCAGAACATGCCGCTGCCGACGACCACGCCCAGCGCGGAGAACATGCGCTCGTGCGGCTCGAGCATCTTGCCGCCCGGGATGCAGTGCTCCCAGCCGGTGATGACCTCGCACAGGTCGATGAAGTCGCCGACCGGCGTCAGCGCCGCGCCGAAGAACGCCACCTCCTTGATGATGACCTGGGCCTCCTCGCCGATGCCGAACAGCTGCGTGATGAGGTTGGGGTCCTCGGCCGCCGCGCCGTTCTCCACCGCCTGCCAGCCGCCGCGCAGACCGTCGAGCGTGTCCAGGATGGCGCCCTGCTGCGCGGTGGGCGCGTCGCCCTGCCAGAGGTTGAGGTTGGCCTGCAGCCCGTCCGCCTGATTGCGGGTGTTCGTGCGCCCGCGCAGGTACTCGATGAGCGCCTTCGTCGACGGGCGCACCGGCGTGTCGAGGAACCATCCCTCCTCGTCCATGTGCTGCCGCACCGTGTTCAGCACCAGGGTGCGGGCGTTGATGAACGCGCCCACCTCCTCCTGGGACACCGCCGAGCCACGGGCCTGGAGGGCCTTCTCGAAGATGTCCTGGTTCTGCCGCCAGGAGCGGGTGATGGTCATGAAGCCCGAGCGGTTGACCACCACGCCGCCCTGCCGCGTCGTCTCCAGTTGCTGGAGCACCTGCTGCGCATAGGCGAGGTACGGGTCGTTGTCCGGGTCGAAGTCGTCGGGCACGTTGAGGTCCGGCAGCTCCACGTCGGGGATGTCCTCGGCGTCCTTGCCCGGCTGGTAGGTGCCGGAGTCGCCCAGGTCCGGGCCGCTCGGCGGAGGCGTGCCCGCGAGCCAGTCATCCAGTCCGCCCATCTGCCCGCGGAACTCGTCCATGATGCGCGTCAGCTCCGTGCGCAGCGCCTCCAGGTCCTTCTTCAAGTCCCGGAGCAGCTGCTGGAGCGCGCTCCGCACGCGCGGGTCGATGTCGGTGTAGCGCGAGAGGATGTCGTTGAGGTCCGCCTCGGTGATGGAGTCGAGGGGGCGCTTGGACAGCTCGTCGATTTCGCCCTTCAGCTCGGCGAGCCGGTCCAGCTCCTGTTGCGCGGCCAGGAGGTCGCCGCCGAGGGTGAGCAGCTGGGCCTTGCGGTCCTGCAGCGCCTGCTCGAGCCGCTCCAGGTTCGCCGACAGCCCGGGGTTGATCTCCTTCAGGTCGAGCGTCACCGAGGACTCACCCTCGAAGTGGGTGCCCCGGCGCTTGACCATGAAGAGGGGGCGGGCCGACAGGCCGTTCGTCTCCAGCGTGACGAAGTCATCCGCGATGACACACGTCTGGGTGGAGCCGGTGACGGCGGCGCCGAAGTAGAAGTGGTTGGCGCCCCAGCGCAGCAGCGTGGCGTTGAATCGCGCCGCGAAGATGTTGGAGTCGTCGCCGTTGCCGTAGACGACGTAGCGGTTCGGCTCCGTGTACGTGGGCAGGGGGACGGCGTTGATGGAGAAGTTCGCCTGGCCCTCCTGCGCCAGCCCGGTCGTGACCTGGCAGCTCCCCTGGCTGCGGAAGGACGTGGACTTCCAGGCGATGGCGTAGCTGCGGTAGTTGGCGTCCGCGTGGTCGGGCACCAGGGCCGCGGACGCGACGAGCAGGGCCAGGGCCCGTGACAGGAAATGTCTCATGGGTGGGGTCCTCACATGTCCGAGGCGCGCAGCGCGACGTCGTGCGAGAGCACGGCCTGGCGCAGGTTGCCGTTGTTGAGATGGGTCTCCACGTCCACCAGGAGCGCCTCGGTGACACCGGCGCGGCGCATCTGGGTGACGTTGAGCCGCACCATGTTGGGCAGCGTCGTGTTGATGTAGTTGCGCGCGCTGGTGAACTGGCGGCGCAGCGCGATGCAGCCCGACTCCATCCAGCCCGTGGCGTTGGGGCCCACGTGCAGGCACAGCGGCTCGAGCTGGAGGATGCTCTCGAAGTCCACGTGCTTGCCGGCGAGGAAGAACAGGTTGAGCGTCTGGCTGCGCGGCGGCAGCTGCCACAGCGCGGTGGTGCGCGCGTTGGCGCTGGCGAGGAACTCCTGGGAGGCCTTCAGCGTGGCCGCGTTGGCCATCGTCTGGCGCGTGGCCAGGTCCGCCTGGGCCGCCACGAGCGCCGTCTGTCGCGCCGTCAGACCCTGGAGCAGCTTCTTCACCACGTCCGCGACGCGGGCGTAGCGCGCGTCCGAGTAGCCGGCGATGTTGTTGAGGATGGTGCCGGAGCGCTCCGTGAGGTTCACCCGGGGGATGGCGTGCCGGGTGACGAAGTCCGCGTAGTGCTCCAGCCGCGCGTGGTGCAGCGTCTGGAGTTGCGACAGCGCGTTGCCCAGCCGGCGCGACTCCATCCAGAGCTCCTGGGGCCGCTGGCTCTCGGTGCGGGCGAGCGTCACCAGCTCCATCTGCAGGGGACCCATCTGGGCGATGGTCGAGGTGGAGGCGCGCTGGGCGATGTCCTCGAGCTGCGCGAAGACGCCCGCCTCGGTGCCGCGGTAGGTGACGAAGTCCTCGTAGACGTCGGTGATGGCGGGCGCCAGCGCCTGCACGGCGGATTGATAGGCGTTGAAGGTGGCCTCGTAGGCGGAGAGCAGCTCACGCTGCTCGGCCAGGTCCGCCTTGGCGGTGCCCTGCTCGGCGGTCGCGCGCGCCCTCAGCTTCTCACCCAGCTGTCCCCGGCGCTCGGTGACGCGCGTCCGCAGCCGCTTGAGCTCCGCCTCGGACGGGCCGGTCATCTCCGCGGCGAGCTGGTCCATCTTCCACAAGCTCTCCTCGTAGATGGTCATGGAGGCGCCCAGCGAGAGCCGGAAGTAGGCCTGCACACTCTCCACGTCGGAGATCCACTGGAGCGGCGCGGCGGGGTTGCCCTTCGGGACGAAGACGTAGGGCGACTTGTTGTGGCACTGCTGCCGCAGCTCGGCGTTCTGCTCCTGGTTGCACATGCCCTCCTGCAGGGGGCGGAACTCGGACAGGAGGGTGTCGATGCTGGTGCCCAGGGGCTTGCACAGCTTGCGGTCCCTGCCCCAGAAGAAGACCTGGGCGCAGACGTCGCTGTTCGACAGGGATTGCTCCTGAGCGGAGGGGGGCTGGGGCTCGGCGGCGGGCGGAGTGCTCGCGTCGGTGCCGCAGCCGGCGGCCCCCAGGCAAAGCAGCAGCGAACCGAGGACGCGAGTCCTCGCGGGTCTTCTCGACATGGTGTGACTCCGGTGTTCGGAAAAGAGGTGGGAGACGGACTAGAGGCAGGCGCCGCCGTTGGCGAAGTCCGGGTAGCACTGGGCGCCGAACATGCGGACCTTCCACAGGATGTATTGGAGCTCGTGGTCCGCGCGGCCCTTGGCGCGCACCTCGAACCTCACCTCCTGGTTGTGCTGCACCAGCGCCTGGACCTCATGCATCTGCCGCAGGTTGGTGATGGAATTGCGGCTGGTCGCCTTGTCCACCCAGACGCCGTTCTCCTTCACCTGGACGGCGATGATGATTTCGCTGGTGAGCGGACCGGGCAGGGGCCACTGGTTGGGGACGATGAGCTCCACGGAGCCGCGCACCAGGCCGGGCACGTTCTCCGGGTGGGTGTAGTAGCCGAGCGCCTGCGCGATGGGCACGAAGCCATCCGTCTGGGGCAGCTTCGTCACGAGCCGGCTGAAGTAGAAGGTCGAGTCGTCGTACCAGCTGTCACGGCTCGCGTGGAACACGGCGTTGCCGCCGCGCCAGTCCATGGTGGCCGTGCCCGCGCCGTTGCACGGCCAGATGTGTCCACCTCCGCCGATGTCGACGTAGCACCAGCCCGCGGGCAGCAGCGCCGGCTTGAACAGCGGCAGGTCGATTTCATAGCCGTGCACGATGATGGGCGGCGGCGGGTCCTCCCCACCGCCTCCGCCGCCTCCGCCCGGACACGTCTCGCAGCGGGCCTGCTGCTCGGTGGTGTCGAGCGACGCGCTCGAGTCCGAGTCGTCGATGGAGGACGGGGCACCGCACGCGGCGGCGCCGAGGAACAACAGGGCGCACAGGCCCTGGATGAGCGTCTTCATGATGGGAGTCCCGGGAGTCGAAAGGTCAGGGATTGAGCCAGGGGGCGAGCTGCGTGGTGGCCAGGTCGACCTGGGCCTGCGCGGCGGCGGCCTCCTGGGCGGCGACCAGGTACTGGGCCTGGTACTGCTCCTTGGCGCCGGCCGCGGAGAGCAGGGAGAGCTTCTGGATGACGGGCAGCGCCGCGGGGCCGATGAGCTCCTCGAGCGTCTTGGGCGAGCCGTCCGGGTGGTGGTACTTCGTGGGGTCTCCCAGCGAGCCGAGCACGAAGTAGAAGTTGGTGAGGGTGATGCTCTCCTCGGCGGTGAGCACGCCGCCGCAGCCCATGGCCGCCTGGAAGATGATGGGGCCGGCCTCCAACGACTGGACGTGCAGCGCGTGCGCCGTCTCGTTGTTGAGGTCCACGAGGAAGCTGTTGGACAGCGCCTTCATGTAGTCGAAGGCGGCGCTGTATTCGACGAGGCTGGCCAGGTGCTCGCGCTGCGCCACCTTCGTGGCGAGCGTGCCTTGCAGGCCCTGGAGGATGGCCTGTGCCTGGGCGGTGGAGTCCACGTCCACCTCGTTCCAGGTGACGTTGAGCGACACGCGGCACGTCTCGTTGAAGGCCGCCGCGTTCGTCCACGGCGAGGAGTCCTTCAGCTCCAGCGAGGCGATGAGCTCTCGGTCCAAATCCCTCAGGACCAGCTCCGGGGTGCCCAGGAAGGTGTAGCGGGTGCCGGGGTTGCCCGGCGGCGTGAGCGTGACTTCCAGCGGGTACTGGGTGGAGCAGTTGCCGGTGAGCACGCGCCGCACGGTGGTGCGCAGCGGCACGGCGCTGGTGAACGCCGTGGCGTTCAGCGTCTGCGTGGGAATGGCGCAGCGGGTGAGCCGGCCGCCGCTGAGCGTGCAGCGCGACGGGGAGATGAGGTCCACGATGGACGTCTCCGCGAGCGCGGGCGCGCTCCAGACGAACGTGGACAGGACTCCAACGGAGAGTGCGGTGGTGAGTTTCATGGCTGTCTTTGCGCGCGCTCCCGC
Source organism: Myxococcus guangdongensis (assembly GCF_024198255.1). Classification (NCBI taxonomy): domain Bacteria; kingdom Pseudomonadati; phylum Myxococcota; class Myxococcia; order Myxococcales; family Myxococcaceae; genus Myxococcus; species Myxococcus guangdongensis. The sequence goes on from NZ_JAJVKW010000003.1 coordinate 44,460, forward strand.
TGACCGGAGAGGTCAGGGAAAAGCCGCGTGGAATGGCCCCCGCCGCTATACGCGCCGATGCGCCCGGGTTGGTCGTGGAGGGGGTCGCCGGGAAAGTTTCGGGCGAGGGTGGCTGGTGGACAGTCGGGGTGGCGGGTGGCGCACACCGGGCCACGTCCGTGGGGGGGTGTGAGCGTCCGTCAGCGTCGCTTGTGCGCCGGGTCGGATGGGCTTGCCGGGGCGGGCTTCCTATCTGGGGGGAGCAACGCGAAGTCGGGAGTGGCCATGCGCAGAAGTCTGTTGGCGGCGGGGATGGTGCTTCTCTCCGCGCTCGCCCTCACGTCGACCTTCGATGTGTCGGCGGGGAGTGAGGAGGAGGAGCGTGGGGCGTCCCGGGAGCCGGTGGCCGCCGTCGCCGAGCCGAGCGCGAGGAGCGAGCTGGGGTCCGTCGTCGTCACGTGCCCGGTGGGGGTGAGCCAGGCGTCGTACCTGCCGGGGCTGACGGAGGGGACGAAGGACGTGACGGTGGCGGGCGTCACCACGTTGAGCAACTGCGTGACGATTCCGTCCTCCGGGGTGAAGTCCGCCAGCCTGCCGCTCGAGTCGAGCCTGCTCACCGGCTACTCGTGCGCGGATTTGATGACGCCCCGGACGGTGCGTCAGGTGGTGCGGTGGAACACGGGCGAGACGTCCACGTTGGTGTTCAGTCAGTCGCGGGAGCTGACGCAGGGGCCGCTGACGGTCTTCACGCTGACGGGCACGGTGGAGTCGGGGGCCTTCACGGAGTCGATGGCCATCCTGACGGTGACGTACCTGAACTCGGACATCGAGAAGGGCTGCGACGCGCCGGGCGGGCTCATCTGGTTGAGCGGGCCGGCGACGCTCGAGCTCATCCGCACCGTGACTTGAACCAGGGGGATGCGCATGCGTGGGACGTCAGGGTGCGGGGTGTTGCTGCTCGGAGTGCTGGCCTGTGGTGGTGAGGGGCGACAGGGGACGGGGCCGCTGATGGAGGGCACGGGTGGGAGCGGGATGGCGCTGGAGCGTCCCTTGGAGAAGGTGCTCATCACGTGCCCGCTCGGGTTGGGCGAGGCGAAGTACGGCACGGGGCTCAAGGGGGAGCCCGGTGACAGCGAGGTGTCGTTCCTGGCGAGCGTGAGCGGCTGCGTGACGGTGCTGGGCTCGGCGGTGACGTCGGCGACGCTGGGCTCGGAGACGCCGAGCCTGGTGCGCGGGCTGTCGTGCGCGGACCTGTCGCGCGCGGGGGCGGGCCGGCAGGTGGTGAAGTGGAACACGGCGGAGACGTCCACGGTGTTGATGGGACAGTCACACGTGTCCGTGCAGGAGGCGACGACGGTGGTGACGCAGACGGGGAAGGTGCTGTCGGGCAAGTTCCAGGGCGCCACCGCGGTGCGGACCACCACGTACATGACGGCGGATGTGGAGCGGGGCTGCCATTCTCCGGAAGGCTTGAAGGACCTGAAGGGACCGGTGACGTTCAGCGTGACGTATCCCTGAGCCGGTCGCTATCGTCCGGCGCAATGACGACTGCCAAGCGCCCCAAGGATGTGCCTCCCAAAGCGACCTTCGATGCCGAGGCCCGGCTCTGGCGGGAGGGAGCACCTGGCGCCGCGCATGAGCGCCTGTGGATTCATCCGTCCGGCATGTTGTTGCTGGATGCCCGGCGCAAGGACGGCAAGCTCGATGGCGAGGTGATGTGGTCGCTCGGCATCCATGAGATGTCCGAGCATGCGCCGCGCCTGGCGATGCAGAAGGCGCTCGGGTTGCCGGTGGGGCCGAGCCCCACGCTCTTCGCGACGTTCGTGGAGGGGGTGCTGGTGGAGACCCGCTTCATGACGGGCTTCGAGTCCGACGTCGAGCTGAAGGTCCCGATGCGTGACGGGGCCATCGACGGCGAGGTCGAGTGGGTCATCGGTCCGGTGGACGGCGCGCTGTTCGAGCTGGGCGACTCCGCGCTGTCGCACAAGATTTTCAAGGTGCCGAAGCCGTGGCCGCATCGGCTGAAGGCGGTGTTCGCCAAGGGCAAGCTGAAGAGCACGGCGTTCTTCGACAAGAAGGGCAAGCCCCTGGACGTGAGCACGCCGAAGCTCACCGAGTGGGGTGAGGGCACGAAGGCGGCGGCGCTGGCGGGCTACATCGAGCGAGGTGACTTCGCGGCGGACGCGGCTCGCTTCTTCCCGAAGGCGAAGCGGGTGTCGAGCTCCGGCAGCAAGAAGGTTCGCGGCGCGGAGGCGGGGAAGGTGCTGGATGACGTGGTGAAGGGGGGAGGCGTGCCGACGATGACGCTCGCCTTCGACTTCAGCAGCTACGGCTTCGACTGCAAGAAGGAGAAGCTGCACGGCGCGGCCGAGGCGAAGTACGTCGGTATCGCGAGCGATGGCTCGGGCGAGATGTTCCTGCTCGATACCAGCACGGGGAAGGTCGTCCGCTACGCGCACGAGGAGGGCACGGTGTCGCCGGCCTTCGACTCGCTCGACGAGCTCACCTTCGCGCTGCTGCGAATCGAGGCCGCGGCGAAGAAGCTGATTCCCAAGCCGAAGCTCGCCGCGCTGTTCAAGAAGCTGGGCCTGAAGACGGCCGAGAAGCTCTTGAAGGAGTACTGAGCACCGGGGCGGGACGCTCGGCCTCCCGAGGGCTGGGCGTCTCGCGGTTCGTGCGCGCTGGGGGTTTCATCCAGACGTGCTCGAGCGCATCGTGGGTCACCGCGCCGGCGGGTACTTCTGGAGCTTGCGCTGGAGCGAGCGGCGGTGGATGCCGAGCTTGCGCGAGGCCTCGGAGATGTTGCCCGCGCAGTCGGCGAGCACACGGTGGATGTGCTCCCACTCGGCGCGCGCGAGCGAAGGGGCCTCGAAGGTCTCCGGTGCCGCGAGCGAGGGCTCACCGCTCGCGCGTGCGAAGGCCGCGAGGATGTCGTCCACGTCCGCGGGCTTGGGCAGGTAGTTCACCGCGCCCAGGCGGATGGCGTCCACCGTGGTGGCGATGCTCCCGTAACCCGTGAGCACGATGGCCTTGGTGGACGCGTCGACGGCCAGCAGGTCCTTCACCACCTCGAGCCCACTGCGTCCCGGCATGCGCAGGTCCACGACGGCGTACTCGGGTGACTCGCGCTTCGCCGCTACCAGCGCCTCGTCGTAGTCGCCCGCCGTCGTCACTTCCCAGCCACGCTCACGAAACGCCCGCGCGAGCCGCTCACGCAGCGTCGCGTCGTCATCGACGAGCAGGAGGCTCGGGTGGTGGCCATCACCGACAGGGGTGCTCATGACGCCACCTCCGTGACCGCGGGCGCGCCGAGCGGAAGCGCCAGGCTCGCCACCGTGCCCTGTCCAGGCGTGGAGCGCAGCTCCAGCGAACCGCCGAGCTGCTCCGCCAGCGTGCGCGCCAGGAACAACCCCAGGCCCATGCCCTCGCCCGGTGCCTTCGTGGTGAAGAACGGCTCACCCGCGCGCGCGAGCACGTCCGCGGGCATCCCCGCGCCGCCATCGCGCACCTCCAGCCTCGCGCCGCCCTTGCCCTCCACCACCCGCAGCTCCACCGCCTTCGACGGAGGCGACGCCTGCAGCGCGTTCTTCACCAACCCGCGAACCACCCGCGCCAGCGCGCGCGGCGGCCCCTGCACCCACCGTCCGCTCAGCTCCGTCGGCAGCTCCACCTTCACCCGCTCCACGCCCGACAGCTCCGCCAGCGAGTCCTCCACCAACCTGCCCAGTGGCATCGGATGGAAGGCCTCCCCCGTCGTCTGTCCCGCGTCCGCGGACATCTGCACCAGCACGTCGCGGCAGCGGTCCACCTGCTGCCGGATGAGCCTCAAGTCCTCACGCACCGCCTCGGACGTCCCCGCCGATGCCAGCGCGCGCTCCACTTCCTTCGACACCACCGCGATGGTCGACAACGGCGTCGACAGCTCATGCGCCGCGCCCGCCGCCAGCGTCGCCAACGACGCCACCTTCTCGCGACGCGCATGCTGCACACGCGCCTGCGCCAGCTCCTGCTCGCGCTCCTCCAGCGCCCGCGTCACCCGCTGCACGAAGTACGCGATGAAGCCCGCCGCCACCGCGAACGCCACCCACATGCCGTTCAGGTGCAGCCGCATCAGCGCCGCGTGGTCCGGCCGCGCCAGCCCCGGCACCAGCTCCACGTCCTGCAACACGAACAGCGAGCCGAACGCCGCGAGCGTGAAGCCCAACAGGCCCCACATCCACCGCGCCGGCAGCAGCACCGTGCCCAGCACCACGTTCACCAGGTACAGCATCGTGAAGGGGTTGTGCGTCCCTCCGCTGAGCGCCAGCAGGCCCGTGAGCACCAGCGTGTCCCACAGCATCAACTTGCCGATGGTCGCTTCACTCACCCTCGCCCGGCCGAGCCACGCGCGCACCGCCAGGTTCGTCGCGGCCTCCAACCCCAACAGCCCCGCCAGCACCGGCACCGGCAACGCCAGCTCCAACCCATACGCCGCCAGCGCGATGACCAGCGCCTGCCCGAGCAGGAGGCCCCAGCGCAGCCGCAACAGCCACTCCAGGTTGATGCGGGCGCGAGAGGCGGGCTCGTGGGCGACAGGAGGCGTCATGGCACGACAGGAGGCTGCAGCGAGGCGGACCGGGCCACGTTGCCCAGCATGTCCACGTTGCGCGGCGATTCGCCGGGGCCCACGCCATCCAGCCACGAATCCCACGCCAGTGTGAAGACCCGCTCCGCCCTGGGCGAGTCCTCCGACAGCTCCACCCCGTCCAGCACCACGTCCACCGACGAGCGCCCGCGCGTCTCGAACTCGAAGTCGCGCGCCTCGCCGTCGTCGAGCGTCCCCCGGACATGCAGGCTCAACCCCAGCATGTCCACCGGCTTGGAGCCCTGCAGCGCCGCGCCCAGGCCCTCCGCGTCCGAGTCCGCCGGCTCGAAGGTCAACCGCGCCCGGCAGTACCGCCCCGGCGGAGGATGCAGCACCCCGAGCGCCACCACCGTCCCGTCCGACTCACCCAGCGACACCACGTGCGGGATGCCCAGCCGCAGCGCGTTCGTCGTCGAGTGCGCCCACGCGGTGCCCACCGGCGACAGCGCCCGCAGCCACCGACGCAGGCCCGTCTCCTCGCACTTGAACAGCTCCACGCTGCCCAGCGTGACGAGCGCCCCGGAGAGCGTGGCGCGAGCCCCCTCATCCGTGACGAGCGTGCGAGCCCCCGCCGCCTCCGGGACACTCCGCGCGCGGCCCGTGGTGAGCCCCAGGCTCAACTGCATCCCCTCGATGCGCTCCCCGCCACCACAGCCGGTGAGACACAGCAGCAGCACGAACGGCTTCACGACAGAGGGCATGGCGTCAGAGGTCGTACGCGACGGACAGCATCGCGATGGGAGTGGGCGCCACGCGACCGCGGAGCCGGTTGAAGAAGGGGACCCGCACACCCGCGGCCACCACCAGGTCCATCCGAGGGCTGAAGAGGATGTCGGGAGACGCATATCCGATGACGCCCCCGCCGTTCTCCTCCTTCTCACCGTCGATGTCCGACGCGGCCTCGATGCGCCCGTCGAGCCCCAGCCGCAGGGCCCACCGCTCCGCCGGCTGGTACTGCGCCGCCATCGTCGTGCGCACCGACGCGCCCGCCCGGTAGCCCAGGATGCCGCGCGTGGGGAGGAAGCCCGTGGCGCTCACCAGGAACGACCAGCTCCCCCGGAAGTGCTGGTACGCCAGCCCCGCCAACGGGTCCACCGAGCCGCTGCCCAGCTGCGTGTCCAGGTCCATCAGCGTGCCGTCCTCCAGGCGCAGCTTCGGCGCGGTGGGCAGCTTCACGCCGACCAGCACGCTGAAGAGGTGGTCCGCGGAGAACGCGCGGTCCTGGTACAGGAACGCCTTCGCCGTCAGCTCCACGTCGCCCACGCCCCAGCCCCGCTCGCGCGCCAGGCTGACGGAGCGCACCTCGCGCGCCTGCAGGGGCAGCGTGGCCGACAGGAACAGCCACGGCAGGGGCGCGTACGCCACCGCCACGTCCATGCGGGCCTCGCGCAGCCGCAGCGCGTCCACGTTGTCCTGTCCCACCGTGTGCCCCCAGCCCCGCAGGGTGGAGGAGAAGCGCAGCCGCCCCGAGAACGGCTGCTCGGTGCCCATGGACATGAGCGTGGGGTCGCCACACGCACAGGTGGCACACGCCCAGGCGGACGACACGGGCGCCAGGGCCAGCACCGCGCCCAACAGGGAGGACAGGAGGGAGAGTGGGGCTTTCACGACGAAGAGGACCCTACGCCCCCCACCCGCCCCCCGGCGTGTGGCGTGTTGTCGCAGCTGTCCGGGACACGGGGCGGCGGCCCCGCGGGCTCACCGGAGGGCAGGCAGGAGGCCGGGCGCTGGCTGCCCCGCGGGAAGTCATGGGCAGGTTGAGAATGACTTCCACGCCCCGGCGTTGGTGGGACACAGGAGGCCATCCATGGGAGTGCTCGTGCCGCTTGCCCGGTTGCTGTTCTCAGCCATCTTCATCACCAGCGGCTTGAATCACTTCATCCAGCTCGACGCGCTGACGACCGTGGCCCAGGGCGCGGGCGTGCCCGAGCCCCGCTGGGCGGTGCTGGTGTCCGGCGCGGCGCTGGTGCTCGGGGGGCTGTCGGTGCTGCTCGGCGTGTTCGCGCGCCTGGGCGCCGCGGCCATCGCCATCTTCCTGGTGACCGCCGCCTTCATGGTCCACCGCTTCTGGCTCGTCGCGGACCCGATGCAGGCGCAGGACCAGCTCATCCACTTCATGAAGAACCTCTCCATGGCGGGGGGCGCGCTCTTCATCGTGTACTTCGGCTCGGGCCCCTTCAGCCTCCGGCGCGGAGGGCGGCAGGAGAGCGGCCTGGGCGGTGGTCGGCTGGGCTCGCCCTTGAGACACTGACCTCGCCCCCTGCGCGCGAAGGCGCTCGGGCCCTCGCGCGCTCGGGTGAAGGCTGCTTCAGCTGGCCACGGCCACGTGCGCCTGGGCGCGCAGGGTGAAGAACGCGACCTCCGGCTCGCTGCCCCGGCGCAGGTACGGCCCGCCGAAGCCGAAGCCCAGGCCCCGGTTCACGTACAGCTGGTTGCCGTTCACGTGGTAGTGGCCGCGGATGTACGGCTGACCCGCGCGGCGGAAGAGGGCCTCCGTCAGCCCCTGCACGATGAACTGGCCGCCGTGCGTGTGCCCGGAGAACTGCACCAGGCCCGCGTGCGCCGGCAGCTTGTCCACCGTGGGCGGCGTGTGGGCCAGCACCAGCCGCGTGCCGGACTCCGGCGCGCCCCGGAACGTGGCCTCCACGTCGTCGCGGCCCGTGCGCCCGTCGTCCACGCCCAGCACCGTCAGCGGCGCGCCCTTCACGTGCACCACCCGGTGCTCGTTCTGCAGGACGGTGTAGCCCAGCCGCTCGAAGCTCTCGCGCAGGTAGGGCGCGTTCACCCAGTGGTCGTGGTTGCCGAGCACCACGAAGACCTGGCCCTTGAGGCCGCCGAGCACGTCGCGCACGCGGGGCAGCGGCTTGGGGCTGTGGGTGACGTAGTCGCCGGTGAGGAAGACCAGGTCGGGGGCCTCGGCGTTGACGGCCTCCACCGCGCGGCGGATGCGCACGTCGCTGGTGGCCTGCCCCACATGCACGTCGGACAGCTGCGCCACGCGCAGGCCGTCATGGCGGTCCGTCAGGTGCGGCAGGTGGAGCAGGTTCTCCGTGAGGGAGAAGTGGTCCCTCCAGCGCAGGCGTCGCTCCGGGCGCAGCGGGTCCGCGCCGCTCCAGGCCACCACCTCGTTACGTCCTCCGGCGATGGGCTCCAGGGGGGACTCACTGGACGGGGAGGCGGGGCGACGGCGGGCCAGACGTCTCAAGCGCATGCGGTGCGGTTCCTTTCCGGGCCGGGGAGGGACGGCGATTCTACGAAGCCAGGGGAGGTGGGTTGAAGCAGGTGTCCCGCGCACGCCTGCCCTCCTGTCGGCCGGCTCACGGGGTGAGGGAAAAACCCCAAGGATTCGAGGAAGATTCCGGGCGAGCGTGGGAGCTTTCTTCCACCATTGGACACACGGCCAGGGGGCGAGCGGTGACGGCGTCCAGCGACGTTGGTACACAGCCGAGGACGATGAGCCCCCGGCTTGGAGTGGCCCCTGATCTCGGCCCGGACGTGACGATGCCAGCCGGTGAGAGACCGCGGAATGCATCGCTCGGTCCGGGCTCCGTCTGTCTCGCGGACCTGATGTCCACCATGCCCGTGGGCATGGCGGTGGTGGACCGGGAGCTGCGCTTCGTGGAGGTCAGCGAGACGCTCGCCGCGCTCAACGGCCGACCCCGCGAGGCCCACCTCGGGCGCCACATGGACGAGGTGATGAACCCCCACTCCTCGCTCGGCGACACCTCGCGCCGCGTGCGCCGCGTGCTGGAGACGGGCGAGCCGCTGGACGGCGTGGAAATCATCCACCGCGAGCCGGGCGGCGGCGTGGAGCGCACGCGCGTCTTCCGCGCCAGCTACCACCCGGTGCGCCGCGACGGCGTCGTCGTCGCCGCGTGCCTCTACGTGGAGGACCTCACCGAGCGCCGCCGCGTGGAGGCCCAGCGCGACGCGGGCGCGGCCCGGGAGCGCGCCGTGCGCGAGCAGGCCCTGCGCGAGACACAGGAGGCGGTGCGCGCCCGCGACGAGTTCCTCAGCGTGGCCGCGCACGAGCTCCGGACGCCCCTCACCAGCATGCGGCTGCACCTGCAGCTGCTCTTGCGTCAGGTGTCCGGCGCGCAGCCCGAACTGGGCCAGGAGCTGGCGCCCCGGGGCCAGGTGCTGGAGCGACAGCTGTCGCGGCTGGGCAGCCTGGTGAACACGCTGCTGGACGTGTCGCGCCTGGCGGCGGGCAAGCTGAGCCTGGAGCCGCGAGAGCTGGACCTGGTCCAGGTGGTGCGGCAGATGGTGGACGCCTTCTCGGAGGAGTTCTCCCGCGCCGGCTGCGAGCTGTCCGTGCACGTCTCCGGCACCCTGCCGGGGCAGTGGGACCCGCTGCGCGTGGAGCAGGTGCTGGTGAATCTGTTGTCCAACGCGGCCAAGTACGGCGCGGGCCGGCCGGTGGAGGTGTCGCTGGTGGGCGAGGGCACCATGGCGGTGCTGGCCGTGAAGGACCACGGCATCGGCATCTCCGAGGACGGCATGGCGCGGCTGTTCGGCAAGTTCGAGCGCGCCGTCTCCGAGCGCCACTACGGCGGCCTGGGCCTGGGGCTCTACATCACCCGTCAAATCGTGGAGGCCATGGGCGGCAGCATCACCGTGCGCTCCGCGCAGGGCCAGGGCTCCACCTTCATCCTGCGGCTGCCCACCCAGCCCCGCGCGGCGACCGCGCAGAGCGCCTCGGTGAATCGGGTCCGCTGACCCCACGACGCCAGCGGGCGCCCCCGGAGTGTCCCGGAAGGCGCCCGCCGTTCTTCAGCGTGTCACGCGCGGCCTGTCAGTGGCCGCGCAGCACGTACAGCTTGCCGTCGACCAGGACGTACAGCGCGCTGGGCGTCACGCGCGGGTCGTAGACGAGCTGCTGCACCTTGGAGCCGCCCACGCCCTGGACCTTCTCCAGCTGCTTCTGGGGCGTCAGGCGCCACAGGCCGCGTCCATCCGTGCCCACGAAGAGCGAGCCGTCGTCGGTGGCCGCGAGCGCCGTGTAGCGGTCCGTGCCCGCGCCGTCGATGCGCACGTAGTCGGTGTCCGCGTCCTTGTTCGGGTCGTGCCGCGTGGGCTCGGCCTTGAACTGCCACAGGCCGCTGTTGAGGCCCGCCACGTAGTACAGGCCGTCCTTCGTCTGCTGGATGCCGCGCCAGTGGTTCTCCGGCGCGGGCTGCGAGCGCTCCACGTCGTTGCCCGGGTTGACCGGGTCCACGAACGTGTTGAGCCGGTAGAGCGACAGCTCCGTGCCCTCGGGGATGCCCGACTCCTGCTGCTCGCGATCCCAATACTTCAGCTCGCGGTTGGGCGGCAGGATTCCAATCTTCCAGTTGTTGGCGATGAGCAGGTGGCCCGCCTGCGAGTAGCCCAGGCCGTAGGTGTAGCCGGCGCGCTGCGAGCGGGTGGGCGGCTGGCTCGGGTCCGCCTTCGGGACGAGCAGCCACCAGGCCGGGTGGCGGTGGCTGCTGTACTCGAGGTCGCGGATGCGCGTCACGCCGTGGTTCGTGCCGATGTAGACCTCACCCTCGTACGGGCCCTTCATCACCCGCATGCACGAGTAGACGGAGCGGTCCTCGTCGTAGTGGAAGTCGTTGCTGTTGCGGATGCCGATGGCCTCGTTGCGGCTGGGGCGGCTGGTGCCCACCGAGCGGTACAGGTGCTCACGCAGCACGATGTCCGTGCCGTCGCCGTTGAGCTGCACCAGGTCCATGTCCCCCTTCTGGAACTCGAAGTAGTGCGCCTCGGAGAAGTCCGGCTCGCCGCGCCCGGCGATGCGCTGGCCTCCCGGCACCGAGTCGCTCGTCATGTAGCCCACGTAGGCCTCGCCCGCCTTGCCACCGCAGATGACGGTGGAGCCGGTGGCCAGCTGGTGCTGCGCCGAGCCGAAGCCCAGGCCCGCCTGACCGATGGGTTGGCTCGTCCACACCAGCCGCTGCGTGTCCGCGCGCAAGACGCCGATGCGGTCCCCATCCAGCACCCAGATGTTGTGCGCGCCGTCCACGCCCACCGAGGCGACCTTGGGGATGCCGTACTTCGACGAGTAGTCCGTCAGGCCGTCCGTGGGCCACGGGCCCTCGGGCGTGGTGGGCACGACGACGCCTCCATCCGGCACCGGGTCCGTGCCGCCATCGCCACCCGCGTCGGGCACGGGGTCCGTGCCGCCATCCCCCGCGTCGGGCACGGGGTCGGTGCCGCCATCCCCCGCATCCGGAGCCCCCGCGTCATCCGGAGGAGCCTGGACGTCGCCGTCCCTTGGCCCCTTGCCGGTGCCGTCCGAGCTGTCGCAGGCCACCGCCGTCATCATCACCGCCACACCGACACACGCGCCCAACAGTCGTCGAATCACCGCTTCCTCCCGTCCCCGGTGTGGAGCAAGCGGCGTACCGGCCGTTGCGCACATCCACCGTCATGGAAAGAGGGAAGCGGGCTTCCCACCGTGGGCACTCGGGCGGCGTGACGTGGCGCCGGAAATGACCAGGCCCGCCCCCCGAAGGGAGCGGGCCCGTGGATGCTGTCACCCGCGCGACGGTGCTCGAATCAGTGCACGGCGTCGTCGACGTCCTGCTTCACGTCGTCGCCGGCCTGCTCCACCTTGTCGCCGGCCTTCTTGGCGTCCTTCTTCACCGTGTCCACGGCGCCGGAGCCGCCCGTGCCCTTCTTGGGGCTGGTGGCGCGCAGCTCCACGGCGACGGCGTCGTCACCGTCCAGCTGGAAGCGCGCGCGCACCTCGGAGCCCTCCGGAATCTCGTCGGCCCGCACCTTCTTGCCGTCCAGCATCACCACCGTCTGGGCCTTCACGTCCAGCTTGGCGTCGGGCAAATCCTTGCGCGTCAAATCCACGCTGTCGTTGTGCGCCTTCTTCACCGTGCCCTTGAGACTGAGCGCGTGCTCCTTCTTGAAGAGGTTCTCCTGCGCTTGTGCGTTGGAGGCCTCGCGGGTGGCGCCGTTGAGGCCGCGGCCCACGTCGGTGGCGTTCACGCCCGTGTCCACGCGCGTGCCCGAGCTTGGAATCTGCGTCTGCGACGGCGCCGGCGCGCTCTGGGCGAAGGCGGCGGTTCCCAGACACACGGCGAACGTGGCGATGAGCTTCTTCATATGAGCGTCCCTCTCCCTTGGGTCCGTTGGATGACTTCTGGGAGCAAGGGTGGGGAGGCTGCCTCCCTTCGCCAACCTGCCCCGCGCGGCCGGATGGGCGGCCCGTCCGGAGAGCAGCCGGGCGGGGGCGGGACGTGCTCAGTCGCCCTGGCTCAGCCGCTTCACCGTGGACAGCAGCTCGTGCAGGTCCAGGGGCTTTCGCAGGCAGCCGGCCACGTCCAGCTCGCGGGCGGCGGACTCCAGGTGCAGGTCCGCGCTGGCCACGACGACGGGGATGTCCGCCAGCGCCGTGTCATGGCGCAGGGCCTCGCGGAAGGCGAAGCCGTCCATGCGGGGCATCATCAGGTCCAACAGGATGAGGTGCGGCGGCGTGTCCTGTTGCCGCAGTTGCGCGAGCGCCTCCAGTCCGTCCGCGGCCAGCAGCACCGCGTAGCCCTCCAGCTCGAAGGCGTCCTGCAGCGCGTCCCGGATGTCCAGGTCGTCGTCCACGACGAGCAGTGTCTGAAGCGCTTGCACCGGTCTCCCCACCCTGGTCGGGGCCGACTCGCTCCCACACCACCTCAACCATGGGGCCGCCCGTGTCGGGACGGAAGCACCCGGCGGCCGGGTGGGGTGAATCACGGTTCACCAGCCGACGCCCGCCCCCTCGCCGGCCCTCGCTGAGTGCCGGATTTGCAATGGAGTTGCTTTAATCGAGTTACACGGAAGCTGTTTTTATATCGGTTTGCTCGTATTCCCGGATGCCGTGAAGATGGCGGTGGCGGCCCGTCTCCCAGGCGGGCGCTCATTTCCAGGGAGCAGTCCTCATGCGAACCATGTCTCGAGTTGCGGGCAGGAAGCTGTTGGGAACGATGCTGTGCGCGCTGACGATTTCGGCCTGTGGGCCGGCGCCGGAGCAGCAGGCCGAGCCGCAGCCGGAGCAGCCCCAGACGGACACCACGCAGCAGCCGGTGGTGTACGGCACGGATGACCGCCAGGACGTGTACGCGCACCCGGACGCGACGCTGCGCCAGCGCGCCGAGCAGTCCACCGTGGCGCTGATGACGACGTCCGACTACACGGTGGGGAGCAACGGCAACGTGACGTTCAACGCGTCCACGCTGCAGTCCGCGTACAACCTGTGCTCCACCCAGCGCTTCCTCACCGACCTGACGCCGGCGTTCTGCTCCGGCACGCTCATCGATGACGACCTGGTGCTGACGGCCGGCCACTGCATCACCAGCGCCTCGGCCTGCACCAGCACGCGCGTGGTGTTCAACTTCTACAAGACGGCGGCGAATACGCTCAAGCAGGTGACGAGCGCGGACATCTTCTCCTGCCAGTCCATCGTGGTGCGCCAGCAGACCTCCGGCACGCCCAACCTGGACTACGCCATCATCAAGCTGGACCGCGCCGCCACGCCGCGCTTCGTGCCCGCGCCCATCCGCGCTGGCAGCGCCGCGCTGCCGGTGGGCACGGGCGTGACGGTCATCGGCTCGGGCAGCGGCATCCCGTTCAAGATCGACGCGGGCGGCAAGGTGCGCGACGCGCGCGCGGGCTCGCTGGACTACTTCGTGGCGACCACGGACACCTTCGGTGGCAACTCCGGCTCCGGCGTGTACGAGAACACCGGCTACACGGTGGCGGGCATCCTGGTGCGCGGCGAGACGGACTACGTGACGAGCGGCAGCTGCCGCATCGTCAACGCGTGCGCGGAGACGGGCTGCCGCGGCGAGGACATCACCTACGTGCGCCCCGCGGTGAACGCGTACTGCGCGGTGGCCGGCAGCCTGCGGCTGTGCGGCACCACCCAGCCCCCGCCGTCCACCACGTTCACCTTCACCGCCACCAACACCAACAACGCGCAGCAGAACACCACCAACCGCACGGTGACGCTGGCGGCGGGCCAGACGATTCGCGTGGGCACCTGCTCGGTGACGGGCGCCTCCGGCACGGGTGACACCTACCTGCGGCTGGCCAACGCGGCCGGCACGTCGGTGGCGAGCAACGACGACTCCTGCGGCACGCTGTCGTTCTTCTCGTACACGGCCACCGCGGCGGGCACGTTCACCATCCGCGCGGGCTGCTACTCGAGCAACAGCTGCAGCGGCACGGTGGCGTACACCATCCAGTAGCCGCTCATGTCCTGGGCACGGGGCCAGCAAGCGCCCGTGCCCCGCGTCACACGCTCGGGCCGTCCCTCTTCGCGAAAGTCGGGAGGGCCCGGGCGTTCGTTTTTCACCCCGGCCCGCGCGGACGGCGGCGCGGGGGTGAGGGCTTCGCTCAGGCGCAGCGGTCGCAGAGGCCGCGCAGCTGCACGTCCACGCTCTTCTGGGCCACCGCGCGAGGCACGCCCTTGGACGCGGCGATGCGGATGGACTCCTCCGGCAGACACGCGACGGTGCCGCAGTCGGTGCAGGTGAAGTGCGGGTGGTTGCCGCTGTGCTCGTCGCCCGAGCGTCGCAGCTCGAAGCGCCACACGTGGTCTCCCAGGTCCGCGCGCACCACCAGCCCGGCCTCCGTGAGGTCCGTGAGGTTGCGGTAGATGGTCACCCGGTCATAGCCCTCGTCACCCAGCGCATCCACCAGGTCGGCGTGGCTCATTGGCGCGGTGGCCGACTCCAGCTCCCGGAGCACCGCCACGCGGGGCGCGGTGCTGCGCAGACCCGACGCGCGGATCCTCTCCTGGAAATCAGCGAGCTTCGGCTGCACGGCGATTCGTTTTGCTCCCATGATGTCTTTTCGCATAACCCATCTGCGGGACACTTTCACCTCGCCCGGAGTACGACGTCCGGTCGTGTGGACTGGAGTGGCTTGCCCGCCGGGTCCCCCCAGACTCCTGGATACGAGAGTGAGCACCAGGAGTCCAGGATACTGGTGCAATCCTTGTGCGTAATGATTCACCGCGCTTCCCGACTTCCGGTCAGTCACGGCTGGACGTCGGTGGACCCCGGACGTGCCCAAGCGGCCACGCCAACGTCGTGAGCCCGCGCGTGGATGTCCGGCGCACGACAGTTGCCACCGGGTGTCCTGGGGACTCCAAGGGCGCGGGGCGGTGTCCGGGAGTCCAGTGATTCCAGGGTGCAGTTGCAACTCATGAGTCACCGGTGACGCGGCGCCCCGAGCGTGGCGATGTCCGGGTGGGTGCTGCCGCTCCCGGGCGCGTCGCGATGGCCCCGGCCGAGTGGAGCGGGGGCTGGCGGAGCGGGCGGTGCCGCGGGGGCGGGGGGGCCGGAGGGGTTTCATTTCGTATCTGGATTGTAAAAGCATCATGGGTGTTGTTGTCGCGAGATTCCGCTGGGAAGAGGAGAGGAGGGCCCCCTGGGGTCGCCTGGAGGGCGGCGGCGGGTGTTGGACCGGCGAACAGTCCATCCCGCGCTCCTTGACTGGGAGCGACGAGTGCCCACACTTGCGCCTTTGTCGTTCGTCGGGGCCTCGCGAAGGCCCTGCTGCTCGTGTCTCCGGGTCCCCTCGCCGTGACGAAGCCCAGCCTGCTGCTCATCGAAGAATCCAGTGTGGCCCGGGAGCTCCAGGTGCTCGCGCTGGAGAGCCAGGGATGGCAGGTCGTGGCCCTGGCGGACGTGGCGGCGGCCGCCTCGGTCCTGGTGACGCAGCCGGTGTTGCTCGTGGTGGCGGCGGCGGGGGTGCTGGCGGCGGGCAGGGAGGCGCTGGAGGCGTTCCGGCGAGCGCTGGAGGCGGCGTCGGTGGGGTTGTACGTGCAGGCCTTCCCCGCCGAGGAGGAGGTGGTGCGCCGGCTGGCGCTGCCGCTCACCGGCTTCTTCTGGCGGCCCCTGTCGCTGGGCGGGCTGGTGGAGAAGGTCCGGCGCGTGGTGCCGGAGGAGGGCCCCCCGGAGGCGCGGCCGCTGGTGCTGGTGGCGGATGACGACCCGGTGTCGCGCAAGCTCTTGCAGTTGATGATGGTGCCCTTCCGCTTCCGGGTGGTGTCCGCGGACGATGGGGCGCAGGCGCTGGAGGTCGCGAGGCGGCGGCGGCCCGACGTGGTGCTGGCGGACGCGCTGATGCCGCGCATGGACGGCTACAAGCTGTGCATGGCGCTGCGGCAGGAGTCCCGCTTCGCGCGCGTGCCGGTCATCCTCACGCACGCGCTGACGCCGGATGAGCTGGATTTGCGCATGGCCCACAACGTGGGGGCCAATGGCTTCGTGCGCCGGGCGCAGGATGGGGACGAGCTGGTGGGCGTGCTGCTGCGCGCGCTGAAGGCCGGGCCGCCCACGCCGCTGGGCGCCGCGCCGCCAGTGGGGTCTCCGACGGAGCTGAACACCGAGGACCACCTGTATCGGATGGTGCGTCAGCTCGAGCGGCGCGTGGGGTTGCTCGAGCAGGCGGAGCGGGGCACGCGCGAGAGCGAGGAGCGCTTCCGGCTGGTGGTGGAGGGCTCCTATGACGGCATCTGGGACTGGGACTTGCGGCGGGGCACGCTGTACTGGAGCCCGCGCCTGTTGGAGATGTTGGGGCTGACGCCCGCGACGTTCGCCGGCACGCACGAGGCCTTCGTGGAGCTCTTGCACCCGGAGGACCGCGCCGGGGTGCTCGCGGCCATGACGGAGCACCTGGAGCGCGGGGCGCCGTACGACGTGGCCTTCCGGCTGCGGCACGCGACGGGCGGCTATCGCTCGTGCGTGGGGCGGGGGCGCGCGCTGCGCGACGAGCAGGGCCGGCCGGTGCGCATGGCGGGCATCATCGGCGACGTGACCGAGCAGCTGCGGCTCTACCGCGAGGCGAACGAGGCGGTGCGCGTGCGCGACGACTTCCTCAGCGTGGCGGCGCACGAGCTGCGCACGCCCCTGGCCGCGCTGCGGCTTCGCGTGCAGGGCGCTCAGGGGGCGCTGCGCATGCTGGGGGCGGCCCAGGCGGCGCCCCGGCTGGAGCGCGCGCTGGAGGCCGCGGACCGTCAGGTGCAGCGGATGTCGGACCTGGTGGAGTCGCTCCTGGACGTGTCCCAGGCGCAGGGGGGACCGCCCCGGCTGCAACTGGAGGTCGTGGACCTGTCCAACGTCGTGCGCGACGCGGTGACGCGCTCGGAGCCGGCCGCGGCGCGCGCCGGGTGTGAGCTGGTGCTCGGGCCCATGCCGCCCATGCCGGGCCGGTGGGACAGCGCCCGGCTGGGGCAGGTGGTGCGCCACCTGTTGTCCAACGCGATGAAGTTCGGCCCCGGCCGGCCCGTGGAGGTGGCGCTGGAGCAGGAGGATGCCATGGCCACGTTGGTGGTGAAGGACCACGGCATCGGCATCGCCCCGGAGCGGGTGGACGGGCTGTTCCGCCGCTTCGAGCGCGCGGTGCCGGTGCGGCACTACGGCGGCCTGGGGCTGGGCCTGTACCGCCTGCGCCGCATCGTCGAGGCGCACGGCGGCCAGGTGTCCGTGGACAGCACGCCGGGCGAGGGCTCCACGTTCCGCGTCCGGCTGCCCCTGGGCGGCCCCCCCGTCGCCCGCGCCTGACTCAGAGCGAGTCGAGGAAGGCCACCAGCGCCTCGCGCTCCACGCGCGACAGCGCCTTCACCTTCTCGCGCGAGGACTCGGCCTCGCCTCCGTGCCAGAGCACGGCCTCCAGCGGCGTGCGCGCGCGCCCGTCATGCAACAGGCGCGAGTGTCCGCTCACCGTTTGCGTCAGGCCCAGGCCCCACAAGGGCGAGGTGCGCCACTCGCGGCCGCTGGCGAGGAAGTCCGGACGTCCGTCCGCGAGCTCGTCGCCCATGTCGTGCAGCAAGAGGTCCGAGTACGGCCAGATGAGCTGATTCGACAGCTCCGGGTAGCCCTCCAGCGCGCCGGTGGTGACCGACGGCTTGTGGCACCGGGCGCAGCCCACGCGGTGGAACACGGCCTTGCCCTGGAGCACCTGGGCGTCGTCGACGCCTTCGCGCGTGGGGAGCGCCACCGTGTGCGAGTAGAAGTCGAGCGCCATCAGCTGCCGGTCCGTCACCTCGGGCTCGCCGCCCTGGGGCGCCGCGAGGCACACGGCCTGCGCCTGTGTGCACGTGTCCTTCGGGAACAGCGTGGTGGTGAGGCCCAGATCTCCGAGCAGCGCGGACGCGTTCTGGTGCTCGATGTCCGGCTGGTTGGCCTTCCAGCCGAAGCGGCCCAGCGCCACCCGGTTCGTGCGCCCGTTCCACACGCGGTTGACCCGGCCGGACACGCCGTCACCGTCCGCGTCGTCCGGGTCCGCCCACGCCAGCAACGTCTCGTTGGGGATGGCCGCCAGCAGGCCCAGGCCCACCATGTTCTGGGCCACGCGCGCGGACGTCATCGTGTCCGCGGACAGGGGCCCGTAGGCCAGGTCGGTCAGCACCAGCGTGGGGGACTGGAGCGTGTAGGGCTCGCCGTCCGCGAAGGTGCCGGAGACTTCGGTCCACTCCATCCGCGCCTGGCCTTCCGCGGGCACGCCGGGGATGCCCCGGGGCTGGAGCTGGTCTCCATAGGTGGGCTCGGGCACGGGCTCGCCGTGGGGGCCGGTGCCCGGAAGGGACAGGCGCACGAGCAGCGTGTCCGCCACCTCGTCGGCCTCGGGGGGGCGGCCGCGGCCGTTGCCCACGTGGCAGGCGAGGCACGAGACGGAGTGGAACAGAGGTCCCAGGCCGTCCCGGTCCTGCTGCGAGTTGCTGGGCGCGCGCACCCAGTCCGCCTCGAAGACGGACTCGCCCACGAAGAACTCGGCGCGCCGGGCCAGGCTGAGATTGGCCGCCGGCTGGGTGAAGGCGCTCGCGCCCGTCACCGTCACGCTGGTGGCTCCACCGGGGTGGTCCTCCCCCTCTTCCACCACGTCGAAGCGGGGCGGAGGGGGCGGCTCGGGAGGAGGCGGCTCCGGGGGCGGCTCACCCGGAGGCGTGAGGGGCGGGGCCCCGGAGTCGCCGCACGCGGCGGCGGCCCCGAGGAGCGCCAGCAACAGACCCAGACCGACGGCGTGTTTCACGGCAGGGGGACCGGGATGGGGTCGGTGTAGGACCAGCGGTCGATGACGCCGTCCGGGCCGAGCGAGCCGTTGAGGTTCCAGCCCCAGGCGAACACGGAGCCGTCCTCGCGCACGGCGATGACGTGGGTGGCGCCCATGCCCATGGCCGTCAGCGGCGTCAGCTTCTCGGAGGAGGCGCGCGCCTCCAGCTCGTTCGTCTCCTTGATGCCCACGCCCAGCTGGCCGTTGAAGTTCTGGCCCCAGCCCATGAGCGAGCCGTTCGCGCGGCGCGCGAAGCTGTAGTTGCCGTTGGCGAAGACGGCCGTCGCGTCGGTGACGCCCTTCACCTTCACCGGGGTGGCGCTCTCGCCGCCCGCGCTGAGCGCGCCCGTGCCCAGCTGGCCGCTGACGTCCAGGCCCCACGAGGACACGGTGCCGTCCTTGTGCACCGCGAGGATGTGGTCGCGGCCGTTGGCGATGTCCACCACGTCCGCGATTCCCGGCACCTGGTTGGGCAGCGGGTGGCTGACGGTGTCGACCACGCCCGTGCCCAGGTTGCCGTAGTCGTTGCGGCCCCACACCCAGACGGTGCCGTCGGCCTTGAGCGCCACCGAGTGCATGGAGCCGCCCAGCACCTTCACCACGTTCGTCAGGCCCTGCACCGGCATGGGGTAGCCACGCGCCACGGTGGTGCCGTCGCCCAGCTGGCCGTTGGCGTTGTTGCCGAAGCTCTGCACGGTGCCGTCCTCCATCAGGATGAGCACATGGCGGAAGCCGTTCGCCACGGACACCGCGCCCGTCAGGTTGGGAATCTTCGTCGCCACGTAGCGCGGGGTGATGTCGGGGATGCCCGGCGTCTCCCCCGAGGGCGGGGTGGACAGGCCCAGCTGGCTGTCGTTGTTCTCGCCCCAGGACCACACGCTGCCGTCGGCCGTCAGCGCCATGGCGAAGTTCTGGTTGAAGGCGATGGCCGTCGCGTTCTCCAGGCCCGGCACCGGCCGGGGCTGGGTCTGGTCCGTGCGCACGTCGTCACCCAGGCCCAGCTGGCCCCGGTTGTTGCGGCCCCACGTGTAGACCCGTCCGTCCTTGAGCGTGCCGCTGTGCAGGCCGCCGGCCGAGGCAATCTGGCCGAAGTGGAACGACACCGTCTGCTCCGCCTCGTTGCCCGCCGCGTCCCGGGCGTGCAGCACCACGGTGTTGCGGCCGGCGCGCGGCGTCACCTCGAAGGACACGGGCTCGCCCGCGGTGGCCGGCAGCGTGAGCGTCTGCGCCGCGCCGTCGTTGAGCGTGTACGTCAGCCCCGTCACCGCCACGTTGTCCGTGGCCACGAACTCCACGTGCATCCGGCGCACCGTGGTGGCCACGCCCTCGCGGGGCGAGCGCACCTCGACCACCGGCGCCTCGTCGAAGCGCAGCGCCAGCGTGCGCTCCGTGCGCGCGCCCGTCTGGTCCACCGCGGCCAGCAGGATTTCGTTGTCACCCTCCACCAGGGTGACTTCCAGCGTGAAGCTCGCGCTGGTGGGCGTGCTCGTCTGGAACTCCACCGCGCGGGGCTCGCCGCCGTTGAGCCGCGCCGTGAGCTCCGCGAGCTTGCCCGGCGCGCTCACCGAGCCCTGCAGCTTCACCACCGCGCTCTCGGCGCTGGCGCCGGAGACGTGGGAGTGCAGCTGGACGTACGGCGCCACGGGGATGCCGGCCGTGGTCTCCACATCCGACCCACACGCCGCCAGCCACACGGCCGCCAGCGCGGGGATACAGGCTCGGAACTTCATCGGGACTCCTGGTTTGTTGGGTTTTGTTGAGATTGATTTGCAGAGTCAGAAAGTGCTGGGGCTCTTACCCCCCGAGCCTCGGGGCACGCAAGCGGCCGGCGGCTCAATTTGACGTTTGCTCCCGGGGATTTCCCGAGGGAGAAGCACCTGCCGGAAAGCCGGTGAAGTGCTTCAGCTTCCACGGGGTGGGGCTGAAGTCGGGGTACACGGGGCTGGGATCAGGAGAAGTTGGTGCCGCACGGGAAGCGTGAGACCTTCCGAGGGCTCGCACTGCCGGTGACTGTCCCAACGTACGATTGTCAGCCACTGGAAGGTGGCGGACGGGGGGCCTCGCCGTTCTCTTTCCAGCCCGAGAAATCGCTCTAGGTTCGCGGTCCGTCTTCAGGGGAATCCATGGCAGAGGTGCTCGTCGTCGATGACAGCAAGGTGATGCGGGACATGGTGGTGGCCTGCCTGAGGCCCTATCCGGGGCTGAACTTCACCCATGCCTCGAGCGGGCTGGAGGCCATCGAGCGCTTGTCGCTGAGCCCGTACGACCTGCTGGTGCTGGACCTGAACATGCCGGACATCGGAGGCATCGAGGTGGTGGAGTTCGTGCGGGGGCAGGACAAGCTGCGCGCGCTGCCCATCATCATCGTGACCACGCGGGGTGACGAGGCGTCGCGCGCGAGGGCGCTGGAGGCGGGCGCCACCCGCTTCATGACCAAACCCTTCACCCCCGACGCCATCCTCGCGGAGGCGCGGGGGCTGCTGGAAGAGAAGCGGGCTTGACCGCTTCCGTGGACCTCGCGGACTTCCTCCCCGCCTATCTGGCGGAGGTGGAGGAGCTGCTCGACTCGGCGCACCGCCACCTGCTCGCGGTGGAGGCCAGCGCGCGCCGTGGCGCGGCCCACCCCAAGGCCGTGCGGGAGCTGTTCCGCGCGCTGCACACCATCAAGGGCCTGTCCGCCATGGTGGACGTGGAGCCCATCGTCTCCATCTCCCACTGGATGGAGACGTCCTTGCGTCAGGCGGACCAGGCCGGCGGGCGGCTCCCCGAGGCCAGCGTGGAGCCGCTCATGGAGGGCCTGCGCGCGGTGGAGCAGCGCATGCGCCAGCTCGCCTCCGGCAAGCCCGCGGCCGCGGTGCCCTCGGGGCTGCTGGAGCGGCTGGAGGCGCTGGAGTCCTCGACGACGGCGCCGGGGACCTCGCGGCCCGTCGCGGCGGTGCTCGACGAGACGCTGGCGCTCGGCTCGAAGCTGACGCCCACCGAGCGCGAGCAGCTCACCGCCTCCGCGGGTGGCCGCCGCCCCGTGCGGGTGGACTTCATCCCTGGCGCCGAGCGCGCCGCCAAGGGCGTCACCATCAACAGCGTGCGCGAGCGGCTGGCGGCGCTGGGGGACCTGGTGAAGGTCGTCCCGCTGTCGGGGCCCGTGCCTGGGGGCGGCTCGCTCACCTTCGTGCTGCTCTTGAGCACCGAGGCCGCGGACGCAGTGCTGCTGGATGCCGCCGGGGGCGAGCCCGCCCTGGTGCGCCCGCTGGCCGGCGAGCAGGCCCCGGCGCCCGTGCCCGCTGTGAGCACCCCGGCGCGGCTCGATGGAGACCTGGACGAGGAGCCGGAGGAGACGCGGCGCGGGAGCGGCACCCTGCGGGTGGAGGTGTCCCGGCTGGACGAGGCGCTGGAGCGGCTGGCGGCGCTCGTCGTCAACCGCTCGCGGCTGCAGCGCGCGGTGGCGGACCTGACGGCGGCGGGCGCGCCCACGCGCGAGTTGCGCGCCATCCTCCAGGAGAATGCGCGCCAGCTGCGCGACATGCGCGCGGCCATCCTCCGGCTGCGCATGGTGCGCGTGGGGGATGTGCTGGAGCGGCTGCCCCTCCTGGTGCGCGGGCTGCGCCGGGCCACGGGCAAGGCGGTGCGGCTGGAGCTGGACGTGGGCGACGCGGAGCTGGACAAGGCGGTGGCGGACCGGCTGATGCCCGCGCTGGTGCACCTGGTGCGCAACGCGGTGGACCACGCGCTGGAGTCGCCCGAGGAGCGCCGCGCGGCGGGCAAGGCCCCGGAGGGGCTGGTGCGCCTGGCGTGTCATGCGCAGGCCAACGGCTTCGTGGAGCTGCTCGTGCGCGACGACGGGCGCGGCGTGGACGGGGCGGCGGTGGCGAAGCGCGCGGGCGCGCCGACGCCGCGCACGGAGGATGACGTGCTGGAGCTGCTCTGCCGGCCGGGCTTCTCCACGCGCGAGTCGGTCACCGCCACCAGCGGGCGCGGCATGGGCATGGACATCGTCCGGCGCATCGTCGTGGACCAGCTGGGCGGGGAGCTGCGCATGGAGACGCGGCCCGGTGTGGGCACCACGTTCCGGCTGCGCGTGCCGCTGACGATTACGCTGCTGGACGCCATCGTCTTCGAGTGCGCCGGCGGGCGCTACGCGGTGGCGGTGTCGTGCGTGGAGGAGCTCTTCGAGGTGGACGCCTCGCGCGTGGTGCGCCCCCCGGGCGGGCGGGGCGTGGCCCTGGTGGAGCGGCGGGGGCAGGCGGTGCCGCTCGTGTGGCTCGAGCGGCTCTTGGGGCAGGGGACGGCCGTCGCGGCGGACGCGGTGCCCGCGCGGGCGCTGTTGGTGCGTCAGCGCGGGGAGCTGGTGGCGTTCGGCGTGGGGCGGCTGCTCGGGCAGCAGGAAATCGTCCTGCGTCCGCTGGAGGACCCGTTGGTGAGGGTGCCCGGAGTGTCGGGCGCCACGGACCTGGGGGATGGCCAGCCCACGCTGGTGCTGGACCTGCCCACGCTCGGCGCGTCGCGCCGGTCGGGGGGCGGGGGACGAGAGGAGCGCGCGACATGAGCGTGCTGCATGTGGTGTTCAAGGTGGACGGCGCCGAGTACGTGCTGCCGGCGTCGAACGTCCTCCAGATGGAGTCCTTCAACGGCGCCACGCCCGTGCCGGGCGCACCCGCGCACGTGGCGGGGCTGGTGCAGGTGCGCGGCCGGGTCATCCCGGTGGTGGACGCGCGGCGCCGCTTCGGGCTGCCGCCCGTGGAGCGCTCGCTGGACACGCGGGTGGTGGTGGGGCAGCTGGGCTCGCGGGTGGTGGGGCTGCTCGTCGACAGCGCGCGCGAGGTGCTGAAGGTGGACCCGGGCCTGTTCAAGCCGCCGCCGCCGCTCGTCACCGAGGGCGCGCAGGGTTTCGTGAAGGCCGTGGCGCAGGTGGGCCCGCGGCTGGTGATGCTCATCGATTTCCCCCGAGTCATCGGGGAGGAGACGCCGGATGGCGACGCAGGACACTAGCGCCCCCCAGGGGCAGGACGACGCGCGGGGGCTGGCCGAGCGCCTGGCCCGGAGCCTTCGCGAGAGCACCACGCTGCTGCAGGAGCTGGAGGCCATGGCCACGCGCGTGGCCGGCACCGGCAACGAGCAGGCCGCCGGCTCCGAGCAGGTGCGCGCCGCCATCGAGGTGGTGGCGACGCACGTGGAGCAGACGGGGCTGGCGGTGCAGTCGCTCGTGCGCACGCAGCGCACGGTGAGCGACTCCTCGCGCCAGCTGCAGCAGGAGTCGGAGGCGACGGCGGGCTCGGTGGAGGAGGTGAGCGCGTCGGTGTCGAGCGTGCGCAAGGACGCCGCCCACCTGTCGGCGGAGGCGGACACCACCGCGGCCACGCTGGAGCAGGTGTCGCGCTCGGTGAAGGGTGTCACCTCCAACGCCGAGGACCTGGCCGCCTCCAGCGAGCAGCTGCTCGCGTCCATGACGGAGATGAGCGCCACCGTCGCGGACCTGGTGACGCGCAACCAGTCCGGCGCGGCCTCCGCGGAGCAGGTGGGCGCCACCATCGAGGAGATGGCCAAGGGCATCTCCCGGCTCGCCTCGGACGCGCAGGTCGTCGGCGAGCGCACCACGCAGGTGGCGAACGCGGTAGGCGTGCTGGGCCGCTCGCTGGGAGAGGTGGCGCGTGACGCGACCTCCATGGCCTCCAGCGTGGAGGAGGTGGCGGCGACGTCGGAGGAGCTGGCGCGCAGCGTGCGCGGCGTGGCGGAGAGCGCGCGCGTGTTGGAGACGCATGCGACGTCCAACGCCTCCACCATGGAGGAGGTGGCCGCCAGCGTGGAGGAGGTGGCCGCCACCGCGGAGAAGAACGCCGCCGTGGTGGACGCCAACGCCTCCACCATCGAGGAGCTCGCGCGCTCGGCCCAGGCGGTGGCCAAGGCCGCCGAGGCCATCAACGCCCAGGCCTCCTCCGGCGCCTCGGCCTCCACCCAGCTGGAGTCCTCCACGCGCCGGGTGGCGCAGATGATGGAGGAGGCTCGCGCCACCGCGGACCGGGTGGGCACCCTGGCGCGCGAGGGCGGCGCCACCGTGGGGCGCTCCATCGCCGGCTTCGGCCGCATCCGCCAGTCCATCGTCGAGTCGTCGGGCGTGATGAAGGAGATGGCCAAGCGCGCCGAGGAGATTGGCGACATCGTCCAGACCATCAACCTCATCGCCGACCGCACCAACCTCTTGTCGCTCAACGCGAGCATCGAGGCGGCGCGCGCCGGGGAGCACGGCCGGGGCTTCGCGGTGGTGGCGGAGGAGATTCGCGCGCTGGCGGACCGGGCGGCGGCGGCCAGCTCGGACGTGGCGAAAATCGTGCGCGGGCTGCAGACGACGGCGCGCGAGGCGGCCACCGCCACCGGCGAGGGCATGCGCGCCTCGGACGAGGGTTCGGCGCTGGCCACCGAGGCCGAGCGCGCGCTGTCCACCATCCTCAAGGGCGTGGACGATTTGGGGCAGAACGTGCGCGAGGTGAGCCGCGCCACGGGCGAGCAGGTGCAGGCGGCGCAGGCGCTCGCGCAGGGCAACGTGCGCATGAGCGAGCAGGGGCGCCTCATCGCCACGTCCGCCACGGAGCAGGCCCAGGCGGCGCAGTCCCTGTCGCAGGGCGGCTCGGAGATGCGGCGCATGGCGCGCCAGACGATGCAGGCCTCCGGGGAGCAGGCGCGCGCGCTGCGCGACGTGGTGCGCGCCAACGGGCAGCTCGCGGAAATCTCCCAGAAGGTCTCTCGCGCGGTGCAGGAGCAGGCCGCGGCGTCCTCGGACATGTCCAAGGGCGCGGCGCAGATGCGCCAGCTGGTGCAGACCGTCAGCAACGTGGTGGGGGCGCAGAGCAAGGAGGTCACCGGCGTGAGCGCCCTGGCGCAGGACATGGCCAGCACCACGCAGCGCACGCTGGCGGGCCTGTCCGAGCAGGCCAAGGCGGCGGCGGAGGTGACGCGGGCCATGGAGGTGACGCGCAAGGAGGTGGCCCAGTCCTCGCGCGGCATGGCGGAGCAGGCCCGGGCGCTCAAGCAGGCCGAGGCGGCCAGCCGGCAGGTGGCGCAGCTGGCGGGCTCGGTGACACGGGCCACCGACGAGCAGGCCCAGGCGCTCGTGGCGCTGGTGAAGGGCGCGGACGAGGTGCGCCGGGTGGCCAAGGGCACGGCACGCGCACTGGACGAGCAGGCGGAGGTGCTGGGCTCGCTGGCGGTGTCCGCGCAGCGGCAGGCCACCGGCATCGCCTCCGTGGCGCGCGCCAGCGCGGAGGCCACCCAGGTGACGGAGGGGCTGGCCCGGGGCGTGGAGGAGATGCGCACGCGGGCGCGGGAAATCACCGTCACCACCGCGCAGCAGGTCCGCGCCGCGGCGAGCAACGCGGCCGAGGTGCGCGAGGTGTCCACCCGGCTGGGGCAGCTGTCGCGGATGCAGGCGGAGCAACTGGAGAGCCTGTCGCGAATGGGGGGCACGAAGCCTCCCGAGTCGACGGGCGCGGAGCTGGCGAGGGAGCGGCAGGCATGACGGCGACGACGTCTTCGGCGGTGGGCGCCTCGCCCCTGTTCCTCTCCGCGGAGGACCGGGCGCAGGTGGACGCGGTGGAGCAGCTGGCGCGCGGCGGCCCGGACAACCTGGCGCGGCTGGTGGCCGGGCTGGACACGCCGAGCTGGGCGGTGCGCCGCGCGGTCGTCGCGGCCCTGGCCCGGCTGGGCACCCAGGCGGTGCCGCCCCTGTGCGAGGTGCTCAGGAGCCGCCGCGACAGCGAGGCGCGGCTGGCCGCGGCGGTGGAGGCGCTGGTGGCCTCCACGGGCGCGGTGGAGGAGTCGCTCGAGGTGCTGGCGGACAACCCCATCGCGGCCATCGTCTGTGACGCCGCGCAGGTGCTGGGCCGCAGGCGCAGCCGGCGCTCGGTGCCGCTGCTCGCCCGGCTCACCGTGCACCCGGACGACAACGTCGCGGTGGCGGCCATCGAGGCGCTGGGCCGCATCGGCGGCGGCGCGGCGGTGGACGCGCTCCTGGCGGCGCTGGGCAGCGGCAACTTCTTCCGCATCTTCCCCGCCATCGACGTGCTGGGGCGCTGCGGCGACCCGACGGTGGTGCCCGCGCTGCTGGGCCTGCTCGCGGACCCCTTCTATTCGCTGGAGGCCGCGCGTGCCCTGGGGCGCACGGGCCAGGACGCCGCGGTGCCCGCGCTGGTGGGGCTCTTGCGCCGGGGCAACGACAGCCTGGTGCGCGTGGTGGCGGTGGCGCTGGTGGACATCCACGAGGCGCAGGTGCAGCGCTTCGGCGGCGCGCGCGCGGTGCAGGCGGCGCTGCGCTCCGGCGGGGACTTGTCCGTGCTGGGCCGCAGGCTGGCGCAGGCCATCAGCAACGCGGACTCGGCGGAGCGGGCCTCGCTGGCGCGGCTGCTCGGCTGGGTGGGCGGGCAGGACGCGGCGATGGGGCTCCTGCGCCTGTTGGACGCGCCGGACCCGACGGTGGCGCGCGCGGCGGCGGCGGCCCTGGCGGAGCTGGGCTCGGACGCGGACGACCAGATCCTGCAGGCGCTGCGCGACGGGGACAGCGCCCGGCGCCGGGTGCTCTTGCCGCTGGTGGGGCGCCGCGTGGCGTCCGTGCCGGAGGTGCTGGTGTGCCTGGAGGACCGGGACGCGTCGGTGCGCGCCATGGCGGCGGACACGCTGTCGCGCATCGGCGACCCGTCCGCGGTGGGCGCGCTCTTCGAGCGCCTGGTGGACGACGACCCGCGCGTGGTGCAGGCGGCCACGGGCGCCATCCAGTCGCTGGGCAGCGACAGCACGGAGGCGCTGGCGCTGCAGGCGGCGCGCTCCCCGGACGCGCGGCTGCGCCGGGCGGCGCTGCGCATCATCTCCTACTTCGGCTATCCCCGAGGCCTGGAGGTGCTGCTGTCGGCCATGCGCGACTCGGACGAGCGGCTGCGCGACGCGGCCATCTACGGCCTGCCCTTCATCGAGGATCCGCGCGCGGTGGACGCGCTGCTGACGGCGGCCACACACGAGTCGGAGCGCACGCGCGCGGCGGCCATGCGCGCCTTGGGACAGACGCAGAAGGAGGCCCGCATCACCAGCCTGCTGCTGGGCGGCCTCAATGACCGCGACCCGTGGGTGCGCTACTACGCGTGCCAGTCGCTGGGGAAGCTCAACGAGGAAGCCGCCGCGGACGCCATCGTCGCGCTGGCGGACGACGACGCGGGCCAGGTGCGCGTGGCGGTGGTGGACGCGCTGGCCCACATGCACACGGAGAGCGCCATGACGGCGCTCCGGCGCGCGGCGGCCAGCGCGGACGCGGACGTGCGGCGCGCGGCGCTGCTGGGCCTGGGCGTGGCGCGCCGTCAGGACGCGCTGCCGGTGCTCCTGGAGGCCGCCTCCTCCGAGGACGCGGCCACGCGGCTGGTGGCCCTGTCCGCGGTGGCCGAGTACGAGGCCCCGGAGACCTTGCCCGCGCTCCTGCGCGCCGCCAGTGACAGGGACGACAGCGTGCGCAGCGCGGCGGTGGGCTTCCTCGCCACGCGGCCGGGCATCCCGTCCACCCAGGCGCTGGTGTCGCTCTTGGGGGATTTGACGGTGCGCGAGCGGGTGGTGAGCGCGCTGGCCCTGCCCATGGAGGGGCGGCTGCCGGGGCTGCTCGCCGCGCTGGACGTGGCGGACGAGGTGACGGCGCCCCTGCTGGTGGCGGCGCTGGCGCGCATGCGCCGGGCGGACGCGCGCGCGGGCCTGCTCCAGGCGCTGGAGACGGCCAGCCCCGCCGGACGCCGCGCGGCGGTGCCCGCCGTGGGGGCGCTGGGCACGGTGGAGGCCCGCGACGCGCTGGAGCGCGCCTCCCTCCGCGACGACGACGAGGAAGTGCGGCGCGCCTGCCTCGTGGCACTGGGGCGGTGACAAGGACGCCATGCCCTCGTTGCCGATGTCTCCCCAGGTGTTCGCCATCCTCGCGGCGCTCATCGAGCAGCGAGCCGGGCTGCACTACTCGCCCGAGGACCGAGAGTTGATGGCGGACAAGGTGTCGGACCGCGCGCTGGAGGCGGGGTTCGACTCGCTGCTCGATTACTACTACTTCCTGCGCTACGACCCGGCGGGCTCCGAGGCGCTGGACGCGTTGGTGGACTCGCTGCTGGTCCACGAGACGTACTTCTTCCGCGAGGCGCAGCCCCTGCTGGTGCTCGTGGAGGACGTGCTGGTGCCCCAGGTGCGTCAGGGGCGCAAGCCCCGCGTCTGGTGCGCGGCGTGCTCCACCGGCGAGGAGCCCCTGACGCTGGCGATGATGCTGGCGGACCGGGGCGTGCTGTCCGGTGTGGAAATCGTCGCCAGCGACTTGAGCCCGCGGGCCCTGGAGCGCGCGCGCTCGGGGGACCACAACCTGCGCTCGCTGCGCGCCCTGCCACCGGGCGTGGAGGGCCGCTGGCTGGAGCGAGGCGTGGAGGGGCGCGTGCGGGTGAAGCCCGAGCTGGTGGACGCGGTGCAGTGGAAGCGCATCAACCTGGTGGACGAGGCCGCCGTGGCGCGGCTGGGCGCCTTCGACGCCATCCTCTGCCGCAACGTGCTCATCTACTTCCAGGACGACACGGCGCGCCGGGTGGT
Organism: Myxococcus guangdongensis; assembly: GCF_024198255.1. Taxonomy (NCBI): domain Bacteria; kingdom Pseudomonadati; phylum Myxococcota; class Myxococcia; order Myxococcales; family Myxococcaceae; genus Myxococcus; species Myxococcus guangdongensis. The sequence goes on from NZ_JAJVKW010000003.1 coordinate 73,666, forward strand.
GGCGTCGCTGGCGAGCGTGCTCAAGCCCCGTGGCCAGCTGCTGGTGGGCACTTCCGAGTCGCTCATGCGCTTCGGCACCGCGCTCTCCTGCGAGGAGCGCCGGGGCGTCTTCTTCTACAACAAGGCGGACGCATGATGACCCCAGCCCCCATCCGCGTGCTGGTGGTCGACGACTCGGCCTTCGCGCGCAAGGTGCTCAAGCAGGTGCTGTCGGGCGCCACGGACATCCAGGTGGTGGACACCGCCCGGGACGGCCTGGACGCGCTGGAGAAGGTGGCGGAGCTGTCGCCGGACGTGCTCACCCTGGACCTGGTGATGCCCAACCTGGACGGGCTGGGCGTGCTGCGCGCCCTGTCCTCCATGGAGCACGCGCCGCGCGTCGTCGTGGTCAGCAGCGCGGGCGAGGAGAGCGAGCTGGCGGTGTCCGCCCTCCAGAGCGGCGCGGTGGAGCTGGTGCACAAGCCCACCGCGCTGGCCACGGACCGGCTCTACGAGCTGGGCGCGGAGCTGGTGGAGAAGGTGCGAATCGCGGCCCGCGCCGCGCGGCGCCCCGTGGCCTCGCCCGGCCACCCCCTGTCCTCCGCGTCCCCGGACGCACTCGCGTCCGCCCGGCAGCTGGTGGTGGTGGGCACCTCCACCGGTGGCCCGCAGGCCCTGACGAAGCTGCTGTCGGAGCTGCCCGCGGACTTCCCCGCGCCCATGGCGCTCGCGCTGCACATCCCCCCCGGCTACACGGAGGCGGTGGCGCGGCGGCTGGACGCGCTGTGTCCGCTGGAGGTGCGCGAGGCGGAGGACGGCATGGAGCTGTTCCCCGGGCGCGTCGTGCTCGCCCGCGCCGGCCAGCACCTCAAACTGGAGCGCCACGGCGCGCTCAGCCTGGTGCGCCTGGACCGTCACCCCCTGCGCATGCCCCACCACCCCTCCGTGGACGTGCTCTTCCAGAGCGCCGCCCGCGTCTGGGGCAAGGACGCGGTGGGCGTGGTGCTCACCGGCATGGGGGAGGACGGCCGCGACGGCGCGCGCGCCATCCGCGAGGCGGGCGGCGTGGTGCTCACCGAGTCGGAGAGCTCCTGCGTCGTCTACGGCATGCCTCGCGCCGTCGACGAGGCGGGTTTGACCACCGCGAGCGCGCCCCTGAACGGCATGGTGCAACTCTTGCGCTCCCACTTGCGCTGAATCCCGGGAAGCGCGGGTGGGGAGAGCGTCGCCCGCTCTCCTACACGGCGAGAGGCAGAGGGAGGCCTCGCTGGAGGGCGAGCGATTGATTTGGGCCTTCACTGGGGCGTAGGGCACACTGCGCGCCATGCTCCGTTACAGCGCCGACATCCGCACCCTCCTCTGGTGCCTGGCGATGCCCGTGGTGGCCCTCTCGATGTTCTGGGCCCCGTCGCTCATCCCGTACCTGTGCCCGCTGGCGTGCTACCTGGCGCTGTCGGCGGGTGTCATCGCCCACAACCACAACCACAGCCCCACCTTCCGCAACCGGAAGATGAACGAGGCGATGGGCATGTGGCTGTCGTTGTTCTACGGCTATCCGACCTTCGTCTGGATTCCGACGCACAACCTGAACCACCACAAGTTCGTGAACAAGGCGGGCGACGCCACCATCACCTGGCGCTACTCGAAGAAGCACAACTTCCTCGTCGCCTTCCTCTTCCCCTTCGTCTCCACCTACTGGCAGCAGGAGCCGACCAAGGCCTTCATCGAGAAGGCGCGCGCGCGCAACCCGGCCCTGTTCCGCCAGATTGTCCTCCAGTACATCGTCTGGGGCGGCACCCACGCGGCGCTCGTCGCGCTGGCGATGTATCTGCACGGCATCGGTGGTGGCCTGCGCGTCTGGGTCTTCGCGTTCCTGATTCCGGCGTTCTTCTCGCTGTGGACCATCATGTTCTTCAACTACATCCAGCACGTCCACGCGGACCCCTGGAGCGAGCACGACCACAGCCGCAGCTTCACCGGCCGCCTCATCAACTTCTTCCTCTTCAACAACGGGCTGCACGCGGTGCACCATGAGACGCCGGGGCTGCACTGGAGCCTGCTGCCGGAAGCGCACGCCAAGATTGCCGCCTCCATCGACCCGCAGCTCAAGCCGGTGAGCTTCTTCGGCTGGTGCTTCCGCTCCTATGTGCTGGCGCCCCTGTTCCCCCGCTTCGGCACCACCCAGGTCGGCCGCGCGCCCTATGACCCGCCCCAGGGCGGCGCCGTGGACGTGTCCTTCGGCGATGAGCTGCAGGCGGTGGACTCCGGGGTGAATGTCGCCCGCGTCTGACGTCGCCCGCACCGAAAGGTCGGGCTGATTCTCTCTGTCCTGTATTCCTCATCTCTCCCTGGAATCCGACCAGGGGGAGTATTCACCGTGTAGCTGTTTCCCATATCTCGCCAACAACGCGAGCGGCGGGGCCGGGGGGAACCAGACACGGAGAATCCGCATGAGGATGGCCTCAGGCCCTGTCCGGCCCGTCATCGGCGAGGCGCCCGGGGCGCCCCGTGTCCTGTGGGTGGGCGTGGTGGGCGAGGCGTGGCTGTGTTTGTCGCGCGCCGCCCGGGCGCTGGGGTGTGAGCCGGTGCAGGCGGCCATCGCGGGTGGAGTGGCCCATGAGCCCACCTCGCGAGCGCGGCCCCGGCTGGTGCTGGTCCACTGGCGGCAGGTGCGCGAGCGCGGCCCCGGGGGCCTGGGCGGGCTGAAGGCGCGCGTGGGCGCGTCCGGCGCGCCGCTGGTGCTGGTGGCCGAGCCGGAGACCCCCGCGGAGGTGCTGGAGGCGGCGGACGCCGAGGGCATCGAGGACTGTCTGGTGACGCCGGTGAGCGAGGCGGCCGTGCGCGCCCGGCTGTCCGCGCTGTTGGGCAAGAGCCCCGTGGCCCCTCCGAGCGAGCGCTACAGCCCGCGCGTGGTGCTGCTCGCGGGCGCGGGCGGCGCGCGCACGTGGACGGGGCTGGGCTCGCTGCTGGAGGCCTCTGGCCACCACCTGCTCTACAGCGCCACCGTGGAGGGCGCCGCCACGCGGGTGGAGGAGCACGGCGCCCGGCCCCACCTGCTCGTCGTCGCGGGCGACGGAGCCTGGGGTGGGGTGTGGGCCCGCGCGGGGGTCACGGCGCGCGCGCTCCTGGAGGGAGTGCCGTCCCTGTCGGTGACGCCCGCGGAGTGCGCGCGGGCGGGGGCGCTCCTGCCGCGCGTGCACACGCTCCTGGGCCGCGACGGCGCGTCGCTCCGGGTGGAGGAGCGGGTGCCCTTCTGCTGTCCGGTGGAGTTCGCGGAGGGCGAGAGCAAGGGCGCCGCGTGGACGTCGGGCGTGTCCTTCGCGATGAGCCCCGCGGGCCTCTTCGTGCGCACGCTGGTGCCGGCGCGGCCCGGCGCGGCGGTGACGCTGCGGCTGCACCTGCCCACCACGGGCGAGCGGCTGGAGTCCCATGGCGTGGTGGCGTGGGCCAACCCCTGCGCGCGGCGCGAGGGCCTGTGCGCGCCCCACGGCATGGGGGTGCGCTTCCTGGGCATGGGCCCTCCGCGCCTGATGCACCTGCGGCAGCTCTGCCAGGCCACGTCCCCCGCGTGAGCACCCAGCTCCCCCTCCAGGAGGCGTCATGCGGCGCAAGAAGGTCCTGCTGGTCGACGACTCGCACACGGTGTTGATGCTCCACCAGATGATGATGGTGGAGCGCGGCTACGAGACGCTCATCGCCCGCGACGGGCTGGAGGCGCTGGCGCGCGTGGCGGTGGAGGCACCGGACCTGGTGGTGCTCGACATCCACATGCCGCACCTGGATGGCCTGCAGACCTGCCGCGCGCTGCGCGAGCGTGAGCCCACGCGCCACACGCCCATCATCCTGTGCAGCACGCGCATGGAGCCCGCGAGCGTGCAGGCGGGCTTCGACAGCGGCTGCACCGACTACCTCACCAAGCCCTTCGCGGGCTCGGAGCTGGCGGCGCTGCTCAACCGCTACCTGGGCTCGGAGCGCGGCACGCGCGGCGACTGAGCCTGGGGCCGGGCTGGCAGCGAGCGGCGCGGCAGCGTCACCGTGAAGGACGTGCCGTCGTCCTCGGTGGAGCTCACCTCGATGCCCCCGCCGTGCGCCTGGACGATTTCCCGGACGATGTAGAGCCCCAGCCCGTAGCTCATCTTCAGCGTGCGCGTCGTCTGCGGGCCGCTGCGGAAGGGCTCGAACAGGTGCGGCAAGAGGTGCGCGGGGATGGGCCGCCCGCCGTTGTGCACCTCCAGCACCACCTTGTTGCCGCGCGTGGCCCGGACCTCCATCCGCACCGGCGTGTCCGAGGGGCCGAACTTCAGCGCGTTCTCCAGCAGGTTGCTGGCCACCTGGCCCAGCCGGTCCGGGTCCCACATGCCCTGCGTGTTGCCCTTGTGCTCCACCTCGATGACGCGCTCGGGGTAGGCCACGCGGAACTCGTGCGCCACGCGCAGGGCCAAATCCTTGATGTCCATGGGCCGGGGCTCAATCGCCACGCCGCCCATCAGCCGGGTGCGCGTGAAGTCGAGCAACAGGCGCGTGAGCCGCTCGATTCGCACCGCCGCGGTGGCGATGCGCTGACTGGTGCGCCGGGCGTCCTCGGCGGTGCCGGACTCGGCCATGACGCGCGACCAGTTCATGATGGCGCCCAGGGGGCTCCTGATGTCGTGGCTGACGATGCCCATCAGCTGCTCCTGGAACTCGGAGTGGCGGCGCGCCTCCTCCTCGGCCCACTTGCGCTGGGTGATGTCGCGGCTGATGCCGAACAGCCCCACCACCTTGCCCTCGCCGTCGCGCAGCACGCCCTTGGTGCACAGCCACACGCGCGGGCCCTCCACACCCGGCTGCGCGTCCTCGTAGGTGACGGTGCGGCCGAAGGCGAGCACCTCCCTGTCGTTGGCGGCGTTGACGCGGGCGACCTCGGGCGCGAACAGCTCGTGGTCCGTGCGGCCCACCATCTGCTCCACCTCGTAGCCCACCGCGCGCGCGCCGGAGGCGTTGATGAGCTGGTAGCGGCCCTCCAAATCCTTCGTGTAGACGGAGTCCGTCGTCCCCTCGTGGATGGCGCGGAACACCTCGCTCGCGCGGCGCAGCTCCTCCTTCGCGCGCTTCTCCCCGCTGATGTCCCGGCAGTGGACCAACAGGCCCCCGGGCACCACGCGCGCGCGCACGTCGAACGTCGAGTCCCGCTCCGGCCAGCCGTGCTCGAAGCGCGTGGCGGGCTGCTGGGTGGCGGGCTGCTCGAAGCGCAGGTGGCGGCGCAGCTCCAGCAGCTGGGGGCACGCGCGGCGCACGTCGTCGCCGACCGCGGCGGTGCCTTCCAACAGCTCCGCCATGCGCGGGCTCACGTAGGTGAAGCGCCAGCCGGCGTCGAGCGTGAAGAACGCATCCGGCAGACCCTCGAGGAGCGCATGCAGCGGTACGCCGGACGACGCCTCGGAGGGGAGGGTCGGGGCCGGGGAACGCGGGCGCTTCTTTGCGGGGGTGGAGGGCATGCGTCGTGGTTTTCGCGGGGGGAGCTGGAGGACGAGGAGAGAAGGAGGGGCCGTGTCAGGAAGGAGGACAGGCTGCCTCGGGATTCTCCGGGCTCCTCATCGAGAAGGTGCTCCGCGCAAGGGGGCGCCGTGGCGCGGCGCCCGTCCCCCGCGCACGGGGTGACGTCGTCAGCGCGTGGAGCCCCCGCGCTTCCGCGTGGGCCGAGGCACGGAAGGGGGCGAACTTGAGTGCTGCGGTGAGGCCGAAGCGCATCCGGGCAGAACCATACTCCGCTCCGTGTCTGGCGCGAGCGGCCCCCGCTGCTCCTTCCTCGCTCGGTGCGCTCCAGGTCCCTGCCTGCCGTTCCGAACGGCCGGTTCTTGCAGCGTGACTGCAATTCGGCCGGCCGGATGCGCCCAGGGTGAATGCGGGTTCAGATAACCTGGGAAACTGGGTGGGTCTTGGATGTGGCGTTTTCGTCTGGAGTCCGGAATCCCGGGGAGGTGGGGTTGCCCGGTCCGGACGTGGTGAGGGGCCCTGTCCAGGAGCCCCCGGCTCGCGGGGGCGGGCGGCTCAGGCGGACTTCTTCTGCTCGGCGTCGTCCTGTTCGAACAGGCGCTCCAGCTCCTTCCGGGCGCGGGCGGCGGCCTCCACCAGCCTGGCTTCGTCGCGGTGGAAGCGGGCCGTCTCGCGCAGGAGCTTCTCGTCGTGCTCTCTCAGGCGCTCCATGACGCGGTGGCTCTCGGAGAAGGTGAGCCCCATCGTCTGGAGGATGTCGCCGCCCAGCTCCATGCTGCCGGCGAAGGTCTCTCGCATGACGTGCTCGATGCCCAGGTCCAGCAACTGGTAGGCGTGCACGCGGTTCCTGGCGCGCGCGAAGATGACCAGGTGCGGGAAGTGCTCCTTCACCGTCTTCGCGGTGCGCAGGGAGGCCTCCATGTCGTCGATGGCGAGCACGAAGACGCGGGCCTTGTCGGCGCGGGCGGCGCGCAGCAGGTCCAGCCGGGACGCATCGCCGTAGAACACCTGGCTGCCGAAGCGCTTCATGAAGTCGATGTGCTCGGGGCTCGCGTCGATGGCGGTGAACCCGATGCGCTTGGCGCGCAGGAGCCGGCCCACCACCTGACCCACGCGGCCGAAGCCGGCGATGATGACGGGGTGGTCCTCCTCGGGCGCCACGTCGAACTCGCGCGTCTGGGCCTTCTTCTGGAAGCGGGGACGGACGTAGCGCTCGTAGGCCGCGTAGAGCACGGGCGTCGTGGCCATGGACAGGCCCACGACGACGACGAGCAGGTCCGCTTCGTGCGCGCTCATCACGTGGAAGGACACGGCGAGCGCGAAGAGGACGAAGGCGAACTCGCCGCCCTGGGAGATGACCACGCCCAGGCTGAGCGAGGGCTCGTTCTCCTTGAGGCTGAAGCGTCCCAGGCCGTAGAGCACCGCGCCCTTGAGGGCGACGAGGCCCAGGACGAGGGCGGTGATGAGCACGGGCTGCTCGACGATGAGGCGCAGGTTCACGCTCATGCCCACGGCGATGAAGAACAGGCCGAGCAGCAGGCCCTTGAAGGGCTCGATGTCGGCCTCCAGCTCGTGGCGGTACTCGGACTCGGACAGGAGCACGCCGGCGAGGAACGCGCCGAGCGCCATGGACAGGCCCACGGCGTTGAGCAGGGCGGCGGTGCCCACGACGACGAGCAGCGCGGTGGCGGTGAACAGCTCCTGGCTGTGGAACGAGGCCACGGCGCGGAAGAGGGGACGCAGGAGGAAGCGGCCTGAGAGCACCACGCCCGCGAGCACGGCCACCACCTTGAGGCCGGTGAGCCAGCCGGGCTCGGGGGACGTCGTGTTCGTGTGGCCCAGCAGGGGCAGCAGCGCGAGCAGCGGGATGACGGCCAGGTCCTGGAACAGGAGGATGCCGAAGGCCAGGCGTCCGTAGCCGGTGGTGAGCTGGTTGCGCTCGGCGAGCAACTGCAGGGCGAAGGCGGTGGAGGACAGCGACAGGCCGAAGCCCGCGATGATGGACGCGCCGGGCGACAGGCCGAACAGCCAGCAGACGCCCGCGAGCAGGGCGCCGGTGACGAGCACCTGCGCGCCGCCCACGCCGAAGACGGAGTGGCGCAGGCTCCACAGGCGCGAGGGCTGGAGCTCCAGGCCGATGACGAACAGCAGCAGGACCACGCCCAGCTCGGAGAAGTGGAGCACGTTCTCCACGTCGCCGATGAGCCTCGCGCCCGAAGGACCGATGACGGCGCCCGCGACGAGGTAGCCCAGCACCGAGCCCAAGCCGAGCCGCTTGAACAGCGGGACGGACACCACCGCGGCCGCCAGGAACACCAGCGCCTGATGCAGGAAGGACATGAAGCCGCTTCCTGTCACGGACGCCTGGGACGAGCAATCACAGCCACGTCACGCGCCGATGCTTCGAAGGCAAAGCATCGGCGCCTCTGCGCGGGCCAGCCCTCGTGCGCCTACGCGTCCTCCTGCTGGCCGAAGAGCAGGCGCAGCAGCGGCAGGTCCTCCGCGTGGCCGAAGACATACACGTGGTCGCCGGGCTGGAACACGGTGTCGCCCTTGGGCGCGAGCAGCTCCTGCCCACGCACCAGCAGCATCGCCGCCGAGCCCGGTGGGAAGGGCAGGTCCGCCAGCCGCTCGCCCGCCACCGCGGACGCCTTGTCGATGTAGAACGAGCTCAGCTCACCCTTGAGCAGCTGCGTGGACGCGATCTCCAGCACCGCCTGGGGCGGCTCGGGCACGTTGGCCGCGAGGCCCAGCTTCCTCGTCACCCACGGCACCGTGGCCCCGGGGATGAGCCCGTTCACCACCACGATGAAGAACACGATGTTGAAGATGTCCCGCGAGCCCGGCGCGTTCGCCAGCACGGGGAACGTCGCCAGGATGATGGGCACCGCACCCCTCAACCCCACCCAGCCCGTGTAGACCATCTCCCCGAAGGGGAACCGGAACGGCAAGAGGCACAGGAACACCGCCAACGGCCGCGCCAGGAAGGCGAGCACCAACCCCAACCCCAACCCCTCCCACGCCACCTCCACCAGGTTTCGCGGATACACCAGCAACCCGAGCACCAGGAACATCAGCACCTGGGACAGCCACGCCAGCGCGTCGTGCACCCGCAGCAGGCCCGTGCGGTAGCGGATGGTCTCGTTGCCCAGCGCGATGCCCACCACGTACACCGCCAGGAAGCCGCTGCCGTGCAGCAGCGTGGGCAGGCCGAAGGACAACAGCGCCAGCGCCAGCGTCATCACCGGGTACAGCCCCGCCACGCGCAGCCGCAGGCGCTTGAGCAACAGCCTCGCGCCCAGGCCCATCGCGAGCCCCAGCCCCGCGCCCACCACCATCTGCACCACCGCCTCCACCGCCAGCTCCCACCCCGGCGCCTTGCCGCTCGCCAGCGTGTGCGTCAGGCCCGTGGTGAGGATGACGGCCATCGGGTCGTTCAACCCCGACTCCAACTCCAGGGTCGTGCCCACGCGCTGCTTCAGGTGCAGCCCGCTGCCGCGCAGCACGGAGAACACCGCCGCCGCGTCCGTGGACGACACGATGGCGCCGAGCAGCAACGCCTGCGTCCACCCGAAGCCGAAGAGGAAGTGCGCCGCCGCGCCCATCAACGCCGCCGTGGCCACCACCCCCACCGTCGCCAGCGCCGCCGCCGGACGCAGCGCGGAGCGGATGGCGGACAGCGGCGTGTTCAGGCCGCCGTCGAACAGGATGAGCACCAGCGCCACCGTGCCCAGCCGGAAGGCGAAGCCGTAGTTGTCGAAGGCGATGCCGCCCGGGCCGTCCGAGCCCGCCGCCATGCCCACGCCCAGGAACAGGAGCGCCACGGGGATGCCGAAGCGGCCGGAGGCCCGGCTGAACAAGACGCTGAGCGCCAGCAGCGCTCCGCAGACGGCGAGCAGGAACGCGGTGGGGAGCGGCTCCGTGGTGAGCATGGACGGGCGAGGACTCTAGCCGTCCTCGCTCCGCTTCATGCGTCCAGTCGCGCGCGGGACGTGCCGGAGTGCGGCGCGGTGGACACGCCCGTCAGCGGCAGCGTGAAGGAGAAGGTGCTGCCCTCGCCCTTCGTGCTGCGCGCCTGGATGTGCCCGCCGTGCGCCTCCACCAGTCCCTTGGCGATGGCCAGCCCCAGCCCCGTGCCCCGACTGGCCGCGTCGCGCGCCTGCCAGTACCGGTCGAAGATGTGCGGCAGCGCCTCCGGGTCGATGCCCGAGCCCGTGTCGCGCACGTGGATGCACACCTCGCCGTTGCGCACGGACACGCCCGCCTCCAAGTCTCCACCCGGCGGGGTGAACTTCACCGCGTTGCCCAAGAGGTTGCCCAGGACCTGGAGCACCCGCGTGCGGTCGCACTTCGCGCGCACGTCGTCCTCGGTGGAGCGCGTGTGCAGGTGCAGCCCCTTGGCCTCGGCCAGCGGCCGGATGGCGTCCATCGCCTCCGTGACGAGCGCCGTCACCGAGTGCTCGCCCAGCTCCAGCGGCAGTCCCCCCGCCTCCAGCCGTCCCCAGTCCAGCAGGTCCGAGATGAGCCGCGACATCCGGTCCGTCGCGTCCTGGATGCGCGTGGCCTGCTTGGCCACCATCTCCCCGCCCGGCCGCGCGCCCGGCCCGCGCAAGAGCAGCGCCGAGCCCAGCTGCACCACGCCCAGCGGGTTCTTCAGGTCGTGCGACACCACCGCGAGCAGGTCCTCGCGCGCCCGGGCCGCGCGGCGCGACTCGCCCACCAGCCGCGCGTTGTCGATGGCCAGGCTCGCGCGAAGGCACAGGTCCTCCGCCAGCGCCAGGTCATCCGGCCCGTACCGCCGGCCCGAACCCGAGGCGACGAAGGTCACCGCGCCCAGCGTGTTCCCGCGCGCGCGCAGCGGGATGATCATGTACGAGCGCGCCTGCAGCGTGCGCAGCAGCGCCGGGTGCGCGGGCTCGGCCGCCGCGGCGCGCAGCAGTGAATCCGTCACCGCCGGCACCAGCTCCGGCTCCCCGGTGCGCAGCACGCGCAACAGCCCCACCGGCGCGTCGTCGCGCCGCTCCATGCGCTGGGGCAGCGCCGCCGCGCGCTCCTGCTGCGTCGGGTCCAGGCACGCCACCGCCACGCGCGACACCCAGTTGCCCTGCTCCAGCGCGTCCACCAGACACCAGTCCGCCAGGTCCGGCACCGCCAGGTGCGCCAGCAGCGTGTACATGCCGTGCGGATCCGGCGGGTGGGTGAACAGCGTCGTCATCGCCTGGTAGAGGAACGAGCGTCGCCGCTCGGCCTGCTCCACCTCCGCGCGCGCCACCTGCTCCAGCTCCAGCGCGCGCGAGTACACCGCCTCCGCCTCCGTCAGCGGCCGCGCCGTCACCAGCACCAGGCCCTGCCCGCTCTCCGACGCGGGCAGCGGGGTGAGCACCAGCGCGTGCCGCCGCAGGCCCGAGTCCATGGGCCAGGGCAGCTCCACCGTGACGCTGTCGCCCAGCGACGAGGCCCGCGCTCGCGCGGACTCCAGCCTCGCGGCGTCCTCGACAGGCAGGCCCAGCTCGCTCCAACTCCGACCCACCAGCCCCTCGGGGCCTTGGCCGAACGCCCGCGCGCCGGAGGCGCTCGTCGCGACGAGACGTCCCGCCGCGTCCAGGACGTAGGCCGGGTCGGGGAGCGCCATGAAGGCGGACACGAAGGAAGGCGGGGATGTGCTCATCGGAACGGAGGATTGGACCTGACGGGATATTGACACCCCGTGACGCGAAGGCCATTCCTCCCTGCTCCGTCAGGCTCCAAGTTTCAAGAAGCGGATATTGTGGCTCACCCCGACTGTGAGCCTGCCCGGACGGCGAGCGTCAGTCGGGAGGGCAGGGAGGCCAGGGAGACGACCTCGTCCGCCAGCCCCGCCCCCACCACCACGCCCGGCATGCCGAAGACGACGGAGGACTCCTCGTCCTGCGCCAGCACCCGGCCCCCCGCCTCACGCAGCTCGCGGATGCCCTCCAGGCCGTCCTGGCCCATGCCCGTGAGCACCACCGCGAGCGACTCCGCGCCATGCGCCCTCGCCACCGAGCGGAACAGCCACGTCGCCGAGGGGCGGAAGCCGTTGACGGGCGCCGCCTTGGACACCTGCGCGCGGCCGTCCTGGACGCCGAGGTGCCGGTCGTCCGGCGCCAGATAGACGTTGCCGGGCAGCAGCAGCTCCCCCTCCTCCGCCACCCGCACGGGCAGGGGCCCCGCCGTGGCCAGCCAGGACGCCAGGCCCGGACCGAAGCCGAGCGCGATGTGCTGCACCACCAGCACGGGCGCGGGGAAGTCCGAGGGCAGCTCCGACAGCAGCCGGAACAGCGCGGCCGGTCCTCCCGTCGACGCCGCCAGCGCCACCACCGCCGTGTGCGGCGGCTGCTTGCGGGGCGCGGGCGTGGCGGGGGGCGGCGGCACGGGCGCGGTGCCCCGGTCCGGCCAGCGGCGCACCACCTTCACCTCCGCCATGGCCTTCAAGGTGTCGCGCAGTCGACGGCTCTCCGCGTCGAAGTCCGGGGACTCGGGGCCCAGGGGCTTCTGGAGCACCGCGAGCGCGCCGGCGCGCAGCGCGGCCATGGACGTCTGGATGTCGCGCTCCACCAGCGTGGACACGACGACGACGGGGGTGGGCACCTCCGTCATGATTCGGCGCGTGGCCTCCAGCCCGTCCATGCGCGGCATCTGGATGTCCATCGTCACCAGGTGGGGCCGCAGCCGCTGGGCCAGCTCCACCGCCTCCATGCCGTCCTTCGCCTCGCCCACCACGCTCAGCGCCGGGTCGGCGCGGAGGATTTCCACCAGCAATCGGCGGGCGGTGGGCGAGTCCTCGGCCACCACGATGCGCAACGGTTCAGTCCTCATAGCAGTCGTCTCAGCGTCTCCAGCAGGCTCGTCGGGTCGAACGCGCTTTTCACAAGATAAGCACTGGCCCCCGCTTGAAGCCCGCGTGCTTTGTCCTCGGGCTTGCCCCGGGCGGTGACCAGCACCACCGGCAGTCGCGAGAAGCGGGGGGAGGCGCGCACGGCCTCGGTGAGCGCGATGCCGTCCATGCGCGGCATCTCCACGTCCAGGACCAGCGCCTCGGCGCCGACGGTCTGCAGGCGCTCCCAGGCCTCGGCCCCGTCCGCGCACGCCACCACGTCGTAGCCGGCGCCCTCCAGGATGCTCTGCTCGAGCGCGCGCGTGGTGGGCGAGTCGTCCGCCAGGAGGATTCGCCGCCGCGTCGCCCGGGCGGCCGGGGTGGGGAACAGCGCCGTGGAGGGACGACCCCCCGCGGCCCGCACGAGTGAGACGGGGTTGAGCAGCAGGGACAGCCGTCCGTCCGGCAGCACCGCCGCCGCCGACACGTGACGCGCGCGGCGCACGCGAGGACCCAGCGCGCGGACGAGGGCCTCCTGCTCGGCCAGCACCTCGTCCACCACCAGCGCGGCGCGCGCGGTGCCGGCCGCCAGCACCACCGCTCCCCGGCGCTGACGCGGAGGCCCGGGCGGCAGGCCCAGCACGTCGGACAGGGAGGCCAGGGGCACCAGCGCGTCCTCGGCCACCCACGTGGGGTGGCCCTCCACGTCGCGCACCTCCTCGGGCGCCAGCCGCACCAGTCGCGCCACGCCCTCGCTGGCCAGGGCCAGCGTCTGTCCTCCGGTGGACACCAGCAGCACCCGCAGGGTGCTCAGCGTGAGGGGCACGTCGAGCGTGAAGCGCGCGCCCTTGCCGGGCTGCGTGGCCACCTCCACCGTGCCGCGCATCGTCTCCACCTGGGTGCGCACCACGTCCAGGCCCACGCCGCGCCCGGCGACCTCCGTCACCCGCGACGTGGTGGACAGGCCCGGGTGGAAGGCGAGCCGCGCCGTGTCCGCGTCGTCCTCGGAGACCTCGAGTCCCCGCGCGATGGCGCGCTCGCGCAGCGCTCGCAGGTCCATGCCGCGTCCGTCGTCCTCCACCGTGACTTCCACGCGGCTGCCGCGAAGCCGCGCCGACAGCGTGACGAGCCCCTCCTCGGGCTTGCCCGCGCGCACGCGCTCCTCGGGGAACTCCAGGCCATGCGCCACGGCGTTGCGCACCAGGTGCAGCATCGGCTCGCGCAGGGACTGGAGCAGGGAGCGGTCCAGCTCCAGCGCGCCGCCCTGGATTTCCAGGCGGACCTTCTTGCCCTCGGAGCGGGCGACGTCGCGCGCGGCGCGCTCCAGGCCGCTGCAGCCCTCGACGAAGGGCAGGGTGCGCGCGCGGCGGACCTCGTCATCCATGCCGGTGGCCACGCCGCCGAGCGCGCGTTGGTCGGCGGCCAGCTCGCGCGCCACCCGCGCCAGCTCCGTCTCCGCGCGGCGCAGCGCCGCCTCACCGTCGGTGCCGCGCACGGCGTCGCGCACGCGGGAGAGCTCCTCGCGCACCGTCTCCAGCGTCTCGGCTCGGCCTTCCAGTCGCAGCGCGGCGACGCGCAGCTCCCCACTGCGCGACAACAGCGCGTCCAGCTTCTGCGCGGACACACGCACCGGAAGCGTCGTCTCCAGCACGGCGCCACCGGCCGAGGGCTCCGACGGCTCCGCGCCCGGGGCACGAGAGGACTCCGCGCCGCCGGCTCCTGGCGCGCGTGAACCTCCCCCGTCGCGAGAGGAGTCCTGTCCACCGGAGCCCGACGCGCGTGAACCTCCTCCGTCGCCAGAGGCCTCCGGGCCGCCTGCCCCCGGCGGGCGTGAAGCCCCCGCGTCGCGGGCGAAGTCCGGGCCGCTGGTGCCCCGATTCCCCGCGCTGCCCACGCTCCCGCTCGCCGTCGCGCGCGAGGTCCCCGACTCCACGGGACGCGCCGGTGCCGCCGCGGCCTGGGCCGCGCGCTCCAGGTCCGGCAGCAGCAACTCCAACGGAGAGCCCGTCAGCTCCTGCCGCGACGCCAGCCGCCGCCCCGCGTCGTCCAGCGCGTCCACGGCGGCGAAGCACAACTCATACATCTCCGGGCTCGCGGTGCGCCGGTCGCGCAAGGGCTCGAGCACCTCCTCCAGCCGGTGACAGGCCGTCTCCACCAGCAGCGCACTGGCCGCGCGCGCGGCGCCCTTCACGCTGTGCAGCGTGCGCAAGAGCGCCGACACCCGCTCGGTGGCGGGCGGTGTCCCCTGCTCCCGCTCCAACGCGAGCAAATCGCGGTTGAGCGACGTCACATGCCCCTCGAGCTCCTCGAGGAACGTGGCGAGCAACGCTTGTGCGAGCCTGTCGCGGTCCATCAGCGACCGTACTCTTCGAGCAGGCCCTTGAGCTTCTGGCCCATGCCGTTGATGTCCTGCATGGCCCGCTCCGTCTGACGCGACGACAGCAGGCCCTGCTGCGTGGCCTGGTTGACGTCATGCATGGCCTGTCGGATTTGCGCGATGCCCGTGGCCTGCTGGTTGGCGGACGCGGCGATCTGCGCGGCGGTGAGCGACGCCTGCGCGAGCAGGTCCGACAGCGTCTGGATGGTGGAGCCCGCCTCGGACACGATGCGGGTGGCCGTGGCCACGCTCTTGGTGCCCTCCTCGGTGGTCATCACCGCGCCGTGCGTGGCCTTCTGGATCTGCCCCAGAATCTGGCGCACCTGGCTGGTGGCCTTCTTGGACTGGTCCGCCAGCGCCTTCACCTCGGCGGCGACGACGGCGAAGCCCCGGCCGTTCTCCCCCGCGCGGCTGGCCTCGATGGAGGCGTTGAGCGCGAGCATGTGCGTCTGCTCGGAGATGTCGTTGACGGTGGTGATGATGTCGCCGATGGCCTGCGCCTGCTCGGCGAGCGCGAGGATGCGCTGGGCGATGAACTCCACCTGCTCGCGCACCGTGCCCATGGAAGAGACGGCCTCCTCCACCGAGCGTCGACCCGAGCGGCCCACCTCCTCGGCGTGGCGCGCGGAGTCGCTGACGTTGCGCGCGCGGCCGGCGGCCTCCTCGGACGTCTTGGTGATCTCCTCGATGGTGCTCACCGTCTCCGTCACCGCGCTGCCCTGTTCCTGGGCGCCGGCCACCTGCTCGGTGGTGCTGGCGAGAATCTGGGAGCTGGCGCCCGCGAGCTGATTGACGAACTCCGCCACGGTGCGCAGCGTGTGCTCGCGCTGCTCGGACTGCCGGGCGATCTGCGCCTCGGATTGCTGGCGGCGGTCGGCCATCTCGTTGAAGGCGCGCGCCAGCTCCGCCGTCTCGTCGCGGCCCTTGATGTCGATGCGCTGGGCCAGCTTCCCCGCGCCCAACTGCTCCACGCCCAGCATCAGCCGGCGCAGCGGGACGGTGATGCTGCGGGTGATGACGTAGCTGCCCACGGAGACGATGAGCAATCCCAGCACGGCGCAGATGGCGAGCACCCACATGATCTGCCGCGCCGCTTCCCGGGCGGCCTCGGAGTGCTCGGTCCAGCGCTCCGACTCCTCGGCGAGCATCTCGCTGATGACGCCGCGCACCTGGTCCATCAGCTCCTTGCCGCGGTGGCCCCGGACGATGGGCAGCGAGCCCTCCAGGCCCTTCTCCCGACGCTGACGGATGCCTTCCTCGAGCAGGGCCAGTCGCGCCGTGACCAGCGGCTCCAGGCGGACCATGCGGTTGCGCTGCTGGGGATAGGGGGCCATCGCGTCGCGCATCAGGTTGAGGTCCTGCTGCAGCGTGGCGAGCGCCTGTTGATAGGGCTCCAGGTACGGGTCCTCGCCGGTGAGCAGGAAGCCTCGCTGTCCTGTCTCCGCGTCGACCAGCAGCGCGCGCACCTCGCGCACCAGCTTGTAGTTCTCATGGACCTTGACCAGGCCCTCGGTGGTCTCGTTGAGCTGGCGGGCTCCCTGGAACGCGACGACGGCCAGGATGAGCAGCACCAGCAATGAGAGTCCGAAGCCGACCGCGATGCGGTTCCCGATGTTCATACGACTCCTTCGTCGGACAAATCGAACACGAGGCGACTGTCACTCAGCAGCGAGTCGCCCTCCAGCAAGAGAGTTCCGTCCCTGTCGGCGGCGAACACCAGACTGCCGGCGGTGTCCACGAGGCCCTCGGGGGTGGGCAGCAGGTCCAGGCTGGACACCTGGGCGACCTCCTGCACTTCCTCGGTTCGCACGCCCAGCTCGGCCCGGTGCGTGCCCACGACGAGCAGGGGCCCGGCGGCGTTCGACGGCGCGCGGCCGAAGAGCGGGGCCAGCTCGACGACGGGGAGCACCTCCCCGTGCAGCAGGGTGAGGCCGCGCAGCGCGGCGGGGGCGCCGGGCAGGGGGATGACCTCCGCCGAGCGGACCACCTCGAGCACGAACCGGGACTCCAGGGCGTACGCCTGGCCGGAGGCGCGGAAGCGCACCATCTCGCGCAGGGTGCCTGGGGCGATGTCCGGGGTGAGGGGGCGGCCGAGGGCGCGGGCGCGCTCGTCGAGCAGCGCGGCCTCTTCCTCGGGGGTGAGGTCGCCCTGGGCCTCGCGAGAGGCCTCGAGCTCGGCGAGCCGGGCGCGGACCACGGTCCAGTCGATGTTCTTGGAGTGAGGCATCAGGAGCCTTCCATGCGGACGCGCTCGTCACGGGCGGCGCGCGCCAGCTCGCGTGCGCGCTCGCCCTCGGCGAGGGGCACGGCGGTGTCGGGGGGCAGGGCCTCGCAGAGCGTCTCGGCCTCGCGCAGGGCCTTCTGGGCGCCGGAGTGGTCGCCGAGTCGGCGCAGCACGCGTCCGAGGACGAGCCAGGCGACGGCGAGGGTGGGCTCCAGGTAGAGGGCCTGACGGACGGCGCGCTCGGCGTCGGGGAGGCGGCCCTGGCCGAGGAGGAGGAGGGCCTCGAGGTAGCGCAGGCCGGGCACCAACGGGTGGCGGGTGGCGGCCTCGGCGCTGACGTAGAGGGCGGCCTGGGCATCCAGGTTGGCGATGGCGCGCACGGCGGCGGTGGCGATGTCCGGGTCGGGGTCCAGGGCGCCCAACCGGGTCGCGGCCTCGCGCCATTCACCCCGCTCCAGCGCGCGGCGGGCGGCGGACAGCTCCGCGGGGGTGAGGACGCGCGCGTTGGCGCCACGAGGCGCGGAGCCCTGCGTGTTCGCACCCGCGACACCGGCCTCGTCCGCGGAGCCTGGCCCGCGCTGAGACGCGCCAGCAGCGCCCGTCCCACGGTTGCGCGCCCCGGCTTCGCCGGCCGCGTGTGAGGAGCCCGTCCCGCGCTGAAACGCGCCAGCAGGTTGCGTCAACGAGCCAGCATCGTTCGCGAAGCCCGGCCCACGGTTGAGCGCCCCGGCTTCGCTGGCCTCGTGCGAGGAGCCCGTGCCGCGATGAGCCGTGCCTGACGCCGCGCCCGCATCGTACGGAGCGCCCATCCCGCGATGAGCCGAGCCAGCCGTGCCTGACGGCGAGTTCGCATCGTACGGAGCGCCCATCCCGCGATGAGCCGAGCCAGCAGGGCCTGACGCCACGCCGGTATCGTGCGGAGAGCGAAGCGCGCCGGCAGCGCCCGCGTCGTGAGGAGTGCCCATCCCACGCTGGAACGCGCCGCCCTGTCCCGTGGCGCCCGCCTCGGGATGAAGGCCCGAACCAGGAACCCACGAGCCGCCTCCCGGATGCGACGGCCACGTCTCGTGCGGCGCTCGAGCCCCGTAACCATCATGCGGCGCCCCCGCCGCGTGCGCGCCGAACGGCGCCCCGTCGGGGACGGCCACGGTGGTGCCAGGCGGCAGCCGCCGATAGAACACCCCCCACTCGGTGAGGACGGGCTCCAGCGGAGCGAGTCCTCCGAGCGGCGGGTCCGAGGGACCGGTGAAGAGACACCCTCCCTCCGCGAGCGACGCATGGAGGCGGCGGGCCACGGCCTCGATGGTGGCGTCGTTGAAGTAGATGAGGACGTTGCGACAGAACACGACATCCAGCCGCCAGATGCCGGAGTCGGGCGAGGGCCACGTGTCGAGCGCGAGGTTCAGGTAGCTGAAGCGCACGTGCTGTTTCACCTCGGGCGCCAGGATGTACTGGCGGCCCTCCGGGCGCAGGTGCGCGCGCATCCGCTCAGCCCAGGGGCCCCGCAGGGACCACTCGCCATAATGCGCGCGCCGCGCACGCGCGAGCGCCGTGCGCGACACATCCGTGGCGAGCACCGTCATGTGCTGACTCCAGCCCTCGTTCATCAGCAGGGCCGCCAGCGAGTACGGCTCCTCGCCGGACGAGCACGCCGCGCTCCACAGGCGCGCGCTGTAGTCCTGTCCATGGCGCTCGCGCAGGGTGGGGAGGACGACGCGGCGCAGGTGCTCGAAGTGCTCGGGGGTGCGGAAGAAGTACGTCTCACCGATGGTGAGCTCGGTGAGCAGGTCATCCATCGCGGCCGCGTCATCGGCGATGCGCAGGCGATAGGTCTCGAAGTCCCCGACGCCCGCGCGAGCCATGGCGCGGCTGATGCCTTCCTCGGCGGACGCGGGGCAGGACGGCGGAGCGAGCCCCGCGCGCTCCTCGACGAGCGCGAGCACCGCGGGAAAGCCCGGATGGCTCCACGGCCCTTGCCTCACGCACGCTCCGTCGAGGAGGCGAGCGCCGCGTCCAGGGCCAGGGATTCGGCCTCGGAGAGGAACCCCCGCAGGTCATGGACCAGGACCAGTCCGTCCTCCAGCTTGGCGGCGCCCGCGACGTAGCCGACGCCGGGCAGCTCGCGGGGCGTCTCGTCCCACTCGTCGGGGGCGACCACGCGCAGGCCCTCGGCGCGGTCCACGCGCAGGGCAACCTGTCGGGGGCCGGCCTGGGCGACGATGAGGTGGTCGAAGGCGGACAGGGGCCGGGCGGGGTGACGGAAGCGCCGGCGCAGGTCGAGCACGGGGAGCAGCTGACCGTGCAGGTTGAGCAGTCCCTCGACGACATCCGGCGCTTGGGGCAGGGGCGTCAGGCGCACGGCGCGCACCAGCTCACGCACGTCCTCGGTGGGGAGGCCGTAGCGTTGACCTGCCAGGGTGAACAGCAGCACCTCTCGCGGAGCGGACACCATGCAAGGGAGGACATAGACGCTGGTTTGCGGGCTGTCGAACCCGGCGTGGGCCCCGCACGCCCTCTGTCCACCAGTCCTCACTGGCGCAAGTGCCGCGTGTCACCGGGCGTGACCCCCTGTCTCCCGGAGGAGTGCCGGCGAGCCGCCCGTCCACCGGGAAGGGCCCCCGGGAGCGCCGGACCTGTGAGAGCCTCCTTCGCGCATCCCGTGAGCGAGCCACCCCTGTCCCCGCGCTTCTTCGACGCCCCTCCGTCGCCTCGGGAGGTGCCGTCGCGTCTGCCCAGCCCCTTCGCGCCGGGGCCGCCCGGGGCGCTCGCCCGGAGGGCCGCTGGGCTGCTCCGTCAGCGCCTCGAAGCCGAGGCCCCTCGCTGGGAGTCACTGTGGCGTCCGGGCGGCGGAAAGATGTTCGGCGTCCTGGTCGTCTCCACGGGGGATGGTCCGCTGGGCTTCCTGAGCGCCTTCTCCGGGATGCTCGGGGGCAGCTGGGAGGTGGAGGGCTTCGCGCCGCCCCTCTTCGACCCGAGGGCGCGGGAGACCTTCCTGCCCGAGGGAGAAGCGGAGCTGGCCGAGCTGGGTCACCGCCTGCGCGAGCTCTCCCTGGACCACGAGCGCGCCGTCATGGCGTCGGGAGCCTCCGGCGCCGAGGCACGAGCGCTCGACGAGCGTCGGGACGCCCTGGCACATGCGCGCGCGGAGCGCTCACGGGCCCTGTGGCACCGGCTCACCTGGGACTACGACATCCCCAACGCGAGGGGGAACCGGGTCCCCCTCGCGAGCCTGTTCGACCCCCGCCCCGTTCCCGGAGGCGCGGGAGAGTGCGCGGCGCCGAAGCTCTTGGCCCAGGCCTATCGACAGGGCCTGAAGCCCCTGGCGCTCGCGGAGTTCTGGTGGGGCGCGGAACCCGAGGGCGGTGGCCGTGTCTCCGGGGCGTACTACCCGGCCTGTGACAGCAAGTGCCGCGCGGTCCTCGGGTACATGCTGGAGGGGCTCGACGTGGACCCCGCGCCGCCGCCGGCCAGCGTGGGCGAGGTGAGGGTGGTGTACGAGGACGCGGAGTTGCTCGTGGTGGACAAGGACGCGGGGCTGCTCTCGGTGCCGGGGCGTCATGCGCCGAGCCGGGACTCCGTGCTCGTCCGCCTCCAGTCGCGCTTCCCCGAGCTGACCTCCGCGCACTTCATCCACGCCCTGGACGCGGAGGTCTCCGGCCTCCAACTGATGGCCCGGGACACCGGGACGCGGGCCGCGCTCCAGCGCCAGCTCGCGCGAGGTGAAGCGGAGCACCGCCACGTGGCCTGGGTCGAAGGAAGACTCCCGGGCCCGGAGGGCCGAATCGACCTGCCGCTGCGAGGCACCACCTCCGGCGCGCTCGAGTCCCTGGCGAGCCGGGCCCACGGCAAGCACGCGGTGACGGATTGGCGGGTCGTGGAAGCACAGGAGGGCCGCACGCGCGTGTGGCTCTGGCCCAGGACGCGCCACGCGTGGCAGCTGCGCATCCACACCGCGCATCCCGAGGGGCTCGGCGCCCCCATCCTCGGAGACACCCGCTTCGGGAGCGAAGCCGGGCCCTGGCGACTGCACGCCGAGGGCCTCGTCTTCACGCATCCCCACACGGGGGCGCGTCACGACCTCCGTGTCCCGGCTCCCTTCTGACGGAGCAACACCTCACGGCGAGGCCGGGCTGTGCGTGCCTCGTCGCGGAGCCGTCCACGAGCGCCGGCGACGTCGCATTGTCGCCAGGAGGGAGGTGTCTGTCTTTGTGGATTCCGGGAGACCGACACCGGGCGGGGTGACGAGGGCCTGTCACGCCAGGCCGTCCCCGACGTGCGTGCGGGTGCGCGCGTCCCCAGCGTTACCCGGACCTGCACGCGGCGCGGCGGACGGCCGGGCCGCCTCGGAGGAGTCCGCTCATGGCCAGCAATCGTGGCGTCGTCTATCTCGGTCCCGGCAAAGTCGAAGTGCGCTCCATCGACTACCCGAAGATGGTGAACCCGGAAGGGAAGTCCATCGAGCACGGGGTCATCCTGAAGGTGGTCACCACCAACATCTGCGGCTCGGACCAGCACATGGTTCGCGGCCGCACGACGGCGCCCAAGGGGCTGGTGCTCGGGCACGAAATCACCGGTGAAATCGTCGAGAAGGGCAAGGACGTCGAGTACCTCTCCGTGGGCGACCTCGTCACGGTGCCCTTCAACGTCGCCTGTGGCCGCTGCCGCACGTGCCGCGAGCAGCAGACGGGCGTGTGCCTCAACGTGAACAAGGGGCGCGCGGGCGGCGCCTACGGCTACGTGGACATGGGCGGCTGGGTGGGCGGACAGGCCGAGTACGTCATGGTCCCCTACGCGGACTTCAACCTCATCCGCTTCCCCGACAAGGCGCAGGCGCTGGAGAAGATCCTCGACCTGACGATGTTGTCGGACATCCTGCCCACGGGCTTTCATGGCGCCGTCACCGCGGGCGTCGGCGTGGGCTCCACGGTGTACGTCGCGGGTGCGGGGCCGGTGGGGCTCGCGGCGGCGGCCTCGGCGCAGGTGCTGGGCGCGGCGGTGGTGATGGTGGGGGACATGAACGCGGACCGGCTCGCGCACGCGAAGTCCGTGGGCTTCGTGCCCATCGACCTGAAGAAGAGCGACAAGCTGGAGGACCTCATCGCCGCCGTCGTCAAGGAGCCGGAGGTGGACGCGTCCATCGACGCGGTGGGCTTCGAGGCCCACGGCCACGGCGCGCAGTCCTCGTCGGAGGCGCCCGCCACGGTGCTCAACTCGCTGATGGCGATCACGCGCGCGGCGGGGGCCATCGGCATCCCCGGCCTCTACGTCACCGAGGACCCGGGCTCCAAGGACGAGTCGGCGCGCCAGGGCAACCTGCGCATGCGCTTCGGCCTGGGCTGGGCCAAGTCCCACCGCCTCTACACGGGGCAGACGCCGGTGCTGCGCTACAACCGCCAGCTCATGCAGGCCATCCTCCACGGCCGGCTGAACATCGCGAAGGTGGTCAACGCCACCGTCATCTCACTGGATGACGCGCCCCGGGGCTACCAGGAGTTCGACGCGGGCGTGGCGCGCAAGTTCGTCATCGACCCGCACGGGACGCTCAAGAAGAAGTAGGCCCGGAGCCGACGCCACCGCGCCCGACACACCTGGACGGGCGCGGTGGTGGTGACGGACTACCCTTGCGGAACCTGCGGGCAGACGGACGGGTCCAACTGACAGCCGGGCACGCAGTCCACGAAGCACCATGAGGCCTCGCCGAACTCACACAGGCCATTGCCACACGTGTTGCCGCAGTCGGCCGGGCAGCTGACGGGGCCCTCACCACCGTTGCAGACGCCATCGCCGCACCACGGGGTCGGCATGGCGCAGTCCTGCGGGCACGTCACCCACGTCTCTCCACCGTTGCAGATGCCATCGGTGCAGTACGGCGCCACCGCGCAGTCGTCGGGGCAGTTGGAGACGTTCTCCCCGTTGGCGCCGTCACAGAAGCCGTCGCCACAGATGAAGTGGCACGGCAGACACGAGCCGCCACCCGCGGAGCCACACGGACACGAGTCTCCCAGCGCGGACGCGGACGCCTCCGTCGTCTCCGGCGCGGCCTCCGTGGTGCCACATGCGGCGAAGAACCCCAGCGACAACCCCGCCACGAGAACCAGCAGATGCGACTTCATCGGTGACTCCTTTGAAAGGGAAACCCGGATGCTAGTGCATCCCAGACGCGATGTGACGCGCCCGTGGCGAAAGGATTTTTCGCGAGGGTCCGCCCAAGCAGGGCTTATCGGCGGCGCGTGACGCCCGCAGCCACGGTGTCTCGATGGTTGCCAGTGTGTGCGGGCGCGGGGCACAAGGCGCGTGGCGGCGCTCCTCGGGCGATGGCCGTCCGGATGCGCCGTTCGTCGGAGGGCAGATGTCCCGCACGTGGTGGAGCATGGTGGCGGCCGTGGGTTTCATGGCCTGTGGCACGCAGGAGCCCGTCCCGGAGGCGCCGGAGCCGGTGTCCCGCGAGCAGGCGTGGGAGGGTGAGCTGGAGGTCCGGGTGGTGGACGCGCCTTCGCTCGAGCACGCGTATCAGGAGTACTTCCTGGTCGCCGGCCGCGAGCGTCGTCCGGTGGTGTTCGCGGACGCGGCGCCGAAGGGGCTGGTGAGCGGGCAGCGGGTGAAGCTGCGAGGGCGCGCCTCGGACGGTGCGCTCGTGGCGCACGCGGTGGAGGTGGACACGGAGCACCGCTCCGCGAGCGTCACCCCGGCCTGTGGTGTCACCGGCGTGCAGCGCAGCCTGGTCATCCTGGCGGAGTTCCCGGGCCAGCCCACGCCGTCGCTCCCGCTGTCCACCGTGGAGCAGGCGTTCTTCTCCACCACGCGCCGCTCGCTCGCGGGCTACTGGAGCGAGGTCTCCGAGGGGCGCACCACGACGACGGGCCATGTCGTGGGCTGGTACACGCTGGACCGCGCGTACTCGTGCTCGGAGACGAACGAGATGCGGGACGCGGCGATCGCGGCGGTGGGCGACGACGTGGACTTCACCGCGTATGACCGCATCTTCGTCATCCACCCGCGTCCGCTCTCGGGCTGTTTCTACGGAGGGCTCGCCACGCTGTCGTGCGGTCAGGTCTCGACGCCGTCGGGCACCGTGACGGCCTCCACCGCGTGGCTGGTCGCGGAGTCCATGGACACGTACGACCGCGCCGTGCACCTCATCACCCACGAGGCAGGACACAACCTGTCACTCAACCACTCGCAGTCACGCGACTTCGGCGCGGAGCCGCTGGGATGGTTGAACACGCTGGGCACCCTGGACGAGTACGGGGATTTGTTCTCGACGATGGGCCGCTGGAACCTGGGGCACTACGCGGCGCCGCACAAGGCGCGCATCGGCTGGCTGGACGCGTCCGCGGTGACGCAGGTGGACGGCGTGGGTGGCACCTTCACGCTCGCGCCGGTGCTGTCCTCCACCGGGGTGAAGGCGCTCAAGGTGCGTCGGGGCCAGGGCAGTGACGCGTGGCTGTGGCTGGAGTACCGCCAGCCGACGGGCGGCTACGAGCCGACGCTGCCCGCGCAGGTGTTCGGCGGCGCGCTCGTCCACTACCAGGATGGGGACACGCGGGATGGGACGCACCTGTTGGACTTCACGCCGGGGACGGCGTCCTGGAGCGACCCGGCGCTGCTGCCGGGCATCACCTGGGAGGACCCGTACAGCAACCTGTCGCTGCGCGTGGTGTCCGCGACGCCCGCCGGGCTCACCGTGCAGGTCCAGTACCGTCAGGCCCCCTGCATCCGCGCGGCGCCCGAGGTCGAGGTGACACCGTTCGAGCCGACCGTCTACCCGGGCGCGCGTCCCGAGGTGGAGGTGTTCATCGTCAACCGGGACAGCCCGGCCTGCGGCCCCAGCACCTTCCAGCTCGCGTCCATCATCCCCACGGGTTGGGGCGCGGACCCGCTCTCCCCGCAGCGCTCCATCGCCGCGTCTGGCTCGGTGGCGCTGACGCTCCAGCTCTACACGCCGTATTCGATGACGCCGGGCACGTACACCACGGGCGTGGACGTGACCCGCTCCGGCCACACCGTGCGCGGCACCGCCACCATCGATGTCCTCGCGTCCTGTGTGACGGCCGCGCCCACGCTGACGCTCTCCCCGACGACGGTGACGGCGGCGCCCGGCTCGCTGGTGACGTGGACCGTGTCCGTGGCGAATCACGACTCCCCGTCGTGCAATTGGGTCTGGTACGACTTCTGGAACAACGACACCACGGGCTGGGACACCGAGTTCTCCGAGTGGGGCGTGAACCTCGCGCCGGGCGGTGACTTCACCTTCACGATGACGAAGCGCATCCCGATGAGCGCCCGGGGCTCCCACACGGTGGGCCTGGAGCTCTTCCAGGACGAGGTGGGGACCGTGGGCACGGCGACCGCCACGGTGAACGTCGTCCCCTAGCGTGAAGCAGGGGAGGGGCGTCGTGGTCCGAGGCTCTCCTCCCTCGCGTGCGGACAGGCGACCCGTCGTCCGCGCGCAGGCCCCCGGGTCGCCGCACCGGGCCGCCCGCTTCGAGCCTGTGCAGCTTTCCCTCACACCCCACGGAAGGGAACCCGCCATGTCCCAGAAGCTCCAGCGCATCACCCAGTGCCTCTGGTTCCAGAGCCACGAGCAGACGGAGGCCGCCGTCGCGCTCTACACGTCCGTCTTCCCCCACTCGCGTGTCATCACGCGGACGAAGTACACGGAGCAGAGCTCGGGGCCGAGCGGTCAACCGCCCGGCGCGGTGATGACCGTCCTCTTCGCGCTCGACGGCCAGGAACTGCTCGCGCTCAACGGCGGGCCGCACTTCAAGTTCAACGAGGCGATGTCGCTCATCGTCAACTGCGAGAGCCAGGCGGAGGTGGACCACTACTGGGCCCGGCTGTCCGAGGGCGGCGACGAGAAGGCCCAGCAGTGCGGCTGGCTGAAGGACCGCTTCGGCGTGTCGTGGCAGGTGGTGCCCACCGAGCTGACCCAGCTGCTGGCCAACTCACCTCCCGAGAAGGGCGCCCGGGTGACGGCGGCCTTGTTCAAGATGAAGAAGCTGGACCTGGACGCCCTGCGTCGCGCCGCCGGCTGACCCGTTCGCCAGGGCCCGCGGTGTCTCCCGGCTTCGTGAGACACCGCGCACGAGAGTCCTGGATGACTCAGTTTCTCGACGATGTCTCGTTTTGCTGGTTGGTGTTAGGGTATCGCCACCGGGGCGGAAGACAGACCCGGTGGAGGATACACACGTGCGGAGCAGGAACATCCTGGGTGCGTTGCTGATGGCGGCGGGCTTCATGGTGGGCTGTGGCGGAGCGGAGCCGCTCGAGGAGACGCAGGCGGAGCTCGACACGCGCGAGGACGCGCTGCCCTTCTGCGGAAACCAGTCCTACTGGATTGATTACTACTCCGACGCCACGCTGACGAAGATGGTCGGCTACATGAGCTGTTCCTGCTACGAGACGGCGTGGATTGGCGGCCGGCGCACGGCGTTCGCCGTGACCGAGTTCTCCAACACCTGCGGCTGACCCGTCTGAGTGCTGGAGGTGTCCGCCCGGTGCTCATGACGGAGCGCCGGGCGGTCCCCCTCGCTCACGGACAGATGTTGTAGCAACTGCCCGCGTTGCGGGCCCTGCACTCGAGGGTGCTGGAGCAGGACGAGCAATCCCACGAGCAGTAGCCGAGCGCCCCCGAGGGCTCCTGGACGAACAGGGACGGCTCGACGTCCTGGGCGCCCGACATGAGCCGCTGCTGACGCGCGGCCTCACACGCGGCCGAGTCCGGCGCGCGCTCGGCCCCAGGCCCCTCCTCCTGCGAGAGGGTGGTGACGACCATTCCCACGGCGACGGTCAACGCCAACACGAACCCCGAGGCGGGCTTCAGCATCATGCGCGGCTCCTTGGTGGAGGGACTCGGCACATGATGCCGACGTCTCCCGCGTTGCCCGCATGCGTCACCGCGCAGGCCTGTGTTGTGCTGAACAGCGCTCGATGGACGCGGCCGTTCCGCCCCGTGCTCACGGCGCGCTCTTCGCTCCGCGCTTCGAGGCCTGGCGCTGCTGGATGCTCCGGCGCAGCTTGGCGATGAGCACCTCGGGGCTGGCGGAGCGCACGATGACGTCGTCGGCCCCGGCCTCCAGGCCCGCGGTGAAGACGACGGGGTCGTCCTTGTCGACGATGAGGAAGATGGGCAGGTCCTCGGTGGCGGGCGCCTTGCGCAGCGTCTGGAGCAACGCGTGGAGGTCTCCGTCCGGCAGCGGGTCCGCGAGCACCGCCGCGTGCGCTCCGGCGGCCAGCGCCTTCTCCACCTCCGCCCGGGTCCGCGCGCGCACCGTGGCCATGCCCTCCGCCATCAGGCGAATCTGGAGCGTCAGCGCGTTGGTGCCGTCCGTCTCCGCCACCACGACGCGGAACGCCGCCTTGTCCGTCTGCGCGTTCGACTCCAGCTCCGCGGTGAGCGCCTCCAGCGCGGGCGCGGGGAGCCGCGGGTCCTGACGCAGCGCCTGGAGCGCCTGGGCCGCGCGCGCCGGGGGCGCCTGGGGGTTCTGGACCTCCTGGATGAAGCGCGCCGCGCACAGCAGGGCCCCGGCGGTGCGGCTCGCGGGAGGCGTGCGGTCCTCGCCCTCCGGCAACACGGAGACGAGCAGCTCGTTCACCTCCGGCATCCCGCTGCCCACGAGCGCCAGCACCCGGGCGCGCGAGGGCAGCGCGAAGCGACGTGGCTCCTCCAGCCGCGCGGCCAGGGACAGGGCGCTGGCCGCCGTGGTGACCAGGACCTCCTCCACGCGCCCCGCGCCCATCCGCGCCGCCAGCCGCCGCGCCAGCTTCGTCAGGGCGGGCGCCAGCGTCGCGCTGCCGCCCAGCATCGACAGCACCCCGTCGAGCAGTCGCGCCTGGACCTCGCCCAGCTTCGCCAGCGGGCCGCCCTCGCCCGTCAGCGCCGCGCTGTATGAGGGCAACAGGCGCACCTCGACCTTGGGGTGCGCGGCGCGCAGCTTCTGCGCCAGCGCTCCCGGCTCCGCCACGGTGTCCTCGAGCACCAGCACCAGGTCATAGCCCCCGAGCGCCAGCGCGCGAGGCGCGTCCGCCGCGGGGCTGGTGGCCGCCGCGAGTCCCTGGGACAGGAGCAGCTTCACCGCGGCCTCGCGCGGCTCGGAGGGCTCGGCCACCACCAGCACCATGCGCGCGCGCACGTCGCTCTTCACGGGCGTGGCGCGGCTGACGGGCTCGGCGGGCGCGGGCGTGGGCACGGGGCCCTCCAGCGTCTGCCCGTCGAGCACGCGGCGTCCGGTGAACTGCTCCGCGAACTGGAGCACCCGGGTGTCGCGCTCCTTCGCCTCGGCGGGCTCCTCCAGGGCGATGGGCGAGCGGTCCCGCACCTTGGGGACCTCGTTGTCATAGAAGCGGAGGATGGCCTTGCGGATGGCCTGCTCGGAGGCGAACAGCCCCTGCACGGCCACCACGCCCGCCTTGAACTTCAGGTTGTTGGTGACCTCCACGTCGCGCGGGTCCAGCACCGCGCAGGTGAGCTCGCGGCCCTTGAGTGAGACGGGCAGGGCGCACAGCCGGTCGCACAGCTCGCGCGGCACCAGGCGCAACAGCTCCTCCGGCACCGGCATCGTCATCAGCTGCTGCTCGGTGATGTGCGGCAGCCCGAACTGCTCGGACAGCGCGAGCACGAGGTTGTCGGGCTCCAGCCAGCGCTCGTGGAGGAGCACCTGGCCCAGCCTGCCGCCGCGCTTCTTCTGGATGGTGAGCGCCTCGTTCAGGATGTGCGGCGTCACCATGCCGCGCGTCAGCAGGATGGCGCCCAGCTGTTGCCGTGCCCGGACGACGCGGGTGCCGAGCATCGGGGGCGAGCCCATGCGCGTGGCCGGCTCGGCGCCCTGCGCGGGCTGGCGGACCACGGACGTGGCCTGCGGGCCCGAGGGCGGCGGCGTCACCGGACGCAGCGTGGGCGGCGTGAGCGCGGCGGGCGCGGGACGGCGTGCCTCCCGGGGCGGAGGAGGCGGCGTCCTCACGCGGGCGAGGTCCTCGTCCACCAGGCGAATCTCCTCGCCCGGCGCGCCGGCCAGGTCCGCGAGCGGCGAGCGCCACTCCGGGAGCGCGCGGGCGAAGAGGCTGGCGATGTCGGCGGCGCCCACGCGCAGCCGATGGTCGAAGAGGAAGCTCTGGATGCCCTCGGAGAACTCGCGGGCGGCGGGGCAGCGCGCGTCCGGGTTGGCGGCCAGCGCGCGCAGGAGCAGGTCCCACAGCGGCGCGGGCACGCCCGGCAGCGGCTCCAGGGCGCGCTCGTCGAAGCTGCCCAGCGCGTGGATGATTTGCGGCGTGCTGCCCTCGAAGAGCCGCTTGCCCGCGAGCATCTCGTAGAGCATGAGCCCCAGCAGGAAGATGTCGCTGCGCTGGTTCACGGGGCGGCCGTGCACCTGCTCGGGGGAGAGGTAGTTGATCTTCCCCTTGAGGATGCCGGCCTGCGTCTCCTGGCGCTCCTCGTCGGCCACCTTGGCGATGCCGAAGTCGGCCAGCTTCACGCCGCCGTTGCTGGCCACCATGACGTTGGCGGGGTTGATGTCGCGGTGGATGATGTCGAGCGGAACGCCGGACGGGTCCGTGCGGCCATGGGCATACGCCAGGCCATCCGCCACCTGCTGGGCGATGAAGCATATCTCCCGCAGGCCCAGGGGCACCTGTCGCTTGCGCGCCGCCTTGAGCAGCGCGCTCAGGTTCTCCCCGTCCACGAACTCCATCACCATGTAGTACTGGCCCGCGCTCGTGCCCAGGTCCAGCACCTGCAAGACATTGCCGTGCTGCAGCGTGACGGAGAGCTTGGCCTCGCGCAGGAACAGCTCCACGAAGGAGGTGTCCTGCACGAACGAGGGCAGGATGCGCTTCACGGCGACAGGCTTCTCGAAGCCCTCCGCGCCCACCACCTTGCCGAGATAGACCTCGGCCATGCCTCCCGCGGCGAGCTTCTTGACGATCCGGTAGGTCCCCACGCTGTCTCCGGAAGTTGCAATGGCAGTGCAAGTGTTCCGAAGAGAGGAAAGGCCATATTCCGGCAGGCGTATGGGGGCCCCCGCCGAAAAGCTGTCGGACTGTCCGCTGGTCGACCTTTGGGGGTCTAGGGGTGTCTGGTATTGGAAGACGCGGTCGGTTGACGGATGCCGACGGTGAGGTAGGCATTGAAAGCGACAACCTGTGCTCCAGGACCCAGGTCCTCGGTGACCTTGTGGATCACCGCACTCTCGATGTCTGGCCATTTGTCGGCCAGGGCGCGGCGGGCGAGGGCGATGGGGGCGGCGGCGCGCATCATGGAGTCCACCATGGCGGCGGTGGATGGGTAGTGGGCGGGGACGGCGACCTTGTGGACCTGGACGTCGTCGAAGCCGGCGGCGCCCATCTCCTGCTGGCAGGTGTCCGGGTCGGACAGGGGCATGACGCCGCCGCGGGGGGCGCCCTGGCCGGGGAGCTGTTCGGCGAAGCGCTGGTAGACCAGGTTCATGGCGGGGGAGTGCTCCATGGGTTGCCAGCTGGAGACGACGGCGCGGCCGCCGGGGCGCAGCACGCGATACAGCTCGCGGAAGCCTCGGGGGCGGTCGGGGAAGAACATGAGGCCGAAGAGGGAGAAGGCGGCGTCGAAGGTCTGTTCGGACAGCTCCAGGGCCATGCCGTCGCCGACCTGGGCGTCGATGTCGAGGTTGGCGGCGGTGGCGCGCTCACGCAGGGCGGCGAGCATCTTGGGGGCGAAGTCGATGGCGGTGACGCGCAGGCCCTGACGGGCGGCGAGCAGGGAGAGGGTGCCGGGTCCGGCGGCGACGTCCAGGACGTGGGCGCCGGGGGTGGCGGCCACGCGGGTCAGCGCGTCCTTCGCGAAGTGCTCGAACACGGGGAGCAGCTCGCGCACGTAGTCGGGGGCGACGAGGTTCCAGGGTTCGGGCACGGCGAGCGGCGAAGCGGTCGACGACATGGTGCGGGCCTCCAGGAAGGGGCGCGGATTCCACCCCAAACGGAGCGCGAGCGGGAGACGAAATGCGCCCGGTCACCGCGTGGGCGGAAGCAGTGACTCGAGCCACCCCAGGCCCCAGCAGGAATGTCACTGGAGGCCATGCGACTGCGATGGGGTGGCTGTTGCTCGCGCGCTCTTCTGGGGCCTGGCGTGGTGGGCCGTGGTGTCCCTGGGCGCGCGGCTGCTGCGGCCCAGGGCGAGCATTGCTGCCTGGGACGTCGCGCTCAGGGCGTCGCCGGAGCGGCGCTCTGGCCGAAGTCCGCGCCGCGCAGCTTCGTCACGCAGTCCAGGGGCAGGGGGGCGTCGGGCGCGCGCAGGAAGGCGAGCGTGACTTCTCCGCCGCAGCGATTGAAGGACGCGCCGTGGCTCTGTCCCCGCATCTCGACATAGCGCGCGTGCGGCATCGACTCGAGCAGCTGGCGCCCCCAGTCCGGAGGCGTGTCCGGGTCGAACTCGCCGGCGAACACCAGCGTGGGGACGTCGCTCTTCACCGGCGTGTTCTCCTCGGCGGCAGCGCGCGCCACGTTCCAGACGCGGCAGGTCTCCAGCGAAGCGGTGCCCTGGTCCATCCCCCCGAGCCCCAACGCGGGCGACCGCTGCGCGGCGATGCGCTGGGCGTCCTCGAACGGAAGCTCCTCCGCGCACCAGACCGACAGCCGCAACCCCCACGTCATCGTCGAGGGCCCCAGGTTGTCCTCCACCAGCGGCGTCAGCTCCGAGTAATCCCCCGCCGCCGCCCGCGAGATGATGCGAGGCACCAGCGCGATGCGCCCCGGGTCGTGCAGCGCCGCGTCGATGGCCCGGACGACCTCCGCGCCCCGGACCTCCACCGGCTTGCCCTCCGTCTTCGCCGGGTTCAGCACCAGGGGCAGAGGCTTCCGGTCCGCCGCCGCGACGAGCTGGGCGAAGCGCTTGCGCAGCTCCGGGTGCGCGGCGCCACACTCCCGGTCGAGGGCGCAGCCGTCGAACACCAAGTCGAGCACGCGCTGGAAGTTCGCGGCGGAGACCTCGTCGAAGTTCACCTCGGGAGGCAGCACCGAATCGAGGATGAGCGAGCGCACCGTCCCGGGATGGCGGCGTGCCACCGTGAGCATCAGCCGCGTGCCGTAGGAGAGGCCCTGCAGGTTCATCGTCTTGTAGCCGAACACCTGTCGGAGCGCGTCGATGTCATCCGCGGTGGCGGCCGTGGTGTAGCCATCCAGGTCCACGCCCTCGGAGACCCACTTCGCGCGGCAGCGCCCGGCCTCCTTCGTCAGCGCCTCCTGTGCCTTCTGTCCGCGCAGCCGGCCCGCGGCAATCTCGCCCTTGAGTGTGTTGATGCCCGGGCACTCGAGCGCGGGCTGCGCCATCTTCCCGCCACGAGCCTCGAGGACCAGGAAGTCGCGCTCGTCGAGCAGCGGGTTGCGCTTGCCGGAGCGCATCCCGGCGGTGGCGCTGACGCCCGGTCCACCGGGCATGAAGAGCATGGGGTCCGGGGCCGGCTTCTGGGCGCGGCTTCGCAGGCGCATCGCCGGGAGCTTGATGAGGCGGCTGTCCGCCTTCTGTCGATTCTCCGGGACGACGAGCAGGCCGCAGTCGATGGCCTCGTCGGACGCGACGGTGGAGGGGCAGGGCGTCGGCTCGAAGCGGGGGACCGCTTCCGTGGGGGAGGCGTACGCGGAGAATCCGAGGAACAGCCCCGTCACGAGGCCGAAGAAGCGCGAGGACATGGGGAACTCTAGACCCGGTGCTCGAAGCGGCGTCCAATACGGAAAAATCACCCTGTGATAACGAAGTGAAATCACCTCCCCTCGACACCCGTCGCCTCAGTTGTTTCATCGCCGTCGCGGAGACGCTGCACTTCCGCAAGGCCGCCGAGCGCCTCCACCTCGCGCAGCCGGCGCTCAGTCAGCAGATTCGCCGGCTGGAGGAGGAACTCGGCTGTCAGCTGCTGCGCCGGGACCGGCGGCGCGTGGAGCTGACCCCCGCGGGACAGGCCTTGCTGGAGGCGGGGCGGCGCGCGCTCGTGCACCTCTCCCACGCGACGGAGGCGGCGCAGCGCACGGCGGCGGGGCAGCAGACGCTCTTGCGCGTCGGCTTCCTGAGCCCGGCGTCGTTCTCGCTCGTGCCCGAGGTGCTTCGTCGCTTGCGCGCCGAGCACCCCGAGGTCCACCTGATGCTGCGCGAGGCGGACAGCACGACGTTGCTGGAGGAGGTGCGGTTGGGAGGGCTCGACGTGGCTTTCGTGCGAGGGCCCGTCACGGCGTCGGGGGTGCGCATCGACACGCTCCGCCGCGAGCCGCTGGTCGTCGTGTTGCCCTCGGGGCATCGGCTGGCGCGCAAGGCGCGGGTGCCGTTGGAGCAGCTCGCCGATGAACCGTTCATCGGCTTTCCGCGTGACACGGCGCCCTCGCTGCATGACGCGGTGACGGGGATGTGCCTGGAGGCGGGCTTCACGCCGACCTTCGTGACGGAAGCGGGGGAGTGGTTCACCATCGTCAGTCTGGTCGCCGCGGGGCTCGGCTGCGCCCTGTTACCGGAGTCCGTGCGAACCTTCACGCGCGAGGGCTCTGTCTATCGCGCCATCGCTGGACACGCGCGTCACGTGGAGCTCGCCATCGCGAGAGGCCCCACGCCACCGGGCCCCTCCCTGCGCGCCTGTCTGCGAATCGTCTCCACGTTGACGTCCGTGGACCTGCGCTGAGTCGCGCTGCCCGGGACGCTCGACTTGGGCCCCACGCGTGCTTGGCATTACGGTGCGTGAGCAAGGATGTCCGCGAGGGTTGAATGCGTTCTGGCGTTTGGATTCTAGGCATCGTCCTCGTCGCCACGGGCTGCGCCGGGGGCGACGCGTCTTCTCGCAGGGGAACATTCCAGCAACGCGCCGGGACGGCGGGAGACGCGTGGTCGGATGCGCGCGAGGGCAAGAGGGGTGAGGACTCCTCTCTGGGAAATCCCCGCGCGCGAGGGGCGCGGCAGGATGCATTCGACACCTTGTTGGGAAGTGCTGGGCTGGATGAGCGGGACGCGCTGCCAATCGCGGGGAATTCTCTCACGTCCAGGCATGCCACCCGGCTCCTGAAAACACTTCTGGAGAAGGACGTAACGCTGGGGCAGTTCCCGGCCCGTGTGGCGCTGGGCTTCGTGCTGCGGGAGGTGCTGACCACGGGCGAGGTGTCGCGGACGGGATTGGTGCGCCGGGTGGAGCGCTTCAAACACGTGGCTGTGCTCCGGCCAGATGGGTGCCTGGCATGGGTGCGCACCGGGCGGACGCAGCAACGGGTGGCGCCAGTCGAGTGGAGGGACGGCGCCTTCCGTGCGCACGGCTTCGAGTTGGGTCGTTTCTACGACGGGAGCACGGGTGTCTTCAGATTGCTCGACAATGGGTTGAGGGAAGAGAACGGCTTCCCGCTGGCGGATGTCCACGACGATGCGGATGTCATCAGTCGGACCCTGGATGGGGCTCAAGAGGCGTTCGTGGGGCTGGCCCTCGCGGTGGGGAAGTTCTTCTCGACGTCACCAGCCGACAACCTCACGGCACTCCGTCAGATGCCGGCCGCCGTGGTGGCGCTGCTGGAGTCATCGCCCGAGTACCTGGAGCGCTTCCGGTACATGACGCGAGGCGAGCAGGTGCAGGCCGTCTCCAAGCTGACGACGAACCTCGTCGCGACGTGGGGGACGGTGTCAGCGGCGACGCGCACGTTGCAGGGGACAGCGGTCGCCACGGCGGAGGTGCCAGTGCTCGCGTTGTCCGCCGACGGCGTGGTCGCCATGCGAATCGTGGCGGTTCCCGTGGGGCGTGCGGCGACCGTGCTGAGTGGAGGCCCTGGCGCGGCCATCATCCTTCGACGTGCGGGCCCGGAGTCGAGGCAAGGAGGTCCCTCCGAGGAGCCCGGTCAGTGGGGCCCCTCCCGGGAATCCATGTCTCCCGGGGCGCGGAGCTACCAGGAACAAATCACGGGCCACTCGGCGGACGAGGCATACTGGGTCGGAGGGGTTGGCAGGGACAGTGGTGGAGTGAAGTTCGACGGGTACGACGGGCAAGTGCTGTTGGAGGCGAAGGGCCCGGGCTATGCGAACAAGTTCCTCGATGATCTCAAGCCGAAGGTCTGGTTCGAGAATTCGGGAGCAAAGGCCCTCGTCGAGCAGGCACAGAGACAGTTGGCCAGGGCTCCGGAGGGGGTTCCGATTCGATGGCACATCGCGGAGCGGAAGACCGCGGAAGCGATAAGAGGCTTGTTGAACGGCAAAGGTATCACGGAGATTGAGGTTGTGTTTACTCCGCCGTTGCATTGAGGAAGCAGTCCATGAGTGAGAGCTACTATGCGGGCGCATACTGGGGGGCACGGGCGGAGTCGGCGGAGCAGTGCGCCGCGAGGGCGGAGATATTCCTCAGCACCCTGGCCTCCGCCGATGCATCGTTCTCGCACTGGTTCCGGCAAGGAAAATCGCGCAAGGATGCCTTGAAGCATCCCATCGAAATCAGCCGAGCCGCGCTGGAGCAAATCATCCGTCGTGGCAAGGACCGCGTCGTTGAGGAACTCGGGTTTCGTTTCAGCGCCTGGAACGGCGCGAGCGCCGATGACGAAGCGGTGAGCATCGACGCGACGTGCGGTGGCCACTCCAAGAGGGTGGGCAATTTTTGTTTCCTCCAACTGCCCCACGGCGGGCCGAGCGCGGAGCGGCTCTTGACGGCGCGGAGTCTGGAGGTGCTCGTCAGGGCCATGGCCATGGCCTGGGAGCCCGATTCGGCCGTCGCGACCTCAGCGACTCATCGGGACACGGTGACCTCGACCCCCAAGCCAGGCACCTTCGTCGGGTGGGTGACGTACTTCGCGCGTCATCTGGGCGAGGTGCCGCCGCTTCCTGCTCCCGTGCGCATCGAGCCCGTCGAAGACAAGGGCACGCTCGTCGTGCTGACCCCGGAGAGATTCACGGCCAGCAATCCGGCGCATGTGGCGTTGGCCGAGCAGGTCCGCGAGCTGTGGGTCCGAGCGGGGTTGTTGAAGCCGCTCCAGCGGTAGCCGTAGTGAGCTTGCCCCGGCTCCGTGGACAGCGTGGTGATGTTGCCTGGGCTCCCGGTGAGGCGAGCCGCTCACACTCCACCGGGCTCACGTAGCCCCGCGAGGAGTGGTTGCAGAAGACCCCGATGTACTCGAAGAGCGCGGAGCGGGCCTGCTCTCTCGTAGCGAGGTCCGCGTCATGAACGAGCTCCATCTTCACGGTGCTGAAGAAGCTCTCCGTCACGGCGAGCGGTTTTCGGGAGTTCGAATTCGAAGGTGAGCATGGATGCGCGTCCGGCCTGGACCAACGCACATCCGCGCTGTCGGTTCCCGTCGACGTGCAATCATCCATCGTGGCCGTCGGCGCGAGCCCAAAATAGTTGCCTAGGAAATCAATTGAAGCTACCTCTTCAGCGGTGGGCTGGCTCGTCTCAAGCAAGCGAGTCACGCGACACTCAGGGGAGGACAGAAGGCGATGACCGAGCCATTGACCACGACCGCGCAAGAGTGCCTGGACGCGGCGTACGAAGGCACGATGGACTTTCCCGCCATCGTCCGAGCCCTGATGGATGCGGGGTTCGAGGGGTACGAGGTCGACTATCGACGAGGTACCTCGACGTACTTCACTGCCAGCGGCGAGCACGTGGAATTGACCTTGCCGAGGTCGGACACGCCCATCGCCGCGAAGTTCAACACGAACGAGGTCGAGCAAGCTGTCCGTGAGGCGCAGCGCAAGGCGCCCGGCTACACGTACGCTGGCTTCTGCGCGAAGGTGAAGGCCGCGGGCTGCGCGGGGTACATGGTTTCCTTTCTGGGCAGACGCGTCGTCTACTTCGGCCGCACGGCGGAAACGCATGTCGAGCACTTCCCCAGATAAGATTCCGCGCGCTGGCGAGCGTGGGGAAGGGTCGGTCCGGAGGACGTCGGAACACGACGAGGTCAGTACACTCGAAACCCATCTCGGCTACTGGCTCCGTGCCGTGTCGAACCATGTGTCGCATGCCTTCAAAGCCAAGGTGGAGCGGCAGGACGTCACGGTCGCGGAGTGGGTCGTGCTGCGAGCCCTGTTCGATGGTGACGGAATCAAACCCAGTGAGCTCGCGGTAAAGCTCGGACTGACGCGTGGCGCGATCTCCAAGCTCGTGGACCGGCTGGTGGCGAAGGAGCTGGTGTCGGTCCGCAGCGACGTTCGTGATGGTCGCGCTCAGCGACTCACCCTGAGGGCCTCCGGGCGGCGTCTCGTGCCGAAGCTCGCGGCATTGGCCGACGAGAATGATGCCGAGTGCTTCGGGCAGCTCAACCCAGAGCAGCGAGCGTTTCTGCTCGCGACACTCAAGGGGCTCGTCGAGCACCTCGGGCTCCAGGGAGCGCCTGTCGACTGATGGCAGGAGGCCGTGCGCGGGAGCACGAAGAATGGGACGTCTCTCGCAACGAGGAGTCTCCGGGCTCACGTCCGGGGACTCCTCCGCGGCCGAGCCGAGAGCTCAGTTGACGAGCAGCACCTTGCCCGTGCCGCCCTTCTCCGCGTGCTTCTGGGCATCCTTCGCCTCAGCCATCTTGAACGTCTTGCCAATGGGGATGGTCAACTCACCCCTGGCCACGCTCTCTCCCAGTTGCGCGAGCCGGCGTCCATCCGGGTGCGAGAAGAAGCTGCTCACCTGGAGGCCCTTCTCCTTCGCCCCCTTCGGCTCCCCCACCACGCTGCACACCCGCCCGCCACGCTTCACCTTGTCCAACACCGCCGCCACGGCCTCGCCACCCACCGTGTCCGCCACGCCGTCCAGCGTCGGCAGCTTCGCGACGTCGCTTGCATCATCCAGCGCGACCACCCCGTCCGCGCCGAGCTTCCGGGCCTCCTCCACCTGTGTGGCTCGCACGCCCGCCCAGACCTTCACCCCCCGCGCCTTCGCCGCGAACAGGGCCGCGCGCCCCACCGCGCCCACCGCGCCGGTGACGAGCACCGTGGTCCCCTGGGCCGGCTTCAGCTGCTCCTCAATCAACTGCACGCCCGTCAGCGTCACCAGCGGGAGCGCGGCGGCGTCCTTCAGCTCCAGCGAGTCCGGCACCTGGGCCCAGACCTCCTCGGGGGCGACCACCGTCTCCGCATAGCCCGAGGACACCAGTCCCATCACCCGGTCGCCCTTCTTGAAGCCCTTCACGCTCTGCCCCACCTCGACGACCTCTCCGGAGACGTCCCGCCCGAGGATGGCGGGGAACGTCACCGGCATCAGCTCCTTCATGTCGCCTCGACGAATCTTCCAGTCGACCGGGTTGATGCTCGCGGCGATGACGCGCACCTTCACGTCTCCTGGACCCATCTTCGGCTCAGGCATCTCCGACACGACGAGGTTGTCCGCATCTCCATAGGCCTTCAGCACGACGGCTTTCATGGGTGTCTCCCAGGATGAAGTGGCTCGAAGCGCTCCAACGACGGACCAACGATAAGTACCGACGGAGGGAGTGCCATCGTTCGCGGGCGCCTGACTCCCTGCCTCCCCCCTGGCGAGGACTCCGGGAGGCAACAGGGACGCCAGGCGACGCAGCAACTCCAACCTGGTGAAGAGGAGGTACGTGGTGCCGTCCGGCGGCGGTTGCTTCATCCAATGGGGTCAGCGGACGTAGCACTGCGTGCCATCGACGGCACCGTCGAAGTTGGTGTCCATGAAGACGCAGCTGCCGCGCCTGACGGCCAGATTCGAACGGCCGTCCCCGTCCCAATCGCCAACGAGGTACTGGTCTTCGCCGGCGCCATTGCCGTAGCACTGCGTGGAGTCTGTGGCACCGTCGAAGTTGGTGTCCATGAAGACGCAATGGCCCCGCCTGACAGCCAGGTTCGACCGGCCATCCCCGTCCCAGTCGCCAACGAGATACTGGTCTTCGCTGGCGCCATTGCCGTAGCACTGGGTGTTGTCTGTGACACCGTCGAAGTTGGTGTCCATGAGGACGCAATTGCCCCGCCTGACAGCCAGGTTCGACCGGCCATCCCCATCCCAATCACCAACGAGATACTGGTCTTCGCTGGCGCCATTGCCGTAGCACTGGGTGAGGTCGACCGCGCCGTCAAAGTTGGTATCCATGTGGACACAGTTGCCGCGCCTGACGGCCAGGTTCGACCGGCCGTCTCCGTCCCAATCGCCCGCGAGGTACTGGTCTTCGCTCGCGCCGTCGCCGTAGCACTGCGTGGAGTCTGTGACACCGTCGAAGTTGGTGTCCATGGAGACGCAATTGCCGACGCGCGTCGCCAGGTTTGACCGCCCGTCGTCCTCCCAGTCGCCGACGAGGTACGCATTGGGGGGATACAAGGCCTTCAGCGCGGTGAGGTCCGAGCTGGTCCACTCGCCCGTCTCGGTCGCGCGGAAGCAGGAGTTCATGATGGAGCCGCCGACAATCGCCGTGGTTGGCGTGCCCGGAATGTGAATCACGCCGACGCCGGCTTCGCCCTCGTCGCCGCCATTGCCGCAACTGATGCCGCGGTTGTAGTAGTCCGAATGGCGGAGCCCGAGGGTGTGGCCGATTTCGTGTGTGATGACGTGCTCGATGACATCGACGCCGTACTGGCTGAGCTGTCCACCGATGGTGATTTGCCCATACGGAAGGCCGTTCGATGGGAACCCAGCGACTCCGCCATTTCCGTTCGGATCGATCACGGCATTGATGGTGAAATTGCAGTTGGCGTTCGGCCCTCGTCCCACGACGAACGTGAGCGGGAGTTCGTCGTAGTTCTGGATGGCGAGATCGAGCGCCGTGCTGAACACGCCGGTGAACGTCGAGCCGTTGATGCAGATCTTCGACAGCGATCTGCTGACGAGATTGGTGGTCCGGTACTGCTCGTCGGAGGTGCCGCCGGCCTCAATCATCTCGCGCGACGCCGCCAGGGACACCTCGGCGTCACGCCCCACGTAGACCCTCCCTTCGACGACCATGATGTCGGCGGCGGGGAAGCCCGCCTTGACCAGGTTGCCGACGATCTCCTGCGACTCATGAGGAGGCTCGGCGCACCCGAGCATGAGGGCCGCGCATCCCGCTGCCAATACAATACCTCTCGCAATCATGGAGACTCCTTGCATGCTCTGCTCCCCCGCATGTGAGGTGGGGGGACTCTACGGGCACTCCCGTCTATCTTTCCTCTGAGTATCCCCTGCCTCGGGGAGGTGCTCTTGGACCTCCCAACCCTGGCGCCTGTGGCGCTCCCGGCTGCGGGACCGAGCGGGGTTGTTGAAGAGTGAGCGCCCGAATCCAGGAGAGCGTTGTGCGAGGCCCCGCGGCCGCCTCCTCACCATCCACGGCGCTCGACTCGGCCCGGCTGACTCGTCACTGTACGCGGCGCCTGGCGGCCTGGGGCCGGACCGTCGTGGCGCGCCAGTCCCTCGGCCGCGAAGGAGTCATCATGCAGTACACGAACCTGGGTCGCTCGGGGCTCTCCGTCAGCCGGCTGTGTCTGGGCACGATGAACTTCGGCTGGAACACCGAGGAGCCGGAGTCCCACGCCATCATGGACACCGCGCTGGAGCGCGGCATCAACTTCTTCGACACCGCCAACGTCTACGGCTTCGGCGACAACAAGGGCCGCACCGAGCAGGTCATCGGCAACTGGTTCGCCCAGGGCGGACGGCGCCGCGAGCGCACCGTGCTCGCCACCAAGGTCTACGGCCCCATGGGCGACTGGCCCAACGAGGGCAAGCTGTCCGCCCTCAACATCCGCCGCGCCCTCGACGCCAGCCTCAAGCGGCTGCGCACCGACTACATCGACCTGTACCAGTTCCACCACGTCGACCGCGCCACGCCGTGGGAGGAAATCTGGCAGGCCCTCGAGGTCGCCGTCACCCAGGGCAAGGTGCTCTACGTCGGCAGCAGCAACTTCGCCGGCTGGCACATCGCCCAGGCCCAGGCCGCCGCCGCCAGGCGCGACTTCCTGGGTCTCATCAGCGAGCAATCCCTCTACAACCTGCTGGCGCGCACCGTGGAACTCGAGGTGCTCCCCGCCGCCCGCCACTACGGCCTGGGCGTGCTGCCCTGGTCCCCCCTCCACGGCGGCCTCCTCGGCGGCGTGCTCAAGAAGGAGCGCGAAGGCAAGCGCCGCCTGGAGGGCCGCGCCCGGGAGGCCCTCCAGAAGAACCAGGAGAAGATTGAACGCTACGAGGCCCTCGCCGCCGAGCTCGGCCACGAGCCCGGAGACGTCGCCCTCGCGTGGCTGCTCCACCAGCCCGCCGTCACCGCGCCCATCATCGGACCGCGCGTGGCGGGCCAGCTCGACGCCGCCCTGCGCGCGCTCGACGTGAAGCTCGACGAGAAGGCCCTGGCCCGGCTGGACGAAATCTTCCCGGGCCACCGCCCCGCGCCCGAGGACTACGCCTGGTAAGGCCTCACACCGCCGTCCAGCCGCCGTCGACGTCCAGCACCATGCCGGTCGCATAGGCACACGTCGCCAGGAAGTACGCCGCGTCGGCCATGTCCCGGGGAGCGCCCGCGCGCTTCATCGGGACCTGGGCCGCGAGCGTGTCCAGGAAGGCCCCCGCCTGCGTGGCCGGCATGCCCCAGTCGAGGGCCGTGTCCTTCGTGAGCCCGGGTGACAGCACATTCACCCGGAGCCCCCGGGGCGCCAGCTCCACCGCGAGCGAGCGCCCCATGGCGTTGATGCCCCCACACAGCCCCGCCCCGCCCGCGTAGTTCGCCAGCGCCGCGTGCCCGGCGATGCCCGAACACAACAGGATGGCGCCGCCCTCGCGCATCTTCGGCACCGCGTGACGCACCGCGGAGAGCTGCCCGAAGAAGCGGTCCTTGAACAGCGCCTCCCAGGCGCTCATCGGCACCGTCTCCACCGGACCGAACACCGCGCTGCCCGCGCACGTCACCAGCAGGTCCACCCGAGGCACCGAGTCCATCAGCCGCACCACCTGGGCCTCGTCTCCCACGTCCGTCACCACGCCGCGCGCGCCATGGCCAATCCGGCCCACCGCCTCGTCCAGGCGCCCCTGACGCCGGCTGGCGATGACGACCTCGGCGCCCTCGCTCGCGAAGCGCTCGGCGATGGCCAGCCCGATGCCCGTGGCACCACCCGTGATGACCGCGATTCGTCCATCCAATGCACCCATGGTCCGCCTCCTCGTGTCTGGGGTTCCAACCGCTGACGGCATACGGCGCGACGGCGCGAGGCTGGCGCTCACAATCCCATGCGCCACCTGGCGTCCACGTGTGTCCTGGAGTCGAACTAGACAGTCCAGACAGCCGTGGGGCAAGGTCGAGTTCCCCTCCGAGGGTGGGCCCACCCTCCTTGCGCCGGAGTACACACCATGCGTCGCTTTGTCGTGTTGGTTTCGCTGCTGGGGCTGTCCGCGTGCGGTGGGGCTGTCGAAGCACAGCCGCCCGAGTCCCCCGCACAGGCGGAGCAGGGCCTCTGCTCGGGGGATGCCTGGGCATGCTTCTGTGCGCAGTACACGGACGTGTACACCTGCAATGACGCCGTGTCGTCCAATGGCTGGCGTTGTTATTGGGAGCCGTCCACGGCCATCGCCAAGACGCGGTGTCTGCCGACCTACGAGTGAGCGGACGTCAGGGGTTGTCCCTGAGGGGCGGCCCGGCGCGAGGCAGGTGGACGATGAAGGTGGTGCCCTCGCCCGGGTGGCTCTCCAGGAAGATGCGCCCCCCGTGGGCCTCCACGAGCTGGCGGGTGATGAACAACCCCAATCCCAGCCCGCCATAGTGACGGCTGGACACCGCGCGCTCGAAGCGGTCGAAGACGCGCGCGGCGTCCTCGGGGGCGATGCCGATGCCCCTGTCCCGCACCTCCACGCGCGCCAGCTCCACGTCGCCCAGCACGCGCACGTCCACCGGCGCGCCGTGCCCGTACTTGAGCGCGTTGGACATCAGGTTGGTGAGGACCTGCTCCAACCGCAGCCGGTCCCACCGGCCCGTCATCGGCTCGGGCGCGTCCACCTCCAGCCGCACGCCCGCGGACTGGGCCTCCATCTCGAAGCGGCGCGCGAGCTCCCGCACCAGCTCCCCCAGCTCCACGTCTTCCAGTTGCAGCTCCATCCGCCCGCT
Organism: Myxococcus guangdongensis; assembly: GCF_024198255.1. Taxonomy (NCBI): domain Bacteria; kingdom Pseudomonadati; phylum Myxococcota; class Myxococcia; order Myxococcales; family Myxococcaceae; genus Myxococcus; species Myxococcus guangdongensis. The sequence continues at coordinate 116,524 of NZ_JAJVKW010000003.1, forward strand.
CGACAGGCGCGCCACGTCCAGCAGGCTGTCCACCAGCTTGGTGAGCCGGGTGGTCTGCCGCTCGCACGTCTCCACCCCGCGCTCCAGCCGCTCCGTGTCCAGCGGCCCCGGCTGCCTCAGCTGACGGAAGAGCAGCTGCAGCTGGAGCTTGAGCGAGGTGATGGGCGTGCGCAGCTCATGCGCGGCCACGCTGAGGAACTCGTCGCGCACGCGCACCGCGGCCTGGGCTTCATCGGCCAGACGGCGGTGCTCGGCGCTGGCCTGCTCCGCGTGCGCCCGCGCGTTCACCTGTGAGCGGGTGACGAGAAAGAGCAGCAGCGACATCAGCAGGCCGCCGCCCGCCACGGTGGTGGGGTGGCTGGAGCGCGTGCCCGTCATGAAGGCCTCGCGGGTGTTGAACACCAGCGTCCACGGCACCCCGGCCACCTGCACGGTGAGCCGCTGTTGCAGTCCGCCCGCGTCGGGCGCGCCGGGCAGCGAGCTGTAGAGCCTGGCCGGCTCGCTCACGGTGGCGCCGTCGTAGAGGGTCAGGTCGATGGTGGACTGGAAGCCCGGGAAGCGCAGGCCCTCCACGAAGTCCTTCATGCGGAAGGCGCCGAAGACGAAGCCCTCGAGCCGCTCGCCGCGGGCCTGGGGCGTGGTGGGCTCCACCATCCCCGCGTAGAGCGGGACGTAGATGACGAAGCCCTCCTGTCCCGCCTGGCCCGCGGGCTCGGAGACCAGCTGCACCTTGCCCGTGGCCGTGGGCAGGCCGCTTCGCATCGCGCGCTCCAGCGCCACCCTGCGCGCGGGCTCGGACAGGACGTCGAACCCGAGCACCCGGATGTTGTTTACGTCGAACGGCTCCACCAGGTCGACGACGGCGTGATGGGCGCGGGCTTGCTCGGGCCACACCCGGTACGCGGAGAAGCCCTCCGCGCGCATCCGGGCCTCATGCCGTGGCAGCTCGTCCTGGCGCAGCCACCGCGCCAGGCCGATGGCCTGGATGCCGGGGTAGCGCTGGCGCACCTCCAGGCTCTCCGTGTACGCGCGGAACTCGCGCCGCTCCACCGCCTCGCTGCCGGTGAAGACGCCGCGCGTGCCCAGGAGCATGGCCTGGTAGACATCCAGACGCTGCTGGAGGGCCACGGAGCCATCCTGGGTGGCGTCCTCGAAGAGCTGCTCCCGGCGCAGGTCCACCCCTCGCTGGATGTACGTCGTCGCCCCCGCCGTGATGAGCAGGCCCATCAGCAGGGCGAGGAGGGCGGCCGCGTTGCGGCGCACGTGGGAGGCGAGGGAGGTCGACACGAGTGTCCTCCAGGAGAAACGCCCGGGCCCGAAACACAATCCCCGTCCAGCCGTCCGCGTGAGCGACACTGCAACGGCTGCTCGCTCGGGGCATTCTAGGAGCCATGGTGCGTCACGTCATCGTCGTGGGAGCAGGACCGGGCGGGCTGTCCGCCGCCATCAACCTGGCCGGGCAGGGCTTTCGCGTCACCGTGGTGGAGAAGGACCCGGTGCCCGGAGGCCGGATGAAGGGGCTCACGCTTGGAGACCAAGGTGAGTACACGGTCGACACGGGACCCTCCATCCTCCAGCTCCCTGGGGTGCTGGAGCGAATCTTCGAGCGCTCCGGACGTCGGCTGTCGGACTACGTGAAGCTCATCCCGCTGGACGTCAACACGCGGCTGCACTTCTGGGATGGCTCCCAGCTGGACACCTGCCGGGACGCCGCTCGGATGGAGGCGGAGGTGGCGCGCTTCGGTCCCCAGACGGTGGAGGGCCTGAGGCGCTGGCTCGCCGAGGGGAAGGAGAAGTACGCCATCGCGTACGAGAAGTTCATCTGCACGCACGCGGGCAGCCTCGCGTACTACGCGCCCTGGCGGCTGGCCTCCACGCTGCGCTTCAAGCCCTGGCAGACGCTCTACAAGCACCTGGACTCGTTCTTCCACGACGACCGGCTGACGTACGCGCTGGCGTACCCGTCGAAGTACCTGGGCCTGCACCCGACGACGTGCTCGTCGGTGTTCAGCGTGATTCCCTTCATCGAGCTGGCGTTCGGCGTGTGGCACGTGGACGGGGGCTTCCGGGAGCTGGCGCGCGGGATGATGCGGTGCGCGCAGGACCTGGGGGCCACGTTCCGGATGGGCGCGCCCGTCAAGCGCGTGCGCGTGGAGGCGGGGCGCGTGGCGGGCGTGGAGCTGGAGGGCGGCGAGGTGCTGGAGGCGGACGCGGTGGTGCTGAACGCGGATTTGCCCTACGCGGCGACGAAGCTGTTGTCGGCCGAGGCGCGCGAGGGCTCGCGGCTGACGGACGCGGCGCTGGAGAAGGCGAAGTATTCGTGCAGCACGTTCATGGCGTACTACGGCTTGGACAAGCGCTACGACGCGCTGCCGCACCACCTCATCTATCTCTCGGAGTCGGCGCGGCGCACGGACCGCGACGCGCTGGAGGACCGGGAGCTGGACGTGGATGACCCGCCCTTCTACGTGTGCAACGCGTCGGTGACGGACCCGAAGGGCGCGCCGGAGGGGCACTCGACGCTCTATGTGTTGGTGCCCACGCCGAACACGGCGCGGCCGGTGGATTGGGCGAAGACGGAGGCGACGCTGCGCGAGCGAATCCCCGCGATGCTGGAGAAGGTGGGGCTGAAGGGCGTGCGTGAGCACATCCGCGCGGAGCGCTACTTCACGGCGGAGACGTGGCGGGACGAGTTCAACGTGTTCCGGGGCGCGGTCTTCAATCTCTCGCACACGTGGATGCAGTTGGGGCCGCTGCGGCCGAGGGTGAAGAGCCCGGACGTGGAGGGGCTGTACTGGGTGGGCGGAGGCACGCACCCGGGCAGCGGACTGCTCACCATCATGGAGAGCGCGAACATCGCGGCGGACTACCTGACGCGCGAGGCGGGCAAGGGGCCGCTGCCGGGCTGGCCGTACGTGCCCCCGCTGGAGGATGAGGCCCAGGCCGTGCCCCAGGCGCGCGCGGGCTGACGCGGTGGGGTTGGGGCCGGAGGCTGCGCACACGCGAGGCGGGCCTCGGTGTCGCCGATGTCGCGTGGATGCGCGCGTCGCGCTCGAAGCACCGAGGCCCACCTGTCGAACACGAGGCACGGCCGTAGGCCCGTTGCCGATGGGCACTGCGATGCGTCACTCCGATGCCGCGCGGGTTGTGCCTCCTCCCCAGCCATGCAGGCCGAGCGGCCCCGCTCGCAACGAAGCCTCACGGATGCGAAGCTGTCACCCATGCCGTTCTTCATCCCATTCGCGGTGGGAGGCCTGGTGCTGACGGCGCTGGGGCTCGGTGCGAAGAAGATCTGGGACCAGGGCCGCCTCGTCGAGTCCCCCGCGCTCGCCCAGGCCCGTGAGCGACACGCCGCCGCGCTCGGCGCGCTCAAGTCCGCCCGGCTGCGCGTGCGCGCGGGCCTCACCGCCTACGGCGAGCGTCAGGCCCGGGCCCGCGCGGAGGTCGTCGAGCCCCTGCGCGGGCTGCTCGCGCGGCTGGAGCGCTGGGAGCACGCGAAGCGGGAGGACGTGCTCCCGCCCGAGGCCATCGCGGCCCTCGCGGCGCTGCCCTCCGAGCCCGTCTCCCGCGCCGCGCGCCGCGCGTGGCCCCTGTTGGGCGCGGGTGCACCCATGGCACCCGGTTGGGAGCCCGTGCTCTCGTGGATGGAGCGAGGCTGGCTGCAGGAGGACGCGGCCCCGGTGGTGCTCGATGGTGTCTGCCTGTTCGAGGCCGCGGCGCCGTGGGCCACGAGCACCCCCGAGGACACCGACGAGGCCCGCGTGCGCCAGCTGGACACCTGCGCCGCGACGCTCCGCCAGGCCACGGACTTCCTCGACGCCCTGCTCGCGCGGCTCACCACCCTGGAGGCCCGCGTGGGCGCGCTCCAGTCGAGGGCCGAGGTCCAGCTGGCGTACCTGGACGCGGCGAGCTTCGAGCAGGACGGCCCCGAGCCCCGTGAGCGGCTGGGCCGCCTGGGCCTGCTCGTGGGTCGGCTGGTGGTGCTGCTGCGCGCCCCGGTGCTGGGACCCGACGGGCGACTCGAACCCGAGCCGCCCGTGTCTCCCGAGGAAGCCGCGCTCGCTCAGACGTAGCGCTGCGCCAGCTGTGACACCTGTCCCGTGGCGTGGGTGACGGCGACGGCCGCCTGCTGCGTGGTGTCCAGGTGGCGCAGCGTGTCCGTGGTCAGCTCATCCAGCTCGCGCACGGCGGCGAACAGCTGGTCCACACCCTGGTGCTGCTGGGCCACGGCCTCGGCGATCTGCCGCACCGCGGACGCGGACTCGCGCGACAGCGTGGCCAGCTCGCGCAGCCGCTCGCCGCTGGTGCGCAGGGGCGCCAGCGCCGTCTCCACGCCCGCCGCGCTCCGGTCCGTCATCTCCGTGGCCTGGGTGGCCGCCGAGGCCATCGTCTCCAACAGCCCGCGCACCTGGTTCGTCGCCTGGACGGACTGGTCCGCCAGCTCGCGCATCTGCCGCGCCACCACGCCGAAGCCCTTGCCGTGCTCACCCGCGCGCGTGGCCTCGATGGCCGCGTTGATGGCCAGCATGTGCGACTGGTCCGCCAGCGCCTTCACCACCTCCGACACGCGGCCGACCTCCCGCGCGCGCTGCTCCAGGTCCTGCATCTGCCCGTGCAGCCCGTCGGCGATGTCGCGGATGGAGGCGAGGCCCTTCTCGGTGCCCTGCAGCGACTCCTCGCCCAGCCGGCCCACCGCGGCGGCGCGCTCGGCCACCTGGAGGATGCTGGTGGCGCGCGAGGCCGCCACGTGTGACGCCTGCTGAATCTCCTGCGCCGTGGCGCGCGCCTGGTGCAGCGCCGCCGCCTGTCGCGACAGCGTCTGGTTCTGCTGGTTGCTCGCCTCCGACAGCCGCGTGCCCGCCTGCGCCAGGTCCCCCGCCGACGTGCGCAGCGAGCGCGGCAGCTCCTGCAGCCGCTGGTAGAGCTGCCACGTGGTCGCGGCCAGGTCGCCCAGCTCGTCCGTGGACACCCACCGCGGCGGCGCCGCGCGGCCCTCCACCAGCGCCTCCAGCGACGCGCCCACCGCGCGCGAGCCCTTCGCCAGTCGCCGCGCCGCCCACGCCGCGGTGAGGATGGAGCCCAGCGCCGCGTAGCCACCGAACATGATGACCGGCAGCACCAGGTCCCGCTGCAGCGGCGCCACCGTGGCGCGCACCTGCTCCACCGACGCGGCCTGCCCCTTCGACTCGATGCTCTTCGCCAGCGCCCCCAGCTCCCGCTCGATGCGCAGGTTCAGCGTGACGACGCTCGTCAGACACGTCACGAGCAGCGCGGACACGACGGTGGCGGGCAGCAGCCACAATTGCCGGGGCGCGAACCCCTCTCCCGCGGGCCGAGCGCTGGGCGCCTTGCGGTAGGCCTCCAGCACCGTGGGCATCAGCACCTGCTCATAGAGCATGTACAAAAGCGGGCTGCTGAACAGCCCCGCGCTCATCGACACCGCCACGCCCACCGGCACCACCGACATCGGCCGGTCCAACAGGAACGCCACGCCTCCGTTGAACAGCACCCCGCCGATGAACCACGACACCATCGACTCGCCGAACGCCAGCTGCGACGGGATGCGGATCAACCGCTCCACCCGCAGGCGCCCCTCGGTCGCCATGGCCCGCTTCAACAGCCACGGAATCACAACCACCGGCTGCACCACCGCGCACAGCCCCAGCACCAGCGGCGTGATGACTCCCAGGAGGATGCGCGTCGCCTTCGGCCCCTCCAGTGACAGCAATTGCATGTCCACGTACAGGGCCGGGCAGAAGGCCACCGTCGTGATGAGGGACCGCAACAGGTACATCCGCCGGAACAGCGCGCCAGGGGTCGGAAGCGGAGGAGTGGACATCGGGAAGCAGTGACTCCGGGGTGGCAGTGACCTCAGCGTGCGGGGAGGCGCGCCTTGCGTCAATGTCCCGTTTCAGCAGGGGGGAAGGATTCCAACCAGAGAGCGTCTTGGGCTCCCCCATTCCACTGGCCCCAAGGCACCTCCGCAAGTCCGGGAATGCGCTTCCCTCGCCTGAATGTTTGGGTATTTTCCTTGAATTGCGGGGCTGCTTCTGGAAGGGGCCGACCCTCGCCACCCGAGCAGGCGGGCGGCCTGGCCCTCCTGCATGACTCCAGGGCCATGCCCACACTCACTCCACAACGGCTCTCAAGAGCTCACAGCCACAGGAGAGTGACATGGGTGAGTTGATCGACAAGGCCAAGGGCAAGATCAAGGAGACCGTGGGCGCGGCCACCGGCGACCGTTCGCTGGAGGCCGAGGGCAAGGTCGACACGGCCAAGGGCCACGCGAAGGAGAAGCTCGAGGACGCCAAGCGCGCCGTTCGGGACGCGGTGGACGACAACAAGCCGCGCCGCGACGAGCCCTGATTCCCGCGGATACAGGCACCAGCACACGGCCGGGTCGCGGGGCGCACTCCTCGCGGCCCGTCGCCGTGGCTAGCGCTTCACCTCGGGCGGACACGCCACCTCGAGGAACGTCGTGGTCTTCCCGCTGAGCATCACCCACAAGCAGCGCAGCACACAGCCCGCGCCGAACTCTCGGTAGATGAGACCCAGATTGGTGACCACCTCTCTTCCGGTGATGACGCCGCGCATTGGTCCTCCCCCTTCTTCAGCTTCCCGTCCGTCCCGCCACCACCCACCGCGCTGTCGTCGGAGCCCTTCTGCAAAGCGCTGGCCGCTCCCCTCGCGGCCCGCTGGAGACGCTCTGTTGCTCCGCGAACGTGCCAAGCGCGCCAATCTCCGTGCAGGAATGCCCGCGCGAAACTCCCGTGTGGAATACGGACGTGGCGCGTCTGGAGTTTTTTCAGGGGGACACCCCACGGTGTGATGAGGCCGTCCGCCCCCACTCCGCCCGGCCCCGCGGGACAGGAGTCGTGCTCCACCCTCACCCAAGGCCGAGCCGTGTGGCGCTGGCCGTCACGCGCGAAGCCGAGCCGTGTGGCGCTGGCCGTCACGCGCGAAGCCGAGCCGTGTGGCGCTGGCCGTCACGCGCGAGGTCGAGTCGTGGTGATGTCCGTCACGCGCCAGGTCGAGCCCGTGTGGCGCTGGCCCTGACGCGCGAGACCGAGTCGTGGCGCTGTCCGTCACCCGTGAGGCCGAGCCCGTGTGGCGCTGTCCGTCACGCACGAGGCCGAGCCGTGTGGCGCTGTCCGTCACGCGTGGTGCGCCACGGCTCGGGCCGCCGGACGCGGCATTCGTGAGTCAGGGCGCGCGAGGACGGGAGGGCTTCCTCGCACGCTCGTGCACGCGGCGTCCCCGGGGCGAGGGTGGCATCCCGGCGCCGTGGTCTGAATCTTCCAGGTGAGGGCCTCACGGGGCCTGGCCGCGAGGAGCGGCGGACCGGCGGGCAATGGCTCGCACAGGTCCGTGTCGGACGCATGGGATGGCGTGTCACGTCCCCACGGCGTCGGGCGCTGAAGCAGCAAGGCCATTGAAAGGAGGGTCTCGTGATGAGGCAGCATGTGCTGACCCGTTTGGATATTCCGTTGCTGCAGCCGGGGACCTTCCGGGGCCCCAGGGGGCTGACGCGCCTGGTGGTGGCGACGGACTTCTCGCTGCGCTCCGAGCTGGCCCTGGCCCGGGCGCTGCGACTGCCGTTGGGTCAGGGCGCCACCTTCACGCTGCTGCACGCGGGGCCGGTGGTGGAGGGCTCGCCCGGAGGCGCGGTGCTCGGCGGCAGCTGTCTGCGCAAGGCCGTGCACGCGGCGTGTCGCAGGCTGCGCCACCGGCCGGACGTGACGGTGCGCGAGGAGCTGCGCCAGGGCGACACGCTGGACGCGGTGGCGACGGTGGCGCGCGAGCAGGGCGCCCAGCTGGTGGTGCTGGGCGGCGAGCGGGTGTTGACGCCGGGACGGTCGCTGGGGGAGGGCTCGGTGGTGCGGCGCACGCTGCGTCGGCTGGACACGTCGATGCTGGCGGTGCTGCCCCACCCGGCCAGGCCCTACGAAAACCCCCTGGTCGCGGTGGACTTCACGCGTGAGTCCCGGCGGGCGCTGGAGCTGACGATGCGGCTGTGTCCCCTGACGCCGGTGTCGGTGCTGCACGTGGTGGACACGCGCGAGGAGGAGGCGGCGCTGCGGGCCGGGGGCGCGCCGCCGGAGCGCCTGTTGATGCTCCTCCACGAGCGTGAGGTCGCCGCGCGCCTGGAGCTCGCCCGCTTCCTGGCGCCCTATCGGGAGACGGGGTGTGAGCTGGAGGCCCGGCTGCGCTCCGGGGAGCCGGGCGAGGCGCTCCTGGCGCACGCGACCGAGCTGGGCTCGGACCTGCTGGTGGTGGCGGGCACGAAGGTGGGCGAGGGGGAGGTGTCGTTGGCGGAGCGGGTGCTGGCGCAATCCTCGTGCGACGTGCTGGTGTCCCGGCACGAGCAGCCCGTGATGGGGTGAGGCGCGGCTCTTTCGAGCGGATGTCGGGTGAGCACGTTATGAACGGGGGGCGTGTCTGCCCGTCCACTCGAGTCCACCCTCCCCGCGAAGAGCTCCCTCAAGGAGCGGCTGAAGAGCGCCGGAAGCCTGTTCCGTCAGCTCCCCGGGACGTTCCGCATCTTCTGGCAGGCCAGCCCCCAGGGCGCCATCGTGCTCGGGGTGTTGACGCTGGTGGCGGCGGTGTTGCCGGCGGCCATCGCCTGGGTGGGCAAGCTGATTGTGGACGCGGTGGTGGCGGCGGCGCAGGGCTCCGCCGATGAGCACTCGCGCGTCTACGGATTGGTGGGGCTGGAGTTCGCGTTGATGCTGGGCTCCGGGGTGGTGGAGCGCGGGCTGACGCTGACGCGGGAGCTGTTGCGCGCGAACCTGGGCAACCTGCTCAACGAGCGCATCCTCCGGAAGGCGCTGGAGCTGGAGCTGCGGCACTTCGAGGACTCGGAGACATACGACAAGATGCAGAACGCCCGGCGCGAGGCGAGCAGTCGCCCGCTGTCGCTGGTGATGCAGGCGTTCTCCATCGTCCGCAACGCGATAACGCTCTCCACGTTCGCGGCGCTGCTGATTGCGCTGTCGCCGTGGAGCGTGGTGGTGCTGGTGGCGGCGTCGATTCCGGCGTTCATCGCGGAGGCGCGGCTGGCGATGGCGGGCTTCCGGCTGTACTCGTGGCGCGCGCCGGAGGGGCGCAAGCTCAACTACCTGGAGTGGATCCTCACGCGGGACAGCCACGTGAAGGAGGTGAAGCTCTTCGGGTTGGGGGATTTGGTGTTGGGGCGCTACCGGGACCTGTTCCGCAAGTTCTTCGCGGAGGACCGGGCGCTGGCCTTCAGGCGGATGGGGTGGGGGTTGGGGTTGGGGTTGTTGTCGCTGGCGGCGTTCTACGGCTGCTACCTGTTCGTCGCGGGGCGCGCGGCGGACGGGGCCATCAGCGTGGGTGACATGGTGTTGTACCTGGGGGTGTTCCGTCAGGGGCAGGCGGCGTTCCAGGGCATCCTGACGAGCGTGGGCTCCATGTACGAGGACGCGCTCTTCATGAGCAACCTCTTCATGTACCTGGAGATACCGACGGGCAGCGAGGTGGCGCGGGTGTCGCCGCCGGAGTCACCGCCTCGGGGACGCACCAACGACATCGAGCTGCGCGACGTGTCCTTCCGCTATCCGGGGAAGGACGCGTGGGCGTTGAGGCACGTGTCGTTGACGTTGCGGCCGGGGGAGAAGCTGGCGTTGGTGGGGGAGAACGGGGCGGGGAAGAGCACGTTGGTGAAGCTGATGCTCCGGCTGTACGAGCCGACGGAGGGGGCGATTCTGTACGGGGGCGTGGACATCCGGGACATGGACGTGGGGGATTTGCGCTCGCGCTTCGGGGCGGTGTTCCAGGACTTCGTGCGCTACCAGTTCAACGTGGCGGAGAACATCGGGTTGGGGCACGTGCCGGCGCTGGAGGACCGGGGGCGCATCGTGAAGGCGGCGGAACTGGGTGGGGCCAGCGGGGTCATCGAGGCGTTGCCGGGCCAGTACGACACGATGTTGGGTGGGTGGTTCGAGAAGGGGCAGGAGCTGTCGGCGGGGCAGTGGCAGAAGCTGGCGGTGGCGCGGGCGTTCATGCGGGACGACGCGGAGGTGCTGATTCTGGACGAGCCGACGGCGAGCATCGACGCGGAGGCGGAGCACGCGTTGTTCGAGCGGTTCCAGGCGTTGGCGGCGGACCGCATCGCCATCGTGATTTCGCACCGGTTCTCCACGGTGCGGATGGCGGACCAGATTGCGGTGCTGCACAACGGCGGCGTGGACGAGCTGGGCAGCCACGACGAGCTGATGGCGAAGGACGGGCGATACGCGCACCTGTTCCGCCTGCAGGCGCGAGGCTACCAGGACTGAGATACGGGGGCTGCGGCGCGAGGGCTGCTCGCGATTCCCGCGCAACCGCTCCAGCTCCGCGAGCGCCTCGGCGAGCCGTCGCTCGAGGTCCTCGCGACGCTGGGTTTCTTCTGCGAGGAGGCGAGACTCCTCTTCACGAAGCTGTGTTGCCTCTTCGCGCCGAAGCGTTTCCTCGTGCAGGCGCTTTCCCTCGGCAAGTCGCCTGTACTTCAGCTCGAGGAGGGTGGCCTTTGAGGGAAGGCTGTCGACGATTCGCGCCTGCTCCTCGGGCGTCAGTTGGTCCCAGACCTCCTGCGATGGAGCACGTGGGTCATTCGGGTCGACGTGGTAGGGGGGCCATGGCGCTATTCGGAGAGTAGACCAGGGGGCAAGGGCCAAGGGCCGTCGGGGCGCTTCGTCGACTGCGTGGAGGACGGGCTTTACGCACCTTCCCCCACGAACGTGTCGTCTAGCGACCGGGCCTTCCCCGTGAATCGCGGCGCATCATCAACTGGCCCAGTGCGTAGAGCACCACGCACGAGACGAAGGGCAGGGCGACCGCTCCGCCCACGAAGCCGCTGAGTCCCCGCATGACGCCGCCGAGGACTCCGTCGACGCCCCACCAGGGTTCGGCGCGGACGCCCAGGATGGCGCCCGTGAGGCCGCCCAGGGCTCCGGTGGCGAGCAGGAAGGGCTCCAGAACCGTCATGGCGGAGGGCCTTCAGGTGGCCTGGTGCTCGCGCGCGAAGAACGCGCGGAGTTCCTGGACGGTCCTGCCGGAATGGGGATGCAGGGCGCCGAGCACCTCGGTGGCGAACGTCGTGGGCGCGGCGCCGGAGGCGGTGATGATGTTCCCGTCCCTCACCGCCTGGGGCACGTCGCGGTAGTGGGCGACGCCCTGGTAGCCCGGGGCATGCTTCTGGAGGAACTCCAGGTCGTTGCTCGTGTGCGCGCGCCCGTCGAGCAGTCCCGCGCGAGCCAGCGCCAGCGTCGCGCCGCAGATGCCCGCGACCACCCGCCCCACCTCCGCCGAGTGTCGCAGCAGGGACGTGAGGTCCGGACTCTCCGGCGTCATCCAGGTGCCCGAGCCAATCAGCACCAGCGCGTCCATCTTGTCCGGGGACAGGTCCTCCACCGCGCCATCCACTTGCACCGTCAGTCCCCCGATGGACGGCACGGGGCGTCCTCCCGGAGACCACCAGGAGACCTCGTCACGGAAGTCCTCGCGCGCGCTCGCGGCCAGCAGCCCCGGCTCCCAGTCCGCGAAAGGGGGAATCACCACGAACGCGATATGTGCCAACAGCGTGCTCCCGGGTTGGAAGGAGCACGCGAGATTAGGCAAAGCGGACGCGAAGCTGAAGCCTCCCGCCACGGAAAGCCCGTGGCGGGACACGGTGCTGGTCTTGATAGACGATGACGGAAGCCAGCGGATGCGCTTGGGGCCTCTGGATGCGGCACAGGTGTGACAGGCCAACGGCGTGCAATCAGCCCGTCCCGAGAGGCCTCGTCCGTCAGCGCGGCCTGGCCTGACTACTCACCCGAGGTCGACGTGGCGTCCTCGTCGTCCGTCAGCCCCTTGGAGCGGGAGCTGGGGATGATGCGCTCGGAATACTGGTCCAGATAGAGGGGCGCGAGCACCGCGCGCCAGCGGGCGTGGTTCCCCTCCCAGAGCTCGTCGGTGATGGTGAAGACCCCCGTGGCGCCTTCGTAACGATTGAGGTCCATCCCCATGCCGGGCCGGTACGCCTTGGCGCCCAATCGCACGAACACCCGCATGTTCCGCAGGGTGTTCTTGTAGACGAGCAGCCCCGGCACGGCGTTGGGCGGGTCCGCCGCCAGGCGCAGTCCGGCGTCATACGTGCGCTCGACGATGTTCCCCATCACCGTCACGCCCTTCGCCTTGACGATGCGGATGCCCTGGCCGTTGTTGCGGTTCGCATAGTCATAGATGTCGTGGACCTGGTTGCCTTCGATTTGAACGTTCACAGGCATGTCGACGACGTTGTTGCCGCCGATGGAGATGCCTCGGCCCGCGTTCCAGATTTCGTTGTAGAGGATTTGCACGTTCGTCGCGTCCTCGTGCACCAGCACGCCCTCCGCGGCCGAGGTGTTCGCCTGCCAGGGGTACTTCGCGACGTTGGGGAAGTTGTAGATCTTGTTCTCGTGCAGCAGCAGGTCGTCGCACGCCTTGACGTCGACCCCGTTCTCCCCCGTGTCGTGCAAGCGGTTGCGCTCGACGAGGATGATGGCCGGGCGGCCGCCATTGGGCTGACACTGCACCGCGTCCCCGGAGACGTCGTGGATGTCGTTCTCCACGATGAACACGTTCCGCGTCACGCCGCGAATCGCCACGCCGTGTGAGTCCGTGCCCTGCTTGGAGAAGTCGTAGATTTCATTGTTGTCGATGAGGACGAAGTCCGCGTAGCTGGTGACGACGCCGCCACCCGCGCGGCCGCCGTGCAGCTTGGAGTCGAGGACCTGGGAGCACTTGGTGGTGGTCTCGAAGAGCACGGCGAACGAGGGACGCTCGCGCACGTCCACCTCGAAGAACTGGACGACCCAGTAGGGCTGACTCACCTGGACCAGGCTGCCCACGTTGGTGGCGGTGGGGAGGATGCGCGGGCGGCCTGTCTGCTCACCGCGAAGGACGATGGGCGCGGTGGCGGTGCCGGCACGCGCTCCCTTCGGCGCGGTGATGGCGACCTGCTCGTCGTAGTCGCCCTGGCGCACCAGGATGATGTTGCCCGGGCGGGCCGCCTTCACCGCGGCCATGATGGTGCTGTAGGGATTCAAGTCCGAGCCGAGCGGCTTGGACGGGTCCCTCGGGCCACTCTTCGACACGTAGAGCGTGGGGCCCTGCGCGGCCGACGCGGCCGGACAGTTGTCGTAGAAGAGGTCCTCCGTGAAGGCCGGAGACTGGCTCGCGGTCCGGGTCTCCAATTCGTCCACCGGCGCGGCTGCTTCCGGCGCCTCCATGTGTCCCTCTCCGCAGGCCATGGCTCCCGCCCACAGCGACAGCAGACAAGCGATATGCGTGAGCCTTTGCCCCAGTCGATGCTTCGTCATTTCGGACTGCCCCCTCTGATTGGACCGCCAACCGCAAGGCTCCATGTTTGTAACGGGCCCGCGTCGCATCAACCACGCTGCCCCGGAGGGTGGGAACCTCACGCGCTCCACCTTCGCTGGCACGGGCCCACGTCGTGGATGACGTGGACCCGAGTCCGGGTGAAGCACGGCGAGACGTCAGGCCGTCCCGTTGTCGGTGGAGGCGTTCGGGAGGTGGCGGCGCCTCGTACGGCGAGACGGTGCGTCAGGTCGAGACGCGGCCACGTTGGAGCACGGGGATACGGTCTGGGTACTCCCGTGACTCGATCTGGGCAATCGCGTCGAGCGCCTCTTCGCTGACGTACCACCAGCCGGGATTCACCCGCTCATCCTCCTGGGCCACCTTGCGCAGCGCGGGGAGGGCGGGGCGGTAGCGGAAGGCGCCGAGCGCGAAGCAGGCCCAGAAGCGCAGCTCCGCGGCGGGATGTTCCAGGAGGCCGACGAGGATGCCCAGCACGCGCTCACGCAGCGCCGGCACCATCTCGCGCTGGGAGCCCAGGGCCTCGATGGCCTGGCCTCGCACGTCCATGCTCTCGGAGGTGTCCTCGACGGACTGGAGCAGCGCGTCGATGATGGAGGGCTTGCCATCGCCGAGGCTGCACAACAGCCACGCGGAGACCTCGCGCGCCCGGACGTCGGCGGCGGTGCGCAGCAGTCGGGCCACGTGTTCGGCCGCGGCGGCGTCGCCGACCTTCATCAACGTCATGGAGGCCTCCCAGCGTGCATCGGCGTCCCCTGTCTCGAGTCGTCCGAGCAGCTCCGCCAGCTCCGCGGAGGGAGGCGGGAGCGGGTGGGCCTGGGGCGCGTGACGAGGCTTCTTGGGCGTCTTCTTCTTCATGGCGCCACCCTATGCGATTCCCCTGGGGGGCACCGCGAAAGGGTGGGACGCGTCACGCGGTGGGCAGGTGCTCGCGGATGACGCCCAGCCAGTAGGCCTTCCCGTAGTACTGGCTCATCTTCCCGATGAGCTTCCCGTCGCGGAACAGGAGGAACGTGGGGATGCCGTAGAGCCCGAAGCGGTGGGCCAGGGACTCGTGCTGATAGGCGTTCACCTTCACCACGCGCATCCGCGCGCCGTCCAGCTCCGAGAGGAGCTCGGGCTCGGCGGCCGCGTAGATTTCACAGTTCGGGCAGCCGTCGCCCCAGAAGTCCACGACGACGAGCTCGCCCTGGGGGTGCATGACGAGCTGGTCGAAGTTCTCCGCCGTTCCCTCATAGCTGACCGGATGTGCCATGCCCCATGGGTAACGGTCCGCCCGTCGGCCTTCAAGCCGGGTGGGGCCCCAAGGGGCTGGCCTCCCGGGGGAGGGCGGGCGTCCCAGGGGTGGATCAGCGGGAGCACCGGTGAGGCGAGGGTTCCGGGCTGCTGGAGGGGCCTGCTTGCGAGGGAGTGGAAGGAGGCAGCCCGGGTTGGCGGTTGTCGTGATAGGTCCCGGGTTGGGCTCGCCGGGCGTCGTCTGGGGGGCTGGAGCATTCGTGTGCGGGGCGTCAAAAGCTTCAGGTGCGCACTGCGCTGAGGGGCACAGCCGCCGTAAGGTGGCGGCATCGGACGTGTCGTGGAGGGGTCATGCACGAGTGGTTGGAGGCACTGCGGAAGTCAGCGAAGGCCGCGTCATCGGGTGTGTCCGCGGATGATGTCCGGAGGGCGGAGACGGAGTGTGGCGTCCCCTTTCCCGAGGACCTCGGCCAGCTGTACCTGACCTTCGACGGAGGCGAGCTCCACGGCGAGGTGAGCCTCTTCCCGCTGCATGGGCCCGAGGGCTCCGTGAGCGTGTTGGAGAAGACGCGGCTGAAGTTGGTGGGGCTGCCGGCCGCGGGCGTGTGGCGCATCGGGACGAAGGGGGCGCACCGGCACCTGTTCTCCGCGCGCAAGTCGGCGATGGTGGAGCAGGGGGACGGGGGCGGGCCGCTGCCGGGCTGGGTGGACGCGCTGGGCGACGAGGATTGGCTCTACGGCACGTGGGACAGCGAGAAGCGGGAGATGCGGCTGTACCGCTCGCTCAAGGACATGCTCGACGTGCTGGTGCCTCCCGCGGAGGTCGAGAGCTTCGGTGAGCGCACGTTCGCGCGGGCGATGAATGCGGTGTTGCAGGAGGCGCTCTCGGGCATGTCGGGTGAGGAGGACTCCGAGGAGGAGGAGTCCACCGAGGTCGAGGAGGAGGAAGAGGACACGGGAGCGCAGCGCGAGCTCGCGTACGAGTACGACGACGATATGTCGCGGGGGCGCAGGGGTGGGGGAGACGAGTCGGGGGGCTTCGGCCGTTTCGGGGCGAAGTCCGGAGGTGGGAAGAAGCCGGTGTCGCGGGAGGGCAAATCCTCGGTGACTCAGGTCGAGTTGTTCGTGCGGCCGACGATGCAGGAGGCGCTGCGCAAGGAGTTGGGGCCTGAGACGGCCAAGAAGACCGCCGCGAAGTCCAAGGCCAGCAAGTCCGTGGCGACGATTGCCGAGACGGTGAAGGACGCGGTCTCGAAGCCCGTGGCGCAGGTCGCCGAGGCGGTGAAGGAGGCGGTCTCGAAGCCGGTGGCGAAGGCCGCCAAGGCGGCGAAGGCCGCTGTCACGAAGCCTGTCGAGGCCGTGAAGGCGGCGGTCACGAAGCCGGTGGAGAAGGCCGCGGAGGCCGTGAAGGATGCGGTCTCGATGCCGGTCGAGAGGACTGCCAAGGCGACGAAGACCGCTGCCTCGAAGCTCGTCGACACCGCCGCCGCTGCTGCGACGAAGACCGTTGCGAAGGCCGTGGAGGTGACGCAGCCCAAGGCGAAGCCCGCGGCCCAGCCCGTGACGGAGATGTCCGCCGCGAAGTCCGCGACGGCGAAGTCCGCGACCAAGCAGCCCGTAGTGAAGACGCCTGCGACAGCAAAGTCCGCTGCACCGAAGCCTGCGGTGAAGGCCGCGACGCCTGCGACTGCGAAGTCTGCCGGGACAAAGCCTGCGACGGCGAAGTCCGCGAAGCCTGCGACTACGAAGTCTGCCGGGACAAAGCCTGCGACGGCGAAGTCCGCGAAGCCTGCGACTACGAAGTCTGCCGCGACAAAGCCTGCGACGGCGAAGGCCGCGACGAAGAAGTCCGTTACGAAGAGTCCTGCGACGACAGCGAAGTCCACCACGAAGCAGGCTGCTGTGAAGAAGTCCGCCACGAAGCCCGTGGCCAAGAAGTCCGCGGGGAAGAGCGCGAGCAAGAAGGTCGCGGCCCCGAAGCCCGCGAAGAAGTCCGCCGGGGCGAAGCCCATGAAGAAGTCCGCCGCGAAGAAGTCTTCGGGAGCGAAGCCCGCGGCCGCGAAGAAGTCAGCCGGGAAGAAGTCGGCATCCTCGAAGGCTCCCGCCAAGAAGTCCCCGGCGAAGAGCGCCCTCAAGACGCCGAAGTCGAAGCGCTGACCCTGCTCGCATCAACGCGGTCCCATCCCTCGAGATGGGACCGCGTCTGAGCACGGACGCATCCGTGCATCCATTGTCGGGACCGCGTCTGGGCATGGACCCATCCGCACCTCCATCGGCCGGGACGCGTCTGAGCACGGACGCATCCGTGCATCGATTGTCGATACCGCGCCTCGCGCAGCAGGCGCGCACCCGACCTCGAGAAGCGGGCGCTGCCGTGCCGAGACCGCGCACGTGCGCCCCTCTTCTGCTGCAGGCCCCTGCGCGTCGGAGCCACGCCCCGCGCGGGAGCGAACCTAGCCCTCCGGAAGCTGGTCCCTGCGCGCCGGGCGCAGTCGCTCCTCGGGCTGCGCCGTCAGCTCCACTTCCTCCGTCTCCTCGTCACCGCGCCGGAACTCGTGAATCTGGTCCGGCAGGATGTCGCGGAAGTCAGGCTCCTCCTCCAGCGGTGGCGTCGCCGCCAGGTCCTGGTCGGAGATGTTGATCTCCTCCTCACCGGTGTCCTGGTTCACATGACGCAGCGAGGTGGATTCGCCCACGTCCTCCGAGCCGAGCTTCTTGAATCGCATGGTGTCTCCTCGCGAAAGCGGGGTGGGCCGGCCGCCGTGTCTCAACAATGAGAACCCACGCGCCCCACCGCAATTCGCGCCGGCCGGCCGCCTGCCGGGCTCGTCCGCCTAGCCCTTGGGGACCGCCGCGCGGCCCGAGGGGTAGACGGGCTCCACCTCCAGCAACACCATCCCCAGCGCCAGCACCCGCGACAGCGTCTCGCGCACCGTGTAGCGCCAGGGCGTCGAGCGCCCCTCGTCCGCCGGGACTCCCCACGCGTCGATGCCCACCGAGTTCGCGATGAACAGCGCCCGGGGCAGGTGGAAGCGCTGCGTGACGAGCAGCGCCTGCTTCGCGCCGAACACGCCCCGCGCCCTCAGGCAGCTGTCGTACGTGGACAGCCCCGCCTCGTCCCCCAGCACCAGCTCCGCCGGCATCCCGCGCTCCAGCAGGTACCGACGCATGGCCCGCGTCTCGTGGTGGAACGGCTTCACCTCGTCCCCACTCACCAGCACCGAGCCCACCTTGCCCTCGCGCCACAGCGCCATCGCCATGTCCAACCGCTGGGCGAGCACCGGAGAGGGCACCGCCCCCGGCGCCAGCCCCGCGCCGAACACCAGCGCCACGGGCGCGTCGGGCGCGTCCGCCAGGCTCACGATGCGCTCCTCGTAGCTCACCCGCACCCAGTGCGAGAGGACGAGCAGGCCCACCGCGCCCACGAGCAGGAGGAAGAGGGCCCTGCGCGCCCAGACACCGCTCGCTCGGGTTGGCTTCATGGACCCAGGGGTGACACCGCACCCGGCGCCATTGTGTTACGGCCCGCCGCCCTCGAAAAGCCCCGTGTGGGCCCGGCGCGTCACGCGGGCGCGTCCGCCTGGGCACCAGCCTGCCCCGGCAACAACCGCCGGAGCGTCTCCAGCAACCGCCGGGGGTCCACCGGCTTCGACAGGATGGCGGAAACCCCCTGGCTGGCCGCGTAAGCCGCCCGGTCCCGGGGGCTCATCTCCGCCGTCTCCGCCGACAGGATGACCACCGGCACCTTCGCCAGCGACGCGTCGCTCCTGCGGGCCGTCAGCACCCGGTGCCCGTCCATCACCGGCAGCCCCATGTCCAACAGGATGAGCGAGGGCCGGGGTGTCCCCGCGAGGCGCGCCAGCGCCTCCCTCCCGTGGTCCGCCACGAGCACCCGGTACCCCTGGAGCTCCAGATACCCCTGGAGCGCCTCACGGATGTCCAGGTCGTCCTCGACGATGAGCAGCGGTCCGGTGTCGGCAGGCCCCATGAGAGGAAGGTAGGGCCTGGGGCCACACCCGCGAGCCCTCGGGGGCACAGGTCGCCCGGTCGCCCCTCGGGGGAGGCCCCTGGGAGGCCCTGGCTCCCGTGTCGGGAAAGCCCCGGGAGGACTGCCGTTGACCGGCTCCCGCCCCGCTTATATAGGGGGCCCCGCCGTCAGACTGCCCTGCTCCCACCCCGGCGCACCCGGCAGAACGACCCACAGGAGTTTCCCGTCCCATGGCGTCCCTTCGCGACATCCGCAAGCGCATCCGCTCGGTGAAGAACACGCGGCAGATCACCAAGGCCATGAAGATGGTCTCCGCCGCGAAGCTGCGCAAGGCGCAGGACGCCATCCTCGCCGCGCGCCCGTACGCGTCGATGCTGGACCAGATCATCTCCGACCTGGCCGCGCGCTCCGGGGACAACGACCTCAGCCACCCGCTGCTGGCCTCCCGGCCCGTCAAGCGCGTGGAGCTGCTGACGCTGACGTCGGACCGCGGCCTCGCCGGCGGCTTCAACTCCAACGTCACCCGCCGCGCCAACCGGTTCCTCTACGAGAACTCGGGCCTGGAGCGCATCCAGGTCTCCACGGTGGGCCGCAAGGGCAACGACTTCTTCCGCAACCGCAACCAGACCATCCGCAAGGACTTCGGTGGCCTGTACCAGCGGCTGAACTACCGCGCCGCCGCGGACGTGGCCGAGGAGCTGGTCGCCAGCTTCCTCAACGGCGAAGTGGACGCGGTGCACATCGTCTACAACGAGTTCATCAGCGCCATTAACCAGAAGGTCGTCGTCACCCAGCTCCTGCCCCTGCAGACGCTCGGCGCCGGCGCCGCGCCCTCCGAGGGCGCCGCGGCCATGGTGGACTTCAAGTACGAGCCGGACCGTCAGGCCGTCCTGGACCGCCTGGTGCCCCAGGCCGTCAACATCAAGCTCTACCGCGCCCTCCTGGAGAGCGTGGCCAGCGAGCACGGCGCCCGCATGAGCGCCATGGAGAACGCCACCTCCAACGCCTCCGACATGATTTCCAGCCTGACGCTCACCTACAACCGCACCCGTCAGGCGGTCATCACCAAGGAGCTCATGGAGATCGTCTCCGGCGCCGAGGCGCTCAAGTAGTCCCGAGCGCCACCTCGTCGCACCCCGGGCCCGCCCCCACTTTTGGGAGCGGGCCCTTCGCGTTTAAGGGCCTCCTCGGGCCCGTCCAGGGCCCACGAGAGGGGTACCTGCGTGAAGCGACTGTGGGTGGTGCTGGGAGCGGTGTTGCTGGGCGGCTGTGGCTTCGACACGGTGGCCAGCGGCTACGGGGGCATCGGCTTCGACTCGTTCGGCAGCGGCACCCAGCGCGAGCCTTACGGAGAAGGCCTGCACGTGATGCGGCCGGGCAAGTCGCTCATCACCTACGACCTGCGCGTCCAGGAGATGAAGGACGAGCTCAACGTGCTGTCCAACAACGGCCTGGACCTGAAGGTGGACTCCAGCGTGCGCTACCGGGTGGACCCGCTGAAGCTGTTCGAACTGCACACGCAGACGGGCCCCCGCTACGCGGAAATCCTCATCGCCCCCATCGTCCGCTCGGAGGCGCGCAAGGTGTTCGGCCGGTACGCGCCGGAGGAAATCTATTCGACCAAGCGCGAGCAGATCGAAAAGGAGATCTACGACGAGGTGACCCGGGCCCTCACGGGCAAGCACGTCGTCGTGGAGGCCATCCTGGTGCGCGATGTCTCCCTGCCCGCGTCCATCCGCGAGGCCATCGCCGACAAGCTGGCCGAGGAGCAGCGCAGCCAGAAGATGCGCTTCACCCTGGACAAGGAGCGCCAGGAGGCCGAGCGCCGGCAGATCGAAGCCGAGGGCATCGCCAAGTACCAGACCATCGTCCGCCAGGGCCTCACCGAGGAGTACCTGCGCTTCAAGGGGATTGAAGCCACCGAGAAGCTGGCCCAGAGCCCCAACGCCAAGGTCGTCGTGGTGGGCGGCGGCTCGAGGGGCAACCTGCCGCTGGTCTACCAGGTGGACGGGAAATAGCCCGGTTGGCGTCCGGGGTGTGGATCCGCTAAGCGGGACTTACCGGTCAGGACCCCGGGAGGCTTGATTCTGCGGGAGGCCCCCGGTAAAGGGGCACCGCCCTCATATCCGGGCGGAATTTTGATGACGGGCACGGCGCCGGTCGCCCCCCGCACGAGGCAGACGACACCCATGAGCGCTCAAGTTCCTACGGCAGGCAAAATCATCCAGGTTCTCGGCCCCGTGGTCGACGTCGAGTTCCCGCCCGGCGGCCTCCCGGAAGTCTACGTCGCCCTGAAGGTGACGAACGCGAACCTCAGCAACGAGGCGGACAACCTGGTCCTCGAGGTCGCCCAGCACCTCGGTGAGAACACCGTCCGCACCATCGCCATGGATTCCACCGAGGGTCTGGCCCGCGGCACCCCCGTGAAGAACACGGGCGCCCCCATCCAGGTGCCGGTCGGCAAGGCCACCCTGGGCCGCATCCTGAACGTCACCGGCGAGCCGGTGGACGAGATGGGCCCCGTGAAGTCCCAGGAGTACTGGCCCATCCACCGCGCGCCCCCTCCGTTCACGGAGCAGGACGTGCGCGTGCAGATGTTCGAGACCGGCATCAAGGTCATCGACCTGCTCGCCCCCTACACCCGCGGCGGCAAGATTGGCCTGTTCGGCGGCGCCGGCGTCGGCAAGACGGTGCTCCTGCAGGAGCTCATCCGCAACGTGGCCATCGAGCGCGGCGGCTTCTCCGTGTTCGCCGGCGTCGGTGAACGCACCCGCGAGGGCAACGACCTGTACCACGAGATGCAGGACACGGGCGTCATCAAGACGGACAACCTGGAGTCCAGCCAGGCCGTCCTCGTGTACGGCCAGATGAACGAGCCGCCTGGTGCCCGCGCCCGCGTCGCGCTCTCCGCGCTGACCATGGCCGAGTACTTCCGCGACGTGGAGGGCCGTGACGTGCTCCTCTTCGTGGACAACATCTTCCGCTTCACCCAGGCCGGCTCGGAAGTGTCCGCCCTCCTGGGCCGCATCCCCAGCGCCGTGGGTTACCAGCCCACCCTCGCCACGGAGATGGGCGGCCTGCAGGAGCGCATCACCTCCACCACCAAGGGCTCCATCACGTCCGTGCAGGCCATCTACGTGCCCGCCGACGACCTCACGGACCCGGCCCCCGCCACCGCGTTCGCCCACCTGGACGCGACCACGGTGCTCAACCGCTCCATCGCCGAGCTCGCCATCTTCCCCGCCGTGGACCCGCTCGACTCCACCAGCCGCATCCTGGACCCGGGCATCATCGGCCAGGAGCACTACGCGGTGGCCCGCAAGGTCCAGGGCATCCTGCAGCGTTACAAGGAGCTCCAGGACATCATCGCCATCCTCGGCATGGACGAGCTCTCCGAGGACGACAAGCTGGTCGTGGCGCGCGCCCGGAAGATCCAGAAGTTCCTGTCGCAGCCCTTCTTCGTGGCCCAGGTCTTCACCGGCAAGGAAGGCCGCTACGTGAAGCTCCAGGACACCATCCAGGGCTTCAAGGAGATCGCCGAGGGCAAGCACGACGACATCCCGGAGGGCGCCTTCTACATGGCGGGCACCATCAGCGAGGTCGCCGAGAACGCCCGGAAGATGGTGGCGTAGACTCGCTGTCCCACCCTCCACCGAGGTGACCATGCGTCACGCGGCGCTCGCCCTGTTCCTCTGTGTCCTGTCGCTCCCCGCCATGGCGGAGGAGCGCAAGGGACGCGCCCGGGTGAGCGCCAACGGGCTGTACAGCGTGCGCATGGTGGACGGGGGGCCGGGCAAGTGCCGGCTGGAGGTGACGAAGGAGAGCGGCCCCGTCTGGCAGCTGGACCAGTGCCTGGGGACGGTGGACGACTTCTACTTCGTCTCCAACGACGGCGAGCGGGTCTGGGTGTTGTGGCCCCTGGTGGAGAAGGGGAAGGCGAAGCCGGCCCCGAAGACGAAGAAGAAGGGCAAGAAGCCCAAGGGGCCGCCGGACTGGGCCACGGAGGTGCTGGTGGCGGGGCAGTATGGCCGCGACGGACAGCGCATCCTGGAGCGGCGCCTGACGGACCTGGTCCCCGCGAAGCAGCTCTCCGAGGTGCGGCACATGACGCACCACCTGAAGTGGCTGGAGGGCACGCTCGGCATCCCCGGCAAGGGGCCTCGGCTGACGGACGCCGGGGTGGTCGAGTTCGAGCCGGTGGGCGGGACCACCCGGCAGCTCAATTTCTGAAGTGGGTAGTGCGAGGAGCCTCATGGCCAAGCTGACTGTGGAGATTGTCACCCCCGAGAAGCGCATCCTGTCGGTGCAGGCCGACGAGGCCATCGTGCCCGGAGGCAAGGGCCTGTTTGGCGTGCGGCCGGGGCACACCCCCTTCCTGTCGCTGATGGAGCCGGGCGCGCTGACGCTGGTGGATGGCGGCAAGCGTGACGCGTACTTCGTCGCGGGCGGCTTCGTGGAGGTCGCCAACGACAAGGTGCTCGTGCTGGCCGACGCCGCGGAGCACGTGTCCGGCATCGACGTGGAGGGCGCGCGCAAGCGCCTGGGCGAGGCGCAGGACCGCCTGAAGGGCCTGTCCTCCGAGGACGCCCGCTACGAGCTGGAGCAGGCCACGGTGCGCCGTGAGGCGGCCCGTATCGGCGCCGCGGGCGCTCGCGCCTGAGTCGCTGTCCTGGCCGCTTCAGGGCCAGGACAACCCCAGCTCCCGGTCGAATCCCCGCCGGCCCTCGACGGTGAGCCGCACTCCGCGGCCCTCGGGCCGGCGCGCAATCCAGCGCCGCGCGAACAGCTGCTCCGCCAGCGCGGCGCCCAGCGCTCCGCCGATGTGAGCGCGTCGCTCGCTCCAATCCAGACAGCGTCGCGCGAAGGCGCGCCTGCCCTGTGACAGCGCGTCCACGTCCACGCCCCACTTCGTGATGAAGCGCGCGCCCTCGGGTGTCAGCGCGTAGCTGTCGTCGCCGGTCTCCAGGAGGCCGCGTCGCTCCAGCCCGTCCGCCAGCGCGACGCCGAGCGTGCCCGCCAGGTGGTCGTAGCAGGTCCGCGCGAAGCGCAGCGGCTCGGGGACTCGCACGGTGCTCTGCCGCGTGGGGACGAGCAGGCTGAGCGCCTCGAGTGCTCGGGCGACGTCGGGGCTGGCGAGTCGGTAGTAGCGGTGGCGGCCCTGGACCTCGACGCGGACGAGGCCGCCTTCGAGCAGCTTCGCCAGGTGGCCGCTCGCTGTCTGGGGAGAGACGCGGGCCTCGCGCGCGAGCTCTCCGGCGGTGCGCGCGGGACCTTCGAGCAGGCGCGACAACATGCCCGCGCGGGCCGGGTCTCCGATGAGCGAGGCGGTGAGGGCGAGGTCGAGCGGGTGGGGCATGGCGGGAGTCTGTGCTGTGCGGTCGCGAGGACGCTTCGGTGCGCGCCGAAGTATCGCAGTCGGCGCATGCATGGAGAAGCGAAGGCGAGGTTGCTCGTTCGGCGGGTCCCCTGCTCATGAGGAGGAGCGCCGCCTCGGGGCGAGGGTGGCTTGTTGCGAGGAATCGCCGAGCGCACGAACACGATGTGCCGGCTCGATGACGCCGAAGAGGTGTGCCTCGCGACGTGGCGAGCACAGCGGCTCAGCGGGCAGTTCCTCACGCGCCCAGGGGCGCGCCGCATTGCCTCGCGGTGGAGGGGAAGGGCGCAATCAAGAGGCATCGATGCGGATGGAGCCACGAGCGTGAAGGCGTTGCCAGTGGGGCGCCGATGCGGGTGTGAACCTTCGCGAGGGTGAGGGCTGCACTCCGCGTGGTGGCGCATGTGCCTCGGACCGAGACGTTGCTCACGGTTCGGCGCGCACCGAAGCATCGGCATGTCTGTGCGCACTACTCACGCGGTCATGACCGACACGCCTCGACACCGTGTGATTACGCCCCGAGTCCTCTACTTCGGCACGCCCGTGGCCCTCTTGAGCACGCTCAATGAGGACGGCTCGCCGAACCTGACGCCGCTGTCCTCCGCATGGGCCCTCGACGACAGGCTGGTGCTCGGCCTGGGGTTGATGGGCCAGGGCCTGGAGAACCTGCGGCGCACGCGTGAGGCGGTGGTGAACCTGCCCTCGGCCTCGCTGTGGCCCCAGGTGGAGAAGCTCGCGCCCACCACGGGCCGCTTCCCCGTGCCCGACCCCAAGCGCGCGATGGGCTACCAACACGAGCCTCGCAAGTTCGAGCGCGCGGGCCTCACGCCGCTGCCCTCGGACACCGTCTCACCCCCGCGCGTGGCCCAGTGCCCGCTGCAGCTGGAGGCCGTCTTGTTGGCAGCACACATGGCAACCCCGACGCCGGAGGTCCCCTCCGACTTCGTCATCGCGGAGCTGCGCGTCACCCGCGTGCACGCGCACGAGCACGTCACCGTGCCCGACACCCACCACATCGATGTCACCCAGTGGCAACCGCTGCTCTATGTCTTCCGTCACTACGTCGGCACCGGGCCCGGCCTCGGGCGCAATTTCCGCGCGGAGACGTGACGCTCGCGCAAACGTTGCGCCGGGGCGCCGGCGGATTCACGCGATTCGCTTGTCTTGTCTTTCCGAATTGACGTCGGGCTCGAATCGATGCATTTGAAATGCATCTTTAAGCCCGAGCCGGGCGGAAGGAGCGGACACGGATGAGCACGGCGGCGCAGGAGAAGAGCGTTTACGAGCAGATTGGCGGAGAGCCCGCGATGGCGGCGGCGGTGGACGTGTTCTACCGGAAGGTGCTGGCGGACGACCGCATCAGCCACTTCTTCGAGGACGTGGACATGGAGCGCCAGTCGGCCAAGCAGAAGGCCTTCCTGACGATGGTGACGGGCGGTCCGTCGAACTACTCGGGCAAGGACATGCGCGCGGGCCACGCGCACCTGGTGAAGCGCGGGCTGAACGACGTGCACTTCGACGCGGTGGTGGACCACCTGAGCGCGACGCTCCGGGAGCTGGGCGTGCCCGAGCCGCTCATCGCACGGGTGATGGACATCGCGGGCGGTGCTCGCGCCGACGTGCTCAACCGCTGATGGGAACCAGAGGCTCGCCATGGCCACGGTGAAGCACGCGTCGCGGTGGTACCCGCTGGAGCCCGAGGAGAGCGTGCTGGACGGGCTCCTGCGACAGGGCGTCGCCGTGCCCCATGCGTGCCGGGCCGGCGCCTGTCAGTCCTGCCTCATGCGCGCGACGTCAGGCGACGTCCCGGAGGCCGCGCGCGTGAGCCTGAAGGACACGCTGCGCGCGCAGGGCTACTTCCTCGCGTGCATGTGCCGCCCCTCGGCGGACGCCGTGTTGGAGGTCTCCGGCGCGGACGCGCTGCGAGTCCCCGCGCGCATCGCTTCATTGGACCTCTTGTCCCCTAGCGTCCTGCGCGTGCGGCTGTCCACCGACGCGCCGCTGGACTACCGGGCGGGCCAGTACGTGTCGCTGCTGCGGGCGGATGGCCTGGCCCGCAGCTACTCGCTGGCGAGCCTCCCTCGCGAAGGCCTGCTGGAATTGCACGTGCGGCTGGTGGCGGGCGGTGAGATGAGCGGGTGGCTCGCCCGCGAGGCCCGCGTGGGTGACGCCGTGTCCGTGCAGGGGCCCGCGGGCAGTTGCTTCTACGTCGAGGGCCGCCCCGAGCAGTCGCTGATTCTCGCCGGCGCGGGGACGGGGCTCGCGCCGCTGTACGGCATCGCGCGCGACGCGCTGGAGGCGGGGCACCAGGGCCCCCTCTGGCTCTTCCACGGCGCGCGCACGCCCGAGGGCCTCTACCTGACGCGGGAGCTGCGCGAGCTGGCCGAGCAATACGCGGGTTTCCACTATCGACCGAGCGTGCTGACGGGCGGTTCCCGGGACGTGTCCGAGGGCGCGCTCGACGCCGTCATCCGCGCCGAGTGCCCCAAGCCCGTGGGCTTCCGCGCGTGGCTCTGCGGCGACGCCGATTTGGTGTTATCCCTGCGCAAGAAGCTCTTCCTCTCCGGGCTCTCGCTCAAGGACCTCCACGCGGACGTCTTCCTGCCGAGCACGCCCAGGGTGGAGGCCGTCGGAGCCCGCTGACCGTGCACCTCACCCTCCACGCCGACTACTCGCTGCGCGTCCTGCTCTACCTGGCCGCCCGTCCCGGAAGACTCGCCTCCACGCAGGAACTGGCGGACGCGTACGGCATCTCCAAGCACCACCTGGTGCGCGTGGTGCAGACGCTCGCGGGCGAGGGCTTCGTGGACGTCAAGGCGGGGCGCTCGGGCGGCGTGGCGTTGGCGAAGGCGACGAAGGACATCAGCGTGGGCCGCGTGCTGCGAGCGGCCGAGCCGGACTTCGAACTGGTGGAGTGCTTCAACCGCGAGCGCAACACCTGCCCCATCGCCCCCGCCTGCGGCCTCAAGGGCGTGCTCGCGGAGGCACGTGAGGCCTTCCTCGCGGTGCTGGACCGGTACACACTGGCGGACCTGGTGGGCCGCTCCCGCGGGGACCTGGCCGACCTGTTCCTCCCGGTGATGGCGCCATGACCTCCGCTCCCCTCGAGTTGTTCCACCGCATCGCCGACCCGCCCTCCGCCGTGGCGCGCCGCTACATCGTCGACCACGCGCTGGAGGACCGCGTCATCTTCCGCAACCTCGTGTACGCCGAGGCGGAGCTGGACTGGACGCTGCACGGCGGCCACGCCACGCCCGCGCTCTGGGACGGCAAGCACCTGCACCAGGGCGCCGAGGCCGTGGTGGCCCGGCTCCAGGCCGTCGTCAACCTGGGCCGCGACGACGCGTGACGCGTGACGGCGCGTGTGCCGACTTGCGCGCGCCGCTGCCACCTCCCCACTCCTCGTGCGCCATGCGCTCCGTGCGAGTCCACGCTCTCAAGCTTCGGGAGTTGGACACGTGTACAGGTGTGCCTGGGGGCAGGGGTGCTCGGACTTGCCGCGCGCGTGCTGGTTGCGGTAGTCAGCCCACCCCGCGCACGCGTCGGCGGATCGGCTCGAACCAGGAAGGGTGGACGGTGATGATGGCGTGCGGCCTGGAGTCTGGCGGCGGAATCGCTCGTGTGGCGAACGCGAGTGGGCTCCTCCCTCGCGAGTCAAGCCCCCACGCACGCCAATCCACCACGAGCTTCGCGCGTTTCGCGCGCTTCTCGCTGTCCGTCCAGCCCTGAGCCTCGGTTAATCTCCTCGACTCCATGCCGCTGACTCCCTCCGAGCGCCAGGACAGGTTCCATGCGGCGTTCGTGGGGCTCGCCATCGGAGATGCGCTCGGCTTCCCGCTGCGCGGCATCCCGCCCGCGAGCCTCGCGCGGCTGCCCGGGCTGGCGGAGGACTTCGCGCCCAGGCCTCGCGGCAAGTTCGCCAAGGGCCAGTTCAGCGACGACACGCAGCTCTTGCTCGCCGCCGCGGAGAGCGTCATCCGCGAGGGCCGCGTCGACGGCCGCAGCTCGGCGGCGCACCTGGCGTGGCTGTGGCAGGAGGGCATCATCCTCCAGCCGCCGCGCAGCCTGGCCGAGTCGCTCCAGCGGCTCTCCAGCGGCGTGCCGTGGATGAGCGCGGGCGCGCCCCTGGGCACGCTGTGCCCGTCGGTGCTCAGCCGCGCGCTGGTGGTGGGGCTCTTCGAGAGCGGCCAGCGCGCGAAGCTGCCGCATGACGCCGGCGTGCTCACCGTCATCACCCACAAGGACCCCGTCTGTGCCGCCGCCGCCGCCGCCTTCGCGCAGGCCGCCGCGCTGGGCATGGAGGAGGAGCCGCTGACGCCCGCCGCCTTCTGCGAGCAGCTGTCGCTGGCGGCGGCCGTGCACGACAAGGGCCTGGCGGAGGAGGTGCGGCACCTGCCTCGTCTGCTCACGTGGGACACCGCGCGCGCCCTGTCGCAGCTGCGCAAGGTGGGCGTGCCCCCCAGCGAGCTCAAGGGCGTGGACGGGCTGCCCGCGCACGTGGTGCCGGTGTTGCTGACGGCGCTGTACGCCGCGCTGCGGGTGCCCCACGACTTCCGCGAGGCGGTGGCGCTGGTGCTGCGCTGCGGCGGCGAGGCGGACGTGGCGGCGGCGCTGACGGGCGCGCTGGTGGGCGCCCACCTGGGCACGCGCGCCATCCCCGCGCGCCTGCGCAAGGCGGTGCTGTACGTGGACAACCTGGTGGACACCGCGGACCGACTGTTCCGTGCCCATCAGGTGCGCGAGACGCTGGCCACGGCGCTGGCCCACCAGCGTCGGCGCTGAGGGCTCCTCCCAAGGCGGGCGGGCAGGCGGGCTTCGCTTCACACTTCCAGACGGGCTTCTTTCGCTCGTTCGCCCTGCCCACCTTGTCCGGAGGAGTGGGGTCAGGTGCGGCCGGGCAGACGAGCGAGCACCCGGGAGTCCCCCTCCGCGAGCGCGGGAGAAGGACGTCGTGGACCTCGAATCCGAACGCCTGGAGCGCAGCCAGCTGGAGTCCCTCTCCACGGCCGAGCTCATCCGGCACGCTCTGGCGGAGACGCGCCTGCTGGTGCGCGCCGAGGTGCTGCACGCCAAGAAGGAGCTGCGCGACGAGCTGAAGGCCGCGCGCACCGCGGGCATCTTGATAGGCGCGGGCGCCGTGCTGGCGCTCACGTCGCTGGCGGTGCTCTTCGTGGCGCTGGGACTGGCGCTGCCCCTGGGCGCCGCGCTGGGCGTGCTGCTGGTGGGCGTGGTGCTGCTCGCCGTCGCTGGCGGGATGCTCTTCATGGGCACCAAGCGCCTGCCGAAGAAGCCGCTGGCGCACACCCAGGAGCGCTTGAAGCTCGACTACCAGCTCACGCGGGAGACGCTGCAATGAAGGACAACGGCCCAGGCGGCAGCGAGCTGGCGGAGCGTCAGCAGCACGTCGACCATCGCATCACCCGTGGGATGGATGACCGCAAGCAGGTGGAGCAGACGGCGGACCGCATCCGCGACGAGCTCCTGCTGACGCTCGAGGAGTTGGACCGGCGCCGGGGGCGGATGCTCGACGTGCGCTACCAGGTGCAGCAGCACTCCGGCGCGCTGGTGGCCGCGGGCGCCGTCGCCATGGTGCTGGTGGGCTCGGGCGTGGGCCTGGCCATCTACCGCGCGCGCCGCCGCGATGAGATTCTGCGCAAGAAGCGCCGCAAGGCCCTCCAACGCGCCTGGGAGAACCCGGACCAGGTCGCCTCCAGCGCGAAGGAGCGCCCCATCGGCGCGGAGCTGGGGCGCAAGCTGGTCCTCATCTTCGCCACCGCGCTGGCCACCGCCGTCGCCAAGAACTCCGTGCAGACGCTCGTGCCCGCCCGCCAGGTCCCGAGCCCCGCTTCGCTGCCTGAGTAGAATCTCTAAATGCGCCAGAAATGCGTATAACGCATTCTGATGCACATGACGGACCTGCTCTATGCGCGGGCGCAGATGGGGCTGTCGCTCGGGTTCCACATCGTCTTCGCGGCGGCGGGCGTGGCGTTGCCCGTGCTCATGGTGTTGAGCGACTGGAAGGCGCGGCGCACCGGTGACGCGGACTACGTGAAGCTGAGCCAGAAGCTGGCGAAGGGGACGGCCATCCTCTTCGCGGTGGGCGCGGTGAGCGGGACGATGTTGTCCTTCGAATTGGGCCTGTTGTGGCCGGAGTTCATGGGCCGCTACGGCGAGGTGATTGGGCTGCCCTTCAGTCTGGAGGGCGTGGCCTTCTTCACCGAGGCCATCTTCCTGGGCATCTACCTGTACGGCCGCGAGCGGGTGTCGCCGAACCTCCACCTGTTCTCCGGCGTCATGGTGGCGCTGAGCGGCGCGGCGAGCGCGTTCTTCGTCACGCTGGTCAACGTCTTCATGAACGACCCGTCGGGCTTCGTGGCGACAGCCGAGGGGCCGACGAACATCGAGCCGCTGGTGGCGATGTTCAGCCCGGGCTGGCCGTATCAGACGGCGCACGTGCTGCTGTCCTGCTATCAGGCGAGCGCGTTCGCCATGGCGGGCATCCACGCCTTCGTGCTGCTGCGACACCCAGGCGCGGCGTTCCACCGCAAGGCGCTGTCGGTGGCGCTGCCGCTCGCGTGTGTCACCGCGCTGCTCCAGCCGCTCGTGGGCGACGTGTCCGCGAAGCACGTGGCGAAGGCGCAGCCGGTGAAGCTCGCGGCGATGGAGGGGCACTTCGAGACGGCGCGCGGCGCGCCGCTGCGCCTGGGCGGCGTGGAGGTCCCCAAGGCCCTGTCCATCCTGGCCTTTGGAGACCCGGACGCGGAGGTGAAGGGGCTCAACGAGTTCCCGCGCGACACGTGGCCGCCGGTGGCCAAGGTGCACGTGGCCTTCCAGGTGATGGTGGGCACCGGCTCGCTGATGGCGTTGCTCGCGCTGGTGACGCTCGTCTACCGGTGGAGGAAGAAGGCGTGGCCGTCGGGTCGGAAGATGATGCGCGCGTGGCTCGTGTCGGGGCCGCTGGGGTGGGTGGCGCTGGAGGCGGGGTGGCTCGTCACCGAGTGGGGACGGCAGCCGTGGATTGTCCGAGGGGTGATGCGCACCGCGGAGGCGGTGACCCCCGTGCCGCATCTGGCGGCGCCGTTCTGGACCTTCACCGCCGTGTACCTGTTCCTCGGCGCGGTGGTGGTGTCGCTGCTCTTGAGCCAGGTGGCGGGCACGCTGCCGGGACGCGAGGAGAAGCACGTCGAGGGAGGCGAGGCCCATGCCCACTGACATCCTCCTCGGCTTCCTGCTCGCGGGGACCTTCGTCCTCTACGCGCTCTTCGGGGGCGCGGACTTCGGCGGAGGCGTCTGGGACCTGCTGGCCTTCGGGCCGCGCAAGGCGGAGCAGCGCGCGTTGATCGCCCGGGCGATGGGCCCGGTGTGGGAGGTGAACCACGTCTGGCTCATCGTCGGCCTGGTGCTGCTGTTCGCGGGCTTCCCGCGTGCCTTCGCCGCGCTGAGCGTGGCGCTGCATGTCCCGCTCACCTTGCTCCTGCTCGGCATCGTGTTCCGGGGCGCGGCGTTCACCTTCCGCACCTATGACACGCGAGGGGACGCGGCCCAGCGCCGGTGGGGCCTCGTCTTCAGCGCGGCGAGCGTCGTGGCGCCGCTGCTGCTGGGCATGTGCGTGGGCGCGGTGGTGAGCGGGTCCATCCGCGTGGAGGGGCGCGTGGTGGTGAGCGGCTTCTTCGCCTCGTGGCTGTCGCCCTTCGCGTGGGCGGTGGGGGTGCTCGCCCTGTCCCTCTTCGCCTTCCTGGCGGCGGTGTACCTGACGCACGAGTCCTCCACGCCAGGGCTTCGCGAGGACTTCCGTGCGCGCGCGCTCGGCGCGGGGGTGGCCGTCTTCGTGGCGGCGGCGCTCGTGCTGGTGCTGGCGCGCGAGGGTGCGCCTCGGGTGTGGGACGGGCTGTCGCGCTCGCCCTTCGCGCTGGCGCTGCACGCGGCCACGGGCGTGTCGGCGGTGACGGCCTTCGCGCTGTTGTGGACGCGGCGCTTCGCGTGGGCGCGGCTGGCGGCGGCGCTCCAGGCGGGGCTCATCGTCCTGGGCTGGGCCGCGTCCCAGTACCCCTACCTGGTGGTCCCGGACATCACCCTGCGGGCCGCGGCGGCGAGCCCCGGCACCTTGAAGCTGCTGCTCATCGCCATCGGCGCGGGGGCGCTCATCGTCATCCCCTCCGTCGTCCTCCTCTTCCGCGTCTTCCGCCCCCGACCGCAGGGCATGTCCGCGCCGCACCTCCCAGGGTGAGACAGAAAAATCCCGTCTCGCTGGAGCGCCGAGTGGGAGGTCGGCGCCGGGTGTCTGTCTTTGCTCGGCGTGAATGACGCCCCGCATCCTTTTCCAGGCCGCTCGAATCTTTGGCTCCCGAGGTGAAACATCTCGTGAGGGCGGATGTGGTTTTTGTGTTTTCTCACGCAAGGAGTTGCAACCGCGGCGTTGATGAATGCATGACAGAAAGAAGCACCGCTTCTTCCTGACGTGGAGGTCGCCGATATGGGTGTCGTTCGACGCGCGCTCGTGCTGCTGTGCTTCGTTGCCCTCCTGCTCCCGGGGATGTCTCACGCGAGTGAGTCGTTCGTGAATTGGGAGACCCCCCATGTGCACCCGCTGGATTTGACTCCTGACGGTAGATTGCTGTTGGCGGTGAACACGGCGGACAACCGGCTGCTGGTGTTCGACACCACGTCGCGCAAGGGATTGGAGCTGGTGGCGTCCATCCCCGTGGGGTTGGACCCGGTGTCCGTGCGGGCCAGGAGCAACACCGAGGCCTGGGTGGTGAACCACGTCTCGGACAGCATCAGCATCGTCGACCTGCGCCGCGCCACCGTGACGGCCACCGTGCACACCGATGACGAGCCCGCCGACGTCGTCTTCGCCGGCCGCCCCGAGCGCGCCTTCATCACCTGCTCCCAGGTGAACCGCGTGCTGGTGGTGGACCCGCGCCGTCCCGACGCGACGCCCCACCGCCTCACCCTGAAGGGCGAGGATCCGCGCGCCCTCGCGGTGAGCCCCGATGGCCGCTCCGTGTATGCCGCCATCTTCGAGTCCGGCAACGGCACCACCATCCTCGGCGGCGGCTCGCTGATTCCGGACGCGTACCCGCCCAACGCGGTGAGCGACTCGCGAGGTCCCTACGGCGGCCTGAACCCGCCGCCCAACGCGGGCGACACGTTCTTCCCCGCGCGAAACCCCGCCAACCCTCCGCCTCCGCCCGTGGGCCTCATCGTGCGCAAGAACGCGCGCGGCCAGTGGTTCGACGACAACCGGGGTGACTGGACCGACCTGGTGAGCGGCGTGAATGCCTCCGCGTCCGGTCGGCTCAAGGGCTGGGACTTGCCGGACCGCGACCTGGCCATCATCGACACGGCGTCGCTCGACGTCACCTACGCCACGCGGCTGATGAACCTGAACATGGCGCTGGCGGTGCACCCGTCCGGCACCGTCACCGTGGTGGGCACGGACGCGCGCAACGAGGTGCGCTTCGAGCCCAACGCCAACGGCCGCTTCCTGCGCGTGCTGATGGCCACGGTGGACCCGCGCCGGCCGTCCTCCTCCACGGTGAAGGACCTCAATCCCCACCTCGACTACGCCACCCCCACGGTGCCGCAGTCGGTGCGCAACCTCTCCCTCGGTGACCCTCGCGGCGTGGTGTGGAACGCGCGCGGCACGCGGGCCTTCGTGACGGGGCTGGGCTCCAACAACGTGGTGGCGGTGGGGCCGGGGGGCGCGCGGCTGGGGCAGGTGGATGTTGGCGAGGGGCCCACGGGCATCGTCCTCGACGCGGGTCGTGAGCGGCTCTACGTGCTCAACCACTTCGGCGCGAGCATCTCCGTGCTGAACGCGGACCGGCTCGAGGAGCTGTCGCGCGTCGCCTTCTTCGACCCGTCTCCACAGGCCATCAAGGCGGGCCGCAAGCACCTCTACGACACGCACAAGACGTCGGGCCTGGGGCACGTGTCCTGCGCGTCGTGCCACGTGGACGGGCGCATGGACCGGCTCGCGTGGGATTTGGGTGACCCGAGCGGGACGGTGAAGGCGCTGGACGGACAGAACCTGGGCATGGGCCTGCCGCTGCCGCCCTTCGAGGCGTGGCACCCGATGAAGGGTCCCATGACGACGCAGACGCTCCAGGACATCATCGGCAAGGAGCCGCTGCACTGGCGTGGAGACCGCGCGAGCCTGGAGGAGTTCAACCCCGCCTTCGAGGGCCTGCAGGGCGACGACACCCAGCTCACCCCGCGCGAGATGAGCGAGCTGCGCTCCTTCCTCGCCACGCTCACCTTCCCGCCCAACCCGTTCCGCAACCTGGACAACTCGCTGCCCAAGGACCTGCCGCTGCCGGGCCACTACACGACGGGCCGCTTCGCGCCCGTGGGCAAGCCGCTGCCCAACGGAGACGCGACGCGGGGGCTCGCGCTGTTCCGTCCGCCGCGCCTGCTGGCCCAGGGCCTCTTCGCGTGCAACACCTGCCACACCTTCCCGTCCGGGCTCGCGGTGAACGCGCAGTGGAACGGCGCCATGTGGATGCCGCTGCCGAAGGGGGCGATGGGCGAGTCCCACCACGCGCTCGTGTCCACCGACGGCAGCACCAACGTCACGCTCAAGGTGCCGCAGCTGCGCAACCTCTATGAGAAGGTCGGCATGGAGCTGACGCAGAAGGAGAGCCTCGCCGGCTTCGCCTTCATCCACGACGGCAGCGTGGACTCGCTGTCGCGCTTCATCACCGAGCCGACCTTCAACCCGGAGAGCGACCAGGAGGTGGCGGACCTCACCGCGCTCCTGTTGTCCTTCGCGGGCTCGGAGCTGCCGCGCGGCTCGGCCACGGACATGTTCCTGCCGCCGGGGCCCGACTCCAAGGACTCGCACGCGGCGGTGGGGCAGCAGGTGACGCTCTCTTCGGCGACGCCCGCCCAGTTCGTGCGCGTGCTCCAGTTCATGTCCCTGGCCGAGCAGGGCAAGGTGGGGCTGGTGGCCAAGGGCGTGCGTCAGGGTGAGTCGCGCGGCTTCACCTACGTGGGCAACGGCGTCTTCCAGTCGGACCGCTCCTCCGAGAAGGTGGGCGCGTATCTGCTGCTGGCGGGAATCCGCCCCGGCGCGGAGCTGACCTACACCGTGGTGCCCGCGGGCTCCGAGCGGCGCATCGGCGTGGACCAGGACGAGGACGGGATGCTGGACCGGGATGAGCTGGACCGGGGGCGCAGGCCGGACCGGCCCTACGACGGACGGCACCTCGTGGAGACCGAGGGGGCGGGTCAGGTTGGCCCGGTTGCGACCGCGGATTTGTAACCCGTATCGTCGCGCGCGGGGGGCTGCGAGTCAGCCCATGTGCTCCTTGGAGGCGTGTGCATGAAGCTGAAAGTCGCGTACTGGGTCGTCACCGGGCTGGTGTCTCTGTCGGCCTCGGTCTCCGCCTTCCTGTACCTCTCCGAGGCGCCCGCGATGGTGCTGGCCTTCGAGCACCTGGGCTACCCGGCCTACTTCCGCACCATGCTCGGCATCGGCAAGCTGCTGGGCGTGGTGGCGCTGTGGGCGCCTCTGCCGCGCACGTTGCGTGAGTGGGCCTACGCCGGCTTCGCCATCGACTTCGTGGCGGCGGTGGTGTCTCACACGGCCATGGGAGACCCGGTGGCTCAGTCCGCCGCGCCCGTCCTCATGTTCGTGCTGCTCATCGCCTCGCACCAGCTCTGGCACCGCGTGTCGTCGGGTGCCAGCGCGGAGTCGGTGTCCCAGGCGCGCGTGGCCGGGGCCTGAGGTCGCTCAGGGTGTCTGGGGCCAGGCGACGCGGGGCTGCTCGTCGCCCTTGGCCACCAGCACGCTGACGTCGTCCGCGAGGTCCTCCGAGTCGAGGGCCTCCAGCACGGTGTACACGCCGGCCTTCTCGTCCATCACCAGGCAGTACACGCGCAGCTGTCCGTCGCGCAGCTCGCCGCCCTCCACCTCGCCGTTGCCCGTCCACCCGAGCGCGTCGGTGAGCAGCTCCTCCACGGCGACGCGCTTCTCCACGTCGTGGCCGGTGCCCTTGCCCTCGATGGGGTACTGGACGATGAGCGTGGACAGACTGTCGGGCTCCACCTCGTCGTAGCCCTCCTCGATGAGCGGGCCGGCCACGTCGGCGATGGCGAACTCGGGGTCCTCTTCCGGAGGGAGCGGCGCTTCCTTCTGCTCGCCCACCTCGCCGACGAAGCCCCAGTGCGTGGTGAGCACGCCCTCATGGACCCACGCCTCCCAGTAACGGAGGCGGTCGCCTTCCTTCTTGTAAAGCTTCAGCAATGTAAGACCCCAGGGGAGGGCCCTGCATAGCATGACGCTGGGGGTCCGCCGCGTTCAGAAGGCGCGGCCCTGTCCACCGTCCACCGGAAGCGTGGCGCCCGTCACCCAGCGGGCGCGCTCCGAGCAGAGGAAGACGACCACGTCCGCCACCTCCTCGGGGGTGCCGAAGCGGCCCCAGGGCAGCTCGTTGCGCACCATCCGTGCGACCTTCTCCGGGTCCGCCTTCTGGCGTTTGTCCCAGCTGCCCCCGGGGAAGAGGATGGAGCCGGGGGCCACGCCGTTGACGCGGATGTGGTGGCGCGCCAGGTCCACGGCCATCTCCTTCGTGAGCGCCGTCAGGCCCGCCTTGGCCGTGGTGTAGGGGGCGCTGGTGGCGTACTCGCGGCCGTAGATGGAGTTGATGTGGATGATGCAGCCGCCGCTGTTGGCGCGCATCACGTCCACCGCGGCCTGGCTGCACCACACCGCGGACAGGAGGTTGACGTGGAGCACGGTGGACCACTGCTCGGCGGTGGCCATGTCGAACGCGCCCGCGCCGCCGCTGCCGCCCACGTTGTTGACCAGGATGTCCAGCGAACCGAACGCCTGCACCGCCGCGTCCACCGCCGCCTTCGCGCCCTCCTTCGTGGCCACGTCCGCGACGACGGTGGTGATGCTCGCGCCCGAGGAGCGCAGCTCCTTCGCGGTGGCCTCCAGGGCCTCCGCGCCGCGAGCGCTCAGGCACACCCGAGCGCCCTCCTTGGCGAGCGTCGCCGCGATGGCTCGACCGATTCCCCGGCTGCTCCCCGTCACGAGGGCCGCCTTGCCTTTGAGCTCCAGGTTCATGGGCCCGCGTTCTACTTCAGGGCACATGGGGTGGATGGGACGGAGTGTGGGGGATGCACGACATTCGACGGCCTTGTCCGGTTACCGGGGGTTCACCGGCCGGGTCGTGAGGGCCTGGATGGCGAGCCACTCCACGGCCTCCTCCCAGAGAGAGGCGCGGGAGCCTTCGCGGAAGAAGCCGAAGTGGCCGATGGGGTGGCCGGCCTGCTTGGGCGTCACCCGACGGTGGTCGACGAGCGCGTCCGCGTAGAAGCCCAACAGGTGCTCCACGGCGGCCTTCGAGGCGATGGGGTCGTCGGAGAAGCTGTAGGCCCGCACGGGCAGGTAGAGCGACGCGTAGGACTCGCGGCGAGGCTCGCCACCCTCGCTGAGGAGGTACTGGGGGTCCAGGCACCAGCGGGCCCACTGACGGGCCACGCCCGCGGGCAGGTCCTCCACGGTGCCGGCCCAGCCGGGCAGCATGCCGAAGGCGCGGGTGAGGGTGGGCGTCAGCACGCGCCAGTTGAGGGCCATGCGCAGCCGCTGGGGGAACAGCTTGTAGTAGCCGGAGCCGGCGGCGACGGTGAGCAGCGCGGAGACCTCGCGCGCGTTCTCGGCGAGGCCGAGGAGCTGGCCGCCCACGCTGTGGCCGACGAGCAGGAGTCGGCGGCCGGGGAAGCGCTCACGCACGGCGGCGATGGCGCCCGCGAGGTCCTGGCGTCCCCAGTCCTCCAGGGTGGCCTCGAAGCCCTCGAGCTTCTCGGGGCGGGAGCCGCCGATGCCGCGGTAGTCGAAGGTGATGGTGGGGAAGCCGCGTCGGGCGAGGAAGGCGGCGAAGCGCGCGTAGTACCGCTGGCGTGCCCCGGTCGCGCTGCTGATGAGGACCACGGCGCCCACCTCCGCGCCCTCGTGGGGGAAGAGGGTGGCGGACAGCGGGTAGCCGTCCAGGGCCTGGAGGCGGAAGGGGACGCCGGCGCTCGGGTGGGTGTCCGCCACCGTCAGTCGCTCCTCCTGGGGGAGGGGGCGCACTGTGGGGCCCGCGTCCTGTTCCAGCACCGGCGCATGAGCCATGGACATGGTGTTCTCCTGTGTTTCACGCGGCGCCTGCCTGGGCGTCCGCTGCTGCGTCCTCGGTCGAGATAGCGCTGGAAGTGCTGCGGGAATGCAGGGCTTTACTGCACCATTGCAGGCATGGATATGCGATGGGACGACCTGCGCTACCTGCTCTCGGTCGCGCGCCAGGGCTCGCTGGCGGGCGCGGCGCGGGAGCTGCGCGTCGATGCGACCACGGTGGGGCGCAGGCTGACGGCGCTGGAGAAGGCGTTGGGGACGCGGCTGGTGTTGCGGGGTTCGCGCACGCTGGGGCTGACCGAGGACGCCGAGGCGGTGGTGGCGCGCGCGAGGGAGATGGAGGACTCGCTGCGCTCGCTGCACGACGCCGTGTCGGCCGAGGCGAGGGTGGAGGGGACGGTGCGCATCGCGGCGACGGAGCACCTGGCGCAGGCGTTGTTCGCCGCGCACCTGGGCGTGTTGCACGCGCGTCATCCGGGGTTGAACGTGGAGTTGTTGGTGGGGACGGAGTTGGTGGACCTCCAGCGAGGGGACGCGGACATGGCGCTGCGGCTGGTGCCGCCGCGAGGGGATGCGCTGGTGGTGCGCAAGGTGGGGGAGATTGCGTTCGCGATGTACGCGTCGCGAGGTTACTTGCGGCGACACGGCGCGCCTCGGCCTGGGGACTTCAAGGGGCACACGGTGCTCGTGTACCGGACGGGGCTGACCTCCGGCGAGGAGTCCGAGGAACTCAAGCGGGTGACGGCGGGAGGGCGTCGGTTGTTGCAGAGCAACAGCACGTCGGCGTTGCGAGAGGCCGCGGCGGCGGGGCTGGGCGTGGCGCTGTTGCCGTGTCTCACGGGTGGGCGCGATGTGCGGCTGACGCGCGTGGGCGCGGAGGTGTTGGCCAAGCGGCCCCTGTGGCTGACGTTCCACAAGGACCTGCAGCGAAGCCTGCGCGTGCGAGCGACGGCGGAGTGGGTGGCGGAGGTGTGTCGGCGCGAGAAGGCGGGTCTGTCCGGTGCGGAGTCTCGCGGGCGCTGAGAGGCGAGGTCAGGAGCGTGGCTCGCGAGAACGCGCGGCCCAGTCCCGGGGTGTCGTGGTGCGGAATCGGGCCGGAGGTGCGCCGACTTCCCTTCGGAACGTGTTGATGAAGTTCGACAAGTCGCCGAAGCCCACGTCGAACGCGATGTCCGTCACGGGACGCGAGGTGTCTCGAAGCAGTGCGAGTGCTCGCCGCACGCGCGTCTGCGTGAGGAACCGGTGCGGCGTCACCCCCGTCTCCCGCTTGAAGACGCGCAGGAAATGGAACGGGCTCAGTCCCGCGACGCCCGCCAGTTCGTCCAGCCGCAGCTCGCGCTCGGACTCACGCTCGATGAGGTGGAGCGCCGCGTAGACGCTGTCCCGCGTGGCCCGATTGTCCTGGGGCTTCGGCTGCTTCGTCGCGCGTCCGAGTGCCATGCCGATGTTGGCGGCGAGCGCGAGCCCCAGTTCCTCCAGCGCCAATGGCGAATCGCCCGCGGCGAACTGTCGCTCGGCGAGATGCCTGAGCGCCTCGACTCGGGGCACGGGAGGGAGCACCGCGCGCGCGAAGTACCGGCGAGGTGAGCCTCGGGGCGGACTGCCCACCAGCTCCTCGAGCGCGGCCTCGTCGAAGCGGAAGATGATGCAGCGGTCTCCTCCCGCGTGCTCGTGCGAGATTTCATACGGCTGCCCCGGGTTGGCGAGCATCGCGAAGCCCGTGGTGAGCAGCTGCGGGCCGCCGTCGCTGCGGAAGCCGAACACACCCGAGCGCACCATCGAGATGGAGGTGTGGGTGAATTGCTCCGGTTCGACGGGTGCTCCCTTCGCCAGTGGGCAGTCATACGTGAAGACGCGCACCAGCCCCGCGTGGGCCACTTCCCGCCGAGGCGCGGGCGACGGTGCTGGACGTGACGCCGAGCGGCTCATGGGGCGACCGAGCCTAGGTCAAAGCCCCGAAGCCCGGGAGTGGCGCGCTCTCTGTTCGTCCCAGCCCGGCCCCCTGCGCAATTTTCGCCAAGTGGCGCCGATGGAGGGCTGGCTACAAGCCCGCGTCGCAAGACGGGTCGCCCCCGTCCACCCACACCCCATTGGGAAGACCTTGTTCATGAGCTCGATGCGTCGCAGGGAGTTTCTCGCCATCACCACGGGCGCGCTGGCCTCCACCGCGCTCTCCGGCTGTATGTCCCGCTCCACGGTGCCCGCGCACGGGAACGCCGGCCCACTGGACGCGGCGGCGTTTCGTGCCTCACGGCGCTACCTCGACAGTCGCTTCGGCAGAATCGCGTACGTCGAACGAGGAACGGGCGAGGCCGCGCTGTTCCTCCACGGCTTCCCCCTCAACAGCTTCCAGTGGCGCGGCGCCATCGAGCGACTGTCTGCCTACCGTCGCTGCGTCGCCCCTGACTTCATGGGCCTCGGCTACACCGAGGTCGCCGAGGGGCAGAGCTACGCGCCCGCTGCTCAGGTGGAAATGCTCATCGAGTTGATGGACCGCCTGGGAATCGAATCCGCGGACGTCATCGCGAACGACAGCGGCGGCGCCATCGCGCAGTTGCTCGTCACCCGGCATCCGGAGCGGGTGCGGACGTTGCTGCTGACCAACTGCGATGTGGAGAGCGAGTGTCCTCCTCCCGCCGTCGTCCCCGTCATCGAAATGGCGCGCAAGGGTGAGTACGTCGACGCGTGGCTCGCGCCGTGGCTCGCGGACAAGGCGCTGGCGCGCTCGGACCAGGGCATCGGGGGCATGTGCTACTCGAATCCCTCGCAGCCCACGGACGAGGCGATCGAGTACTACTTCGCGCCGCTCGTGAGCACGCCCCGGGGCAAGGCACAGGCGCACGCGTACACACTCGGATTGGAGGCCAACGCGCTCGCGGGCATCGGCCCCGCGCTCCAGAAGTGCAAGGTTCCCACGCGCATCCTCTGGGGAACGGCCGACACCCTCTTCTCGGAATCGAGCGCCGACTACCTCGACCAGACCTTCGGCGCCTCGAAGGGCGTGCGCCGCATCCCTGGGGCGAAGCTCTTCTTCCCCGAGGAGTACCCGGACCTCATCGCCGAGGAGGCCCGGCGACTGTGGGGCGTCGGCTGACGTGTCGGAGCGAGCCTGTCTAGACCGCGAGGAGCTGCGAGACCTTCAGCAGCAGGGAGGGGATGAGGTCAGGCCAGAAGCATGCCGCGAGATAGCTCCCCGCGGCGCCCAGGTAGCTGATGCGCTGCGAGGTCGCGTTGTCCTCGGTGCGCTGAACGGCGCTGAGTCCAGCGGGGAGCGCTGCTCCGAAGCCGACGAAGTACCACAGCAGCCACCACGCGTCAGGGCGAGTCGCCAGGGATTCCTTGACGGCTCCCGCGAGAATCAGCCCCTGGACCGAGCAGAGGAGGAACACCACGCTGGTGATGACGACATTCTCAGCCTGGATGGAAGCATCGGAGCTGGCGGAGTCCCCGTCATGCCTGCGTGCGGCCTTCTGTGAACGCGCCGAGGCTGCCAGCGCGAAGGCGACGAAGACCAGCCCTACCGCATAGGAGTAGAGCGCGTCGAACAGGTAGGCCTTGATGGTGAACCAGAGAAACGACATCGGTCTCCCGCTGGGGTTTCGTGAGGAGACGTCGGAGTCTCTTTGCTCATCACTCGAGGACCACTGCTTCGTGGGGCGGGCCCGGTGCTCGAGGACACCGGGCTCACTCCACCGCGAGGCTCACTTCACGTGGAAGCGGGCCTCCGCGGGGCTCGCGCCGCCCGAGCGCTGCACGCCACGCCCGGGGTTCGCGGCCAGGTGCTGAAGCACCTTGAACACCGTCTCCACCTCATCCGGCTGACCGATGTCCGCGGCGAGCTGCTCCGCCGAGCGCGCTTCCGCCTTGGCCTCCTTCAGCCGCGCCGTGAGCTTCTTCTGGATGTCCAGGACGCTGGTCGCGGCCTTCTTGCCCGCCTCGACGCCCGGCTGGTGGTACGCGTTGATGTGCACCAGGCTCGCGTACAGGCCCACCGCGCGCTCGTAGAGCGCAATCAGCGCCCCCACCGTGCGCGCGCTCACATCCGGCACCGTCAGGGTGATGGACTCGCGGCCCTTCTCGTACAGCGCGCGGCGCGTGCCCAGGAAGAAGCCCAACAGGTAGTCTCCGCTGGTGATGCCGCCCTCCACCTCCATCGACTCACCGTCACGGTCCTTCAGGACCTCGATGAACGTGGCGAAGAAGTTCGGTACACCCTCGCGCAGCTGTTGCACGTACGCATGCTGGTCGGTGGAGCCCTTGTTCCCGTAGACGGCGATGCCCTGGTTCACCACCTTGCCGTCCAGGTCCTTCTCCTTGCCCAGCGACTCCATCACCAGCTGCTGGAGGTAGCGCGACATCAGGAGCAGGCGGTCCTTGTACGGCAGGATGACCATGTCCTTCACGCCGCGCCCGTCGCCCGCGTGGAACCACATCAGCGCGAGCAGCGCCGCCGGGTTCTTCACCGCGTCACGCTGCCGCGTCGCCACGTCCATCTCCCGCGCGCCCGCGAGCATCCCGTCGATGTCCAACCCCTGCAGCCGCGCTGGCAACAGGCCCACCGCCGACATCACCGACGTGCGCCCGCCAACCCAGTCCCACATCGGGAACATGCGCAGCCAGCCCTGCTTCTTCGCGTGCTGGTCCAG
This sequence comes from Myxococcus guangdongensis, assembly GCF_024198255.1. NCBI lineage: Bacteria > Pseudomonadati > Myxococcota > Myxococcia > Myxococcales > Myxococcaceae > Myxococcus > Myxococcus guangdongensis. The sequence goes on from NZ_JAJVKW010000003.1 coordinate 159,255, forward strand.
CTCACTGCCCGCGCCCGTGACGGCCACCGCGTGCTTGCTGAAGTCGAGCCCCTGCGCCTGATAGCCACGCTCGGCCTCCAGCATGCCGTTGCGCGTCTCCTTGGTGCCGCCCGACTTGCTGATGACCACCGTCAGCGTCTCGGCGAGCTTGCTCCCCAACTGCGCCAGCACCCGGTCCATCCCATCCGGGTCCGTGTTGTCGAAGAACGACACCTGCATCTTGTCGTCCCGCGACGTCAGCGCGTCCGCCACCAGCTGCGGCCCGAGCGCCGAGCCGCCGATGCCCACCAGGAGCAGGTGCGTGAAGCGCGCCGCCTTCTGGGGCTTGAGCTTCCCCTCGTGCACGTCCCGGGAGAACGCGTGCACCGCGGCCACCGTGTCGGTGATGTCCTTCGACAGCGCGGGCTCCGGGGCCAGCTCCGGCGCGCGCAGCCAGTAGTGCCCCACGCGGCGGTTCTCGTCCGGGTTCGCGATGGCGCCCTTCTCCAGCGCCTCCATCTGGCTGAAGGCCTCCTCCAGCCGAGGCCGCATCCGCTCCAGGAAGTCCGCCGCGAACCCCATGCGCGAGACGTCGAGGGAGAACCCCAGCGACGGGACGACGCTCAGATAACGCTGGTACCGCTCCCACAGCTCACGCTCGGTCATGGCTCCTCCTGGGGGTGCTCGCGAGAAGAAAAGTGCAGGGTGGCTTAGCGCCTCCGAGCGGCCGTGGGAAGCCGAATGGGCCCTGGCCTCAGGCCGAAGGACTCACTGTCTCCGGTTCCGAACGCGGCGGACCCTGGCGTGGCGTGGAGGCGTCCTCGGGCTTCCATGCGGGGTTGCGGAAGACGTAGCTCAGCCGCTGCCTCATTGAGCCGCGCTTCGCCGCGTCCTTCGCGATGGAGGCGAATTCGTGGAACGCGATGCGCACCGGGTTGAAGGTCTTCAGGTTCTTGGTGAGGCCGTAGACGGGCTTCTCGCCCTCCGGCTCGAAGGTGCCGAACAGCCGGTCCCAGATGATGAGGATGCCCGCGTAGTTCTTGTCCAGGTAGCGCGGATTCGCCGCATGGTGCACGCGGTGGTGTGACGGCGTGTTGAGCACCCACTCGAGCGGACGCGGCAGCCGGCCGATGGCCTCCGTGTGAATCCAGTACTGGTACAGCAGGCTCACCGACTGCTGGACGACAATCATCACCGGCGAGAAGCCCAAGAGCGCCAGCGGCGCCCAGAACACCCAGCTCGTCGGAGGCGTCCACGTCTGCCGCAGCGCCGTCGTCAGGTTGTAGTGCTGGCTGGAGTGGTGCACCACGTGCGACGCCCAGAAGAAGCGGCTCTCGTGGTGGACGCGGTGGAACCAGTAGTAGCAGAGGTCGTCCGCGAAGAAGAGGAGCACCCACGCGAGCACGCCCGTGCCCATGCGCAGCGGCGTCAGCTGGTACAGCGCCAGGTAGCCCGCGATGGCCACGCCCTTCCACGCCACGTTGATGAACACGTTGCCCAGCCCCATGGAGAGGCTGGCGAGGGAGTCCTTCCACGTGTGCCCCACCAGGGCGGCGTTCTCCGCGTGCAGCTTCTTCACCCAGAAGAACTCGGCGACCACCGTCAGGATGAACACGGGGATGGCGGGTGCGATGAGGTCGGGGATGTGCGTGGCGTCCATGGGACACCTCCTTCAATGAAGCTCAGGACCTGGGGCGTGGGCGCGCTCGTTGCGGTGTCGGAGGAGAGAAGGCGCTGCGCATGAAGCGGGTGAGGGCATCCAGCATGCCGCGGTGGGCCGGGTCGTCCGGACGGGCACTGCCCCCGACGGCCGCGCCCTGCACGGCGTCCAGCGCCAGCTCCACCACGGAGTGGAACTCGGGCGAGGCGGACGCCACCTCGGGGAACAGCTCGCGCGCCACCCGGTGCATGTTCTCGCGGTGGGGACCGTCCACGGCCGCCAGCGCCACGCGCAGCTCCACGTCCGTGCGCGCCGCGACGTACAGCTCGATGGCCGCCTGCAGCTCCGGCCGCTGGTACGCCGCCCACAACATGTCCACCGCGGAGGCGATGCGGTCCTTGCCCGTGGGCCTCGCGCCCACTCCGGCCAGATAGTCCTGGATGAGCCTCGGGAAGAGGTGCTCCACCGCCGCGGCGAGCAGCTCCTCCTTCGTGTCGAAGTGCGTGAAGAGGGCGCCCTGGGAGACGCCCGCTCGCTTCGCCACCTCCACCGTCGTCAGCCGGGCGTGACCCAGCTCCACCAACGTCTCGATGGTGGCGTCCAGCAGCTTGCGCCGCGTGGTCTCGCGTCGCTCCTGCTGCGTGCGCCGCACGGGGGGCGCCGCCTTGCGGTTCGGGGTGGGAGTCTTGGGGGCCATCTTCACGCGAAGCATAACGCCGGACTTAGTGAGTGACCAGTCACTAAGTTCGTGGATCCAGGGGCGAGCGCGTGCGAGAGGGTGATCCACGCGGCCACTCCCGCCGAGACGGTGAGACATGCGCCGACCCCGGTGACGCGCGAAGCCCGCTCAGCCTTTTTCGCGGCGGGACTGCGGGCGGGCGAGCAGACAGGTGCACGTCCGCCATGGTGCGTTTCGCGCTCGGGTGAAGACAGCCAGGGCCCAGCGGCCGGGCAGGCGAGCCCGAGAGGCCCTGGTGATAGTCCTCGCGGGTTCGAGATAATTCGTCTGGGAAATACCCCAGGCACTTGTCTTCGTTGTCCGCCGGCCCGATATGAACCTTTCCTCCGCTCTCCTCGTCGGCTCCCTCCTGGCGTCCGCGCCAGCGGCTTCCAACTCGATGACCTCTCCGGCGGAAGGCCTGCCGGAAGTGGGCGTCCCGTTTGCCTGTGGCCGCATCCACACGGTGAGCCAGGGACACGACACGGGCAGCCACCAACACAACGACACGTTCGCCTGGGACTTCCGCATGCCGGACGGCACGCCCATCGTCGCGGCGAGTGACGGTGTGGTGCGGCTGGCCCGCGGTGACAGCACGAAGGGTGGCTGCGACGAGAAGTTCGCGCCCTACGCCAACTACGTCGTCATCTCCCACGGTGATGGGCTGGAGACGCAGTACCTCCACTTCAGCGCGGTGGTGGTGAAGCCCGGCGAGCGCGTGAAGGAGGGGCAGCTCATCGGCTTCTCCGGCTCCACCGGCTGGGCGTGCGGCGCGCACCTGCACTTCAAGGTGGCGCGCGAGGTGGGCAAGGGTTGGAACAACCCGTCCGTGCCCGCGCGCATCGCTGGCTATGGGGACCCGGTGCGCGACGTGCGCGTCGCCGCGCCCCTGTGCCGCGAGTCCGGTCGCGACACGCTGATGGCCACGACGGACGGCACGCACACGCCGGGACAGCCCGTGGTGTCCATGTCACCGGAGCGCGAGGATTCGCCGCGCGGCCTCCCGCCCGGGGCGAAGGCCATCATCGACGGCCTCTCCCAGCCGCCGGCCCAGGGTGGCCAGGGTCTCGACGAAGCGCGCCCGCCCGCCCGAGCCCGCACGGCGAGCGGCCCCAGCGAGACTCGCTGAGGCCAGCAGCGCGCCCGCTCCGGCGAGCAGCGCGAAGAGGGCTCCCGCGTTGACGAAGTAGTCCAACGGCAACAGGGGGCCCTCCACGTAGGCCCGCACCACGCGGTAGCCCACGTGTCCGAGCAGCACCAGCAACGGCAGGTTGATGAGCGGCAGCACCAGCCACCGCGCGGTGCGCCACCATCCCGCCACCGCTTCCCCGACGCCCGTGGTGACGGTGTAGCGCCACGCGGAGGCCCGCGCCGCGCGCACCTCGTCCAAGAGCACGTCGAGCTCCGGCACGCCGAGCACCGAGGGCTCCAGTCCTCCGGCCCGCGCGATGCTGCGCGCCTCCGCCAGCGCGGTCCGTGCCGCGGACTCCACGCCGAAGTCGTCCTCGAAGGGCTCCACCACGGCGCTCTCCGCGGCGCGCGCGCGTGTGTGGCCTCGCACCGCGTCCACCACCGTGGAGGCCGCCGCCACCGCGAGCCCCGCGGGGAGGCTCGCGCGTCCGACCAGCGCCGCCGCGCCCAGTCCACTCGCGCCCCACAGGGACAGTCGGAGGCCCCACGCCGCGGGTCCCCAGAAGCGTCCACCGGCCTGTCGTCGCACCTCCGCGGCCAGGTGTCCGTGCGCGAGCCTGAGGCGCGAATCGAAGTCCTCGCGCAGGCCTTCGGAGGCCTTCTCCATCCCGGAGCCCAGGGCCGCGCGCGTGCGCCCGAGCAGGGCTTCCGTCTCCTCGAGCGCGGCCTTCACGCGCGAGGACACCTCCTCCAGGGCGCCCATCGCGTTGCCTCGTCGCACCCGCGCGGCGATGGCCTGGGTGGCGAGCCCCCGGAGGTGGAAGAGCAGGGGGCCGAACTCGCCGGACACATCGCGGCCGTCCTTCGCTGCCTGCGCGCTGATGGCGAACACGGGGACGTCCTGGGGCGGCAGTCCGTATTGCTCCGAGGCGACGCGGCGCACCTGGGTCTTGAGCGTCTCGCGCGACTCGGGGGACAGCTCGTCGGCGAAGTTGAGGATGAACACGAGCGCGCGGCGGCGGGCGAACTCGGTGAGGAACTGCACCTGCGAGGCCTCCGCGACGCTGCCCCGGTGCATCACGACCAGTGCCACGTCCGCGCGCTCCAGCGCCGCGCGCGCCACGTCGCGATGCGTGGTGGCCACGCTGTTGAGGTCGGGCGTGTCGATGAACACCTGTCCGCCCCAGAGCGCCTGGGGCCCGGGCAGGTAGCGCGTGACGCGGGCACCGGACTGGGCCAGCGAGTCCGCCGCGGCGCCCTCGGGAGCGAACACGGTGGCGACGGTGCTGGTGGGACGGTCCACGCCTTCGCGAGAGAGGGGCTGGCCCGCGAGCGCGTTGAGGAGGGTGGACTTGCCGGCGCCGGTGGCCCCCACGAGCGCCACGGCGAGGGGCGCGTCCCGGTTCGCCACGCCGCGTGCGTAGTCATCCACGAGCCGCTCCAATCGCGCCGCGTGCGGCTGGAGGGCTGGCAGTTCCAGGGCGGTCCGCAAGAGGGACCGCAGGGCTTCGGGTTCGGGCAGGCTCGTCTCGTCCACGGGGAGTGACAGCCTGTCCTGCTCGTGTCCGGGGGGCCAGCGCGAATGTCGTCGGACGTGCGCCAGCGTTCAGTGCGCGCCGGTGGGCTTGTGCGTGGCGGTGCCGGAGCGGGGCGCTCTCAGGTAGAAACAGGAGGCATGGAACTCTTCCTCATGTCGCCGCCGGGACGTGGCTGGGCATTGCGAGGACGCAACAACTTCCGCAGTCGCGAGGCGCCGCAGGTGGACGCGCACAAGGCCCGACGTGAGTGGCTGGCCCTCGCGAGAGCCATCGAGGCACGGGGCGGCACGGTGGTGGTGCTGACCTCGCCTTCGGAGCTGCTCACGGGCATGCCCTACGCGGCGGAGTGTGGACAGGTGGTGGCGCGCGAGGGACAGGCTCCCTGGTTCGTGTTGCCCCGGATGATGAGCGAGCACCGACGCGCGGAGCGCGAGCACTGGGCGGCGCTGGCGGGGCGCATGGGTTTCGAGGTGATCGACCCGCGCGCGGGCATCTGGGAGGCGCACGGAGACGTGGCGCACTTCGACGGCGCCACGCTCCTGTTCTGGGGCGGGCGCACGACGCTCGAGGGGCTGGAGGCCGCGTCGCGCTGGTTCCCTGGCGAGGTGGTGCGCGTGCAGGTCCGAGAGCCCGCGTTCCACGGCAACATGGCGCTGTTGCCGCTGCCCGCGGTGGACCGGATGCTGGTGTGCCCGGAGGTCATCGCACCGGAATCCTTCGCGAGGCTGCGTGAGCGCTTCGGGGATGCGCGGTTACTGGTGGTGACGGAGGACGAGATTCGCCGCTACGCCACGAACGGACTGCCGCTGGGGGAGGAACTGCTCGCGCCCTCGGTGGTGCCCCAGCCGGTGCGTGCTCGGCTGGAGGCGCTGGGGATGCGGGTGGTGCCGCTCGACATGGGCGAGCTCTGCGAGAAGGGCGGTGGCTCCTCGCGCTGTCTCGTGTCGCGAGCCGTGGTGGAAGATGGCGTGGTGAGCATTCCGGACGAGGCCCGCTTGGCGGCCGTGGCGAGGGATATCGAAGCCGATGCGTGACACCGGGGCATTGACGCGACAGGCGGAGGCCTTCTTCTCCGCGCATCCAGGTGTGTCGCTCCTGGCGCTGGGCGCGGGCGAGCACGCCGAGTCGATGGACCTGTCTCCGTTGGGATTGCCGGCGACGTACCTGCCCGCGGAGCGAAACCTGTCGCTGGCGGCGCAGTACCTCGCGCTGAACCAGTTCGCGTTCGGCGGCATCGGCGTGCCGCGCTGGGTGCTGTCGGATTTGTACCTGATGCCGGGAGCGATTGGGTTGCTGCGCTGTCCGGCGAGGATGTTGAAGCCGGAGGTGCGCGCGCACCTGGGGTTGGAGGACGAGGACCCGGCCATCGGCGCGGCGTACTACGCGGCGCCCTCGGTGACGCCGGGGCTGTTCATCGGCGTGTCGCTGTTGAGCTTCCTGCCGGGGACGGGCGCGGCCGCGTGGGTGAAGACGCTGACGTTGAGCATGTTGCGCGCGAAGCGCCTGCGCGGCGTGGCCCAGTGGGACAACCCGAGCGTCCGTGTCCACTCACGCCTGGGGCCCTTGCGGCTGGTGGGGCGGGTCCCCGGAGGACACGAGTATGGGGAGCGGACGTTCGTCTACGAGACGGACCTGTCCGACGGCACACGCGTGGCGGAGGCGATGGAGCGTCGACTGTCATTGCCGTCCACGCGCCGAGTCGCCGTCACGGACCTGGGGGCGCTGAGAGCATTGCTCGACCGCGCCGAGGCGGGCGAGCAGCTCTACCTGGTGCCGCCGGGGGTCCACGACGGCCATGTGCTCGTGCGCGAAGGCGCGCCCTGAGTTTCTCCGCTGTGCTCACGGCGAGGGCGCGGCGGGGGCGTCCATGTCCTCCTGGAGGGCTCGGCGTAGCGCGCTCGCGCCGTCCTTCAGGATGGGCTCGCCGTGGGCGAAGCAGAGGATGTCCACGGCGAGGTGGTCGAGGATGCGCTGGACGCTCTGCCGCGTGCGCAGGGGTTCATCCTGATACTCGCTGGGGACGAACTCGGGCGTGCCCTGGCTGTCGTGGGTCAGCAGGTCCGAGATGAAGGCGACGCCGCGAGGATGCTTCTGCATCCACAGCGTGAACATGGCCACGGCGGGTCCAGGCGTGTGGAAGGGGAGCAGTCCGCCCGGCAGCGTGTCGCCGGCCACGTAGATGAAGTCGGGCTTGTCCTCCAGTCCGTACGCGTTCTCCGGGGCCCACACCGGCGCGCCGAACACCTTGCGGAAGCGCCACGCCGAGCGCTGGTGGTTCCCCGAGGTCAGGATGATGGCGGTGACGTCGCCGAGCGCGCGCAGCTTCGCCTCGTCGATGGGCAGCGGGTCGATGAGGATGACGGAGCCATCCTCGTCCACCACGGCGTAGGCATCGCTGCGGGTGCCGCCGATGCGGTTGTCGGTCACGGTCCAGTGGTGGATGCCCGGCACCAGTTGGGCCAGTCGCTTCGCCTTCCCCTTCGGCTCACTCATGCGGAGAAGCTAGGCACCCCCCGGCGATGTCCAGGGGGCACTGGCTCTTCCCGCTCGCCCGCCCGGCACCCCGGCCCTGGAGCGGCCAACGTCCGAGTCGCGCAGACGGGCCTCCCGCCCTGGGCGCGCCCATGCTTCGTTCATGGTGGGTTCACACACGCTCGACCAGCAGCCCTCGCTGCTCTTGTACGACGCGGACTGTGGCTTCTGCCGCCGTTGGGTGGCGCGGTGGAAGCAGCGCAGCGACGGGAGCGTCCGTTTCGTACCCGGGCGGAGCTGGCTGCTCCTGCTGCTCGGCATTCCCCGACGGAACATGCGTCGCGCCACGCAGTTGGTGGAGCCCTCGGGACGGGTGACGCAGGGGGCGGAGGCGGTCTTCCGCGCGCTCGCCCGGTCGCCGCGCTGGCTGACACGCGGCATGGCGAAGCTGGGGTTGCTGCCCGGCATGCTGGGCATGTCACAGGTCGTCTATGGCGTCATCGCGCGCAACCGCCGCGCGGCTTCGCGGGTGGACCGCTGGCTCTTCGGGAGCACGGTGGTTCCCCGTGATGACCGCTGGGTGCGCTGGCTCTTCCTGCGGCTGACGGGAGGCGTGTTCCTCATCGCGTTCACCTCGCTGCGGCCGCAGGTGCTGGGACTGTTCGGGGCGCGCGGCATCCGTCCCGTGAAGGACCTCGTCGGGTCGGCGCTGCGCGAGCAACCGGCGCTCGAGCGCTGGAGACAGCTCCCCACCGTGTTCTGGTTCGACGCCTCCGACGCCGCGCTGGTGCGGGGCTGTCGAGCGGGGCAGCTGCTCTCGCTCGCCGTCATCTTCGACGTCGCGCCTCGTAGCGCGCTGGCGCTGTTGTGGGGCCTGTATCTCTCGTATGCGGCGGTGGGGCGTGAGTTCCTCTCGTTCCAGTGGGATGTCCTGCTGTTGGAGATGGGCCTGTTGTCCGCGCTCACCGCGCCCCCGGGTGTGAGGCCGGGGTTGGGGCGCGCATCGCCCACGTCGCTGGAGGTGTTCCTCTTCCGGCTGCTCGTGTTCCGGCTCTACTTCGGCTCGGGGCTGAGCAAGTGGCAGTCCGGAGACAGGACCTGGCGCGAGCTGACCGCATGTCGGCACTACTACGAGACCGCGCCCCTGCCCACACGCGGCGGATGGTACGCGCACCATCTGCCCATGAGCCTGCAGCGTGCGTCGACGGCGGCGGTGCTCGCGATGGAAGTGGCGCTGCCGCCGCTCGTGTTCGCGCCGCGTCGTCCGAGGCAGCTGGCCCTCGGTGCGTTCTCCGCGCTCCAGCTCGCCATCATGGCCACGGGCAACTACGGCTTCTTCAACGTGCAATCGCTGGTGCTCGGCCTGTGGCTCCTGGACGACGCGAGCTTGAGGCGGATGGTCCCCTCCCTGCGGGAGCCTCCGCTTCCCTCGCGGAGCAGGGAGGGCTGGAGCAAGGTACTGGCCGGCCCGTTGTTGGTGCTCGGCGCGGCGGACATCCTCCTGCGGTTCGAGCGAAGCGCGCGTCTCCCGGAGCGGGTCCAGCGTTCACTGTCGTGGCTGCGCGGGTGCGCGCGTCCGCTGCGCGCGGTGAATCGCTATGGCCTCTTCAGCGTGATGACGGTGGAGCGGCCCGAAATCGTCGTCGAGGGCTCTCGCGACGGAGCGCACTGGGAGCCCTATGGCTTCCGCTACAAGGTCGACGATGTCACCCAGCCGCCCGCGCAGGTGGCGCCGCATCAGCCCCGGCTCGACTGGCAGATGTGGTTCGCCGCGCTGGGCTCTCCGCCGAGCTGGTTCGTCATGTTCCTGGCGCGACTGCTGGAGGGTTCGCCCGAGGTGCTGTCCCTGCTCGCGCGAAATCCCTTCCCGGATGCGCCTCCCCGCCAGGTGCGCGCGGTGCTGTACGACTACCGGATGACGGACCTGGAGGAGCGTCGACGCACGGGCGCGTGGTGGATGCGTGAGCGGCGGGGCCTGTACGTCCAACCGTTGGCCCTCGCGCCGGGAGGCCCCGCGCCGGGTGGTGTCCCTCGCCTGCGCTGGTTGGCGCCCGATACGGCTTAGCGGCGCTGGTGGTGCGGCTGTTCACCTCGGTGGCGGGCTCCTATCCGGTGGGGACGCGGGTGCGCCTCTCGGGCGGGCAGCTCGGCGTGGTGATGGACGTCCCCTCGGACGCGGCCCAGGCGACCAGGCTCCGGGTGAAGGTCATCCAGGGCGCGGGACGCATGAAGGCGGACTCCGTGGTCGACCTCGCGGAGCCCGGCCTGCGGCCGAACATCGTCGCGTCCCTGGACTCCACCGAGACGTCCCGCGCTTCCTCTTCGCCTGAGGGCCACGGAGCCGCTGGGGGCGGGAGGATACCGCCTGTCTGGACGGGTGCTCCCGCCTCGGACTCGATGCACGTGGTTCCCACGAAGGACGGCGAGCGTGGTTAAGATGGGCTCTGCTCCCACCTCGTTACCGTTGTCGACGCCGCCGTGAAGACGCCGCGCATTCCTTTTCGTTCCGTCCTCCTCGTCGTGGTCCTCGGGCTCCTGAGCGCCTGCGGTCCGACGCCCGAGTCACTGACCTTCCAGCCGCTGGAGTCCCAGTTCCTGCGCACGCCCGGGCAGAGCGTGAAGCTGGACTACGTCGTCATCGACACGGAGGGCGAACGCATGCGCGAACCGAAGCTGCGTTGGACCAGCTCCGCGCCGGACGTGGCCCTGGTCCAGGACGGCGTGATGACGGTGCGCAAGTCCGGCAAGACGGTCATCGGCGTGACGGGCGGCAAGGTGCGCGAGGCCCTCACCCTGGACCTGGTCATCCTCAACTCGCTGGACGTGCGCGCTCCAGGCGCGGACTTCCTGGAGGTGGGGCGCACCATCAAGCTGCGCGTGGTGGCTCGCAACGAGCAGGGCGCCTCGCTCCAGAACGCCACGCCGGAGTTCCGCTCGTCGGACGAGTCGGTGGCGAGGGTGGAGGACGGGCAGGTGGTGGCGGTGAAGCCCGGCTCGGCCACGGTGAGCGCGAGCCTGGGACATCTGGCGCGCCACATCGCGGTGCAGGTGGTGCCCGCGGACTTCGCGAGGCTCGGGCTGAACCTGACGCATCATCAGTTCCAGCGGCGGGGGCAGTCGGTGTTGCTGCTCGCGCGGGCCTTCAACCGCAACGGCGTGGTGCTCGACAGCGTGCCGCTGGAGTGGTTCACCTCGGATGCGTCCGTGGTGTCGGTGTCCCGGGATGGCCGCGTGACGGCCGTGGGCTCGGGGCGCGCCGTCGTCTCCGTGGTCGCCGGTCGCCGTCGCTCCGCCGCGGAGTTCGTCGTCCCCTGACGCGAGGGGCGTGAAGCCCAGGCGCGGGCACGGGGAGCGAAATCCCACGTGCCCGCGAGCGGTGACGGCTCGGGCCTACCGCTTCGGCGCGGGAGGCTTGGTGCCCTGCTGCCGCTGCCGGGGGCGCTTGCCCTTCTTGTCCAGGTCCTCCGGGCAGGGAGGACGGGGACCGTCGCTCGGCGGCTGGATGGTGAACTCGACGCGGCGGTTGAGCGCCATGCCCTCCTCGGTCGCGTTGTCGGACAGCGGGCGGCTGCGCCCGAAGCCCTGCGAGCACACGCGCTCGGCCGCCACGCCCGTCTCCACGAGGAAGCGCATGACGCTGGCTGCGCGACGACGCGACAGGTCCAGGTTGTACGCGTCGCTCGCGCGAGCGTCCGTGTGACCTTCCACCAGCACGCGGTCCATCTCCGGGTTCTCGTTCATCACCCGGGCGACCTCCTCGAGGATGGGGAACGACTCCGAGAGGATGACGTCCTGGTCCGTGGCGAAGTTCACCTGCTCGAGGATGACAATCTTGTTCTTCTCCCGGCGGGCCAGGGGGCACCCGTAGCGGCCGCGGCCACCGGCGGGCTCGTCGGGGCACTGGTCGAGCCGGTCCACGACGCCGTCGCTGTCGCGGTCCGTGTCCGGGCAGCCGGCGTTCTCCACCGGTCCGGGCACGTCCGGGCACTTGTCTCCCGCCCCAATCACGGAGTCCCCATCCGGGTCGACCGGCGGCGGGGGCGGAGGAGGTGGCTCGGGCGGCTCCTTGAAGCGCTCCAACGCCTCCCACTCGCGCGTCTTCGCCGGAATCCAGATGATGGACGTGAAGAAGCTCAGCGTCGGCGAGGCCAGCGAGCACCCGCAGCCCGCGCCACCGCCGAAGGTGAACGTCACGCCGGTGGAGCTGTACCAGCGCAGACCGATGAGCAACTCCGCGGGAATCTGTCGCTCCGCGCCGGGCGCCTTCTTCAGCCCCACCGCGCCGTTCACCGCGCCGAGCGCCGTGATTCCGCTGCCGCGCAGGATGGGGACCTCGGCGCCCAGGCCGAAGGGCGCCATGTCACCGAGCGCCACGCCGTCGAAGACGCGGTCCGGCCGTTTCCAGAAGCCGCCGTTGAGCGCCAGGAGGATGCCGTTGCCGAAGCGGTAGTCGAGCACGAGGCCCGGTGCCCACGTCATCTCGCCATCACCCGCGAACGCGTCCTGTGCGCCCGTGGGGAAGCTCACGTTGAGCGTCATCGCGGCGCCCCAGCCCTTGCCCTCGGCGGGGCGGCGCATTCCGGGGATGGCCACCTTGCCGGTGAGGCGCAGGTCGCCGAGCACGAAGCTCTCCACGCTGCCCTCGGTGCCGATGACCTCCAGGTTCTGTCCGCCCTGCGCGAGGATGAGCGGCAGGTCCACGCCGAACTCGGCCCAGTCGAACAGGCCCACCATGGCCATGACGTCCAGCTGGAGCCGGTTGCCGACGAGGCTGATCTTCTCGAGGTCTCCGCCCTCGGGGACGAGCGTGAGGGGGTTGAGCGAGTAGCTCAAGTAGGGCCCCGCGGCCACGGACAGGTGCGACAGCGGACGGGATTGGGTGACGACGACCAAGTCCTGGGGCGCGGCGGACGGGCGGAACAACTGCACGTCGAAGCGGGCGTCCGGCTGGGCGGAGGCGATGCTGGCCCCTCCCAACGCCAGGAGGAGGAGCGGCAGATGGAAGGGTTTCATCGGACGCGGCGGTGGGAGCGCAGGAGCAGGAGACCCGCGGCGAGCAGGAAGAGGATGGTGGCGCTGCCGGCCGGCGTGGCGTCTTCGGTGGTACCGCAGCAGAAGGCGCCGCCCTGAGGGTCGGTGCCGGGCTTGCGACGGCCCCGCTCGCACTGCTGTGTCTTGGCGGAGCAGTGCTGGACTCCGAGGCAGTCGTTGCTGTCCTCGCAGGACTCGGAGCAGGTCTTGTTCGCGGTGTCGCACGTCCCGCCGCAGGGGCAGTGGGCGTCGGCGAAGCACTCCACGCAGGAGGCGCCGTCGCAGACGAGGCCCGCGTCGCATGTCACCGCGCAGGCGCCGGCGTTCTCGCAGGTGCGCGTGGTGGGGTTGCACTGGCCGCTGCCGCAGTCGTCGTTGTTGCGACAGCCCACGCAGGCGCTGTTCTGGACCGAGCCGTCGGAGAGGCAGAAGGGCGCGTCCACGTCGCAGGCCTCGCAGCGTGAGCCGCAGTGTCGGTCGGTCGTGCAGGAACTGCATTCACCGCTGAGGCAGAACTGGCCGTCACCGCACTCGAGGTCGGTGCGGCACTGGACGCAGACCTGGCCGTCGAGACAGAAGGGGCGCTCGCCGGGGCACTTGGCGCACGAGGGACCGCAGGCCTCGGCGGTGTTGCAGTCGGGGATGGAGGTGACGCAGGTGCCGTTGAGCGGATCGCACTTCTGACCCTCGGCGCACTGGTCATCGGTGGTGCATTCTACACACGAGGGCGAGGCGCCGGGCGTCAGGGCCGCGCACTGGGTGCCATTGGGGCAGCAGTTGCAGGAGTTGCCCGCGCAGGCGTCATTGGTGGCGCAGGGGCCGCACTGGTGATTGTTGCAGACCTCTCCGCGAGGGCATTGCGAGTCATTGTTGCACTCGCGGCACTCGTGGAGGTCGGTCGCGCAGACCTGACCGTTGGGGCAGTGGGCGTCCTCGGTGCAGGGGACGCAGGTGGCGGTGGGCTCGTCGCAGACGGTGCTCCCCGGGCAGTCGCCGTCATCATTGCAGCCTGAGCACTGGTTGGTCGCGGGGTCACAGCGGCCGGTGTCCGGGCAGTCCTCGTCGTCGTTACAACCGCGGCACGTGTTGTCGGTCAGGTCACAGCGGCCGTTCGGGCACTGTGAGTCCTCAGTGCAGGCCACGCACTGGGTGACGCCGTTGAGGTTGGCGCAGTAGGGGGAAGAGGGGCCGCAGCGGGTGCAGGACGCGCCGCAGAAGAGCGCGGAGTCACAGGGGGCGCAGAGCGCTGCGCTGTTGCAGTAGTAGGAGGAACCGCAGGTGCTGTTGCCCTGGGAGTTCGCGTCCGCGCGGTTGCACTGCTCACAGCGATTGGGGGAACCGGCGTACGCGGGGAGGCCGTTCTCCGTCTGGAAGAACTGTGTCGGCTTGAGCAGTTGGAAGCCATTGTCTTCTAGGCTGACGATCGGCGGCTGATTCGCGGCCCGTTCGAAGTCGGTAAACGCTCCCTGATGCATCGACAGCTCAAGCGCCGCGTGTTCGCTGACCTGGGCGTAGATGATCTCCACGGCATAGAGACCCGCCACGGTGAAGGTCACGGAGTTCGTGGTCCTCCACGTTGGGAGGCCGAGCTGTGGAGGGCGATTGATGACTGTATAAGATCGCGCTCGGTCGTAGATGACGAAGCTGACGGCGTCATCCGCGTAGAATCCAAGGTGAAGCGGCTGCCCGACGGAATCCTCTCGGATGTTCAGATAGCCGCGGAAACGCGACACGAAGGGCGTGAACGCATCGCCATCGTTGACGACATTGAAACTGCATCCGCCCGTGGAGCATCCGGCGGAGGGGACAGCGCTCACGAAGTCGCCGAAGCTCAGTGTTCGACCGTCGTTGAGATTGTTCGATAGGTCGAAATCCGTCCGCAGCACGGTCGATACGCGGTTCTGCCTGCTGGTCGGCTCCTCGAAGAACCCGTTGATGACGTCGATGTACGTGCCCCGACTCTGGGGGAACTCATTGACGGCCCTCGTCCACACATTGGACGCGACACACAGGCCCTGTCCGTTCTCGTTCAGTGCGGGGACGATGGGCGGCCCGGAGACGACGACGTCGGGTAGCTTCTGGCCCCAGGCAGGGGAAGCCAGGAGGCACACCGATAGGACGGCGAGCGCGAGCCGCTCGATATTGAACAAGAGGGATTTCAAGGCTGCGCCAGCATGCTGGAACCCTCTGACAAACTCAAATCCCCGGACACACGGGCCCTCAGGCGGAGATGTGACGTGACAGGTCAGGTGTTCCCGAGCTGACCTGAACCCCAACTCCGGCGTGGATGTGTCAGATAACCGGAAGAGTTGGAAATCCCGCGTCCCGGCGTGTGCGCCCGAATCCTACGCGGGACGGACGTCCCCGCTGCGTCCCGGAAATGTCACGCCCGCCGGCAGGCCACATCCCCATCTTGCGAGCGGATGAACGCGGCGGTCAGCTCGGTGCCCACGGCCGCGCCCAGGACCTCATAGGTGCGTCGCCGCGCGCCGCCGACCACGGAGGGCTCGTGCGCGAGCGACTCCGGGTGTCGCACGAAGATGTTGTACCCCACGATGCAACCATCGGCGCGCAGTACCGTGATTCCATCCGTGGCCATCATCCCGCGCAACAGCTGTCCCGTGGCACGCACCGCCGTCGCCGCCGAGAACGTCGCGTCCCCGTGGTAGCGGTCCAGCAGCGCCACCACGTCCAGCGGCCGAGGCAGCACGATGCCATCCACGAACAGCGTGGAGCCCGCGCGCTCGCGAGGCAGCACCGCCACCAGCGTCCCGTGTGACGTCTGCATCACCTCGAACAGCACCCGGCGGAAGAACCCCCGCGCGCGCTCACGGCTGGCGCTCGCCACGCCCTGGGTGATGGCGTCCGCCAGCTCGTCGAGAATCACCGGAGGCGACGCCGACTCCACGCGCGCACCGGACAAATACACGTGCCGACACAGCCCACCGCCAGCGCGCAGCTCCAGCATGTTGTCCGCCAGCTGGAGCACGCCCACGACACCCGCCTGCGCCTCCTCGACCCGGCGCAGCCGCTCCAGCGGTGACTCCGCGAGCGGGAACGGGTCCGTGCGGAAGACGCCGTACGCGAACCCCTCCGGCACCCGCAGCAGGTACAGCGCCCACCACCGCCCCTGCCCCAGCTGCGCGCACTGCTTCAGCGCCCGCTGGATGGTGGCGCGCGTGCGAGGCCCGATGCCGATGGCGATGGGGTCATGCCCGCCCAGCAGCGTGAGCATCCTCGCCAGGTCATCCCCCACGAAGGCCATGGGGAACAGCGGGGCGCCCTCCTCGCGGTAGCGCGAGAGCGTGACGATGAGCTCCCCGATGGAGTCCGCTGTCTGCGCGCACGTCATCCCGGCTTCGTCCAGGAACGTGCCGACGGCGTCGGTCAGCAGGTGGCGGAAGGAGAGGACCGGAGGTGGGGAGCCCGGTGCGTCGGGGTCCGAGCCATTCATGACGGGCTCAGCATGACGCATTGTCGTCGCACACGCACGGGCGGAATATCGCCCGTCCTGCCCGTCCGTCCCGCCCCTTCCTCAGCGTCTCGGTTTCTCCCAGACGAAGAGGGCGACGGCTCGTCCTCACGCCAGCTCGGCCCGGGTCGCCTCAAGGCGCGTCGCGGTGTGGTTCCACTCCTCCGCGAGCCCGTCGAGGTGCCCGAGCACCCCCGAGAAGAATCGCGCCTCCAGCGCCCGGGCCAGCGTGGCGCCGTGCGCGTCCGCCCACTTGCGGGTGACGCGGGCACGCACCTGCGCGCCCAGCAGATCCACGAAGCGCTCCATCAACGGCGTGGACAACAGCGTCCCCGCCCACACCACCGCGTCATGGCCGAAGCCCCCGGTGGCCACCGTCACCACCGCGGCCGCGCCCGAGGGCACCGAGTACACCAGCGTCGTCATCGCCTGGAGCAGCTCCTCGCGCATGCCCCCTTGCAGCTCGGCCGCCACCAGGTCGCGACAGTACGCGTACAGCGTGGCGCGGTCCGCCGCGTGCGCATGCAGGGACTCGAAGCCCAGCGGCTCCTCCAGCTTCGCCAGCGTCACCGGCCCGAAGGACTCCGCCAGCATCGCGCGAGTCGCCGGGTCCCCTCGCCACGCGGCGACCTCCGGCGCGAAGGCGTCCACCAGCCGCCGCACCCCATCCGTCAGCGTCGCGTCCACCGAGCGCGTGGGCGTCTCGGTCCCCTCCGGCTCCGGCCCCGTGAAGGACTGCCGCACCTTGCGGCTCACGTACGTCAGCGCCGTGGCCAGCCCCCGGAACGGCAGCCGCACCCACTTGTGGAACTGACTGCGCGCATCCAGCTCGTCGCGGAACGCATCGATGAGCACGTCCGCGGGCACCGCCTTCAGGGCCGCCGCGGCGCCCACGCCCTCGAGCTCATGACGCAGCCGTTGCCTCAACCGCTCCGGCTCGCTCGCCGCGCGCCCCGCCGCGAGCGCCACCGCGCCCATCTCCGCGCGAGCATCCGCGAGCGAGGCCTCCAACGCCCGGGCCTTCAACTCCCGCGCGTGCTCGGCCTCCCCCAACAGAGAGCTCAGCGCGGGCTTCCCATCCAGCGGCACCGTCGCCAGGGGACGCAAGCCCGCCTCGACCTCCGGCTGGTGCGGCGCCAGGTAGCGCGCGAGCGGCGGGTGACCGACGTCGGCGGCCAGCTTGTCCAGGTGTCCGCGCGCCACCTCCTCGCGAGAGGCCTCGTTGTAGACGAGCAGGTATGGCCGCCCATGGCCCACCGCCGCGCGCAGGAAGTCCACCAGCGCCGCGTTCTGGTACGTCTGCCGGCTCACCACGAACACGAGCACGTCCACCGTGACGAGCAGCGCCTCGGCGCGCTCGCGATTCTCGCGGTACACACTGTCGAAGTCCGGCGTGTCCATGACGAGCAGCCCGCGCGGAACGGCCTCGGCCAGCACCAGGTACAGCCTGCCGGAGGGCCCCGGCTGGTCCACGGGCGCCGACTCGCCCGACGCGACGGGCACCGTGTCGTAGCGGCGCGTGAGGAAGTCCTTCAGCGCGCCCGTCCAGGTCTCCGGGTGGGCCGCCGCCAGACACTGCTTCGTCAGGCCTCCCTCGGGGCGCGCGGGCGACAGCGACGCGCCCACCAGCGCGTTGAACAGCGTGGACTTGCCGACATTGTTGGGGCCGGCGATGGCCACCAGCAGCAGGGGTGCGTCCGCCGAGCCGAGGCGGGGCAGCAAATCCCGACGCAGCCGCTCCGCCAGCCGGCGGGCCAGGTCCGCGTCGGAGGGGTCCGGGAACCGCTCGGCGGAGGGGAGGGCGTCCAGGGCGGACGCGAGCGCGTCACGCAGGGTGTAGGGGTCTCGCATCATCGGAGGAGGTCCGCGCACACCAGAGCATGTGCACGAGCAGGTGCCCAGTTGCTTGCGTGGTGGATGTCAGTTTCGCAGCAGCAGCGAGCGGCGCCATCCCGGGTGTAGGGTTCGCGCCATGCGCACCCTTGTCGCCAGCCTGCTGCTATGGGGGCTCGTCGGCTGCACCGCCGCGAACACGAACACGCCCGTGTCCACGGAAGCGGCGCACGCCGGAGCCCCCCTGCCGTTCATCGAGGATGACTACGCCCGAGCACTCGCGGAAGCGAAGGCGAAGGGGATTCCTCTCTTCGTCGATGTCTGGGCGCCGTGGTGTCACACCTGTCGCTCCATGAAGGCGTACGTCCTGTCGGACAAGTCGCTGGCGAGTCACGCCGACCGCTTCGTCTGGCTGGAGGTGAACACCGACCTGACCCAGAACGCGGCGTTCCAGGAGAAGTTCCCCGTCGAGTTCTGGCCCACGCTGTACGTCATCGACCCGCGCGCGGAGAAGCCGCTCCTGCGCTTCGCGGGCAGCGCCACGGTGTCGCAGTTGGTGAAGCTCTTCGAGGACGGCGAGCGCGCCTACAAGGGCGGCGTCACCGGCGCGGAGGCGCTGCTGGCGCGCGGTGACGCGCTCTATGGCGAGGGCCGTTCGACGGAGGCCGCCGAGGCCCTGACGGAGGCCCTGGCCGAGGCGCCCGCCGACTGGTCCCGCCGCGGCCGCGCGGTGGAGTCACTCCTGACGGCGCTGTACGGCGCGATGCAGGTGGAGCAGTGCGCGAAGAAGGCGGTGGAGTTGCTGCCGGGCACGCCCCGCTCGCTCTCGTATGCCAACGCCGCGATGTTCGGAATGCTGTGCGCGGGGTCCATGCCCGAGGACGCCGCCGGGGTGAAGGAGCTGCGGAGCACGCTGGAGGCCGCGGTGGTGGACGCCATGGGCGCTCCCGTCATCGAGATGTCCGGCGATGACCGCTCGGGCCTCTACGAGGTGCGCTACATGGCGCGCGAGGTGGCCAAGGACGAGGCCGGCAAGAAGGCCCTCGCGCTGGAGTGGATTGCCTTCCTGGAGGCCGAGGCCGCCCGGGCGCCCAACCCGGAAGCCCGCTCCGTCTTCGACTCGCACCGCATGGCGGCGGCCATGAAGCTGGGCACGCCCGAGCGCGCCATCCCCGCGCTGGAGCAGAGCGAGAAGGACCTGCCCAAGGACTACAATCCGCCCGCGCGGCTGGCCACGCTGTACCGCACGGTGGGGCGGCTGGATGACGCGCTCGCCGCGAGCGACCGCGCGTTGGCGCGGGTGCAGGGCTCCCGCAAGCTCAGCGTGATTTCCGGTCGGGTCGACATCCTCATCGCGCGCAAGGACAACGCCGGCGCGGTGAAGACGCTGGAGGACGCCATCACCTTCGCCAAGACGCTGCCCGCCGCGCAGACGTCGCCGCGCATGGTGAGGAACCTGGAGAAGAAGCTCGCCGGTCTCCAGGCCGAGGCCCAGCCCGCGCCCAAGTAGCCCGCGAGAGGTTCAGCGCGCCGTCGTCCGAGCGGCGGCGCGCGTGTCCAGGTCGAACAGCTCGTAGGCCTCGATGGGGCAGTGGCTCATGCCCCCGTCGACGAAGACCATCGCCGCCTGGGTGTCTCGCAAGCCGGGCGGCGCGCCGTGGGCGCAGTCCACCCGAGCCCCATCCGTCACCAGGTGGCGCACCACGCCGTCGCGCGGCGCCAGGTCCGTGACGCCCATCAACTCCAGCACCCGCTTGTCGCGCGTGTGGCCCACCACCTGGGTGAGCCCCGTGGGCAGTCGCCTCGGGTCGAAGCGTCGGCGCGGCGTCTGTCGGGTGCGCTCGGCGTCGTCGGGCTTCAGGCTGGGGCGCTGATAGAAGATGCCCGTGCCCTCGCCTCGCGCGGCGTCGCCCGGCTGGTGCAGGTGGGGCACCTCCAGCGGTCCATCCTTCCACCGCGCCACCGCGTCATCCACCGCGCCGTTGAGCGCGCGCGCCACCGCGTCCGCGTCCGCGCGTCGCTCGGGGGCGAGCCCCACGAGGTCCAGGTCCTCTCGCGTGACGCCCGCGTGGAGCACGACGAGGCCGGGGCCCGCGGCGTGGGCGGTCCGGAAGCGCCGCGTGCGCAGGAGGAACTCCACCCACGTGCGCTGCGGCTCGCGGAAGTTGCCGAAGTCGCGCGCCACCAGCTCCGCGGTGGGCACCTGGGGCCAGCGCGCGAGGAAGGCCTTCTCGCCGGCCTCGTCCGTGTGGCCCTTCTGGTAGACGCGGTCCGCCTCCGCCTGCGCGAGGGTGAAGCTCGCCGCGTCGAAGCCCGCGAGCTCGCCCACGCGGCCCAGGTCATGATTGCCGAGCAGCAGCGTCACCTGGTCCGCCGGGTGCGCGCAGAGCCACGCCACCAGGGCCAGCGCGCTGTCCGCGGCGCGCTGACGCTCCTCGGGCGGACCCCAGTCGAAGTGGTCTCCCACCGAGACCAGCTGGACCTCGGGCAGAAGCCACCCCTCCGTGCTCAGCAGGCCGTGGTGGTCGAGGATGCCCAGCACCTTGTCGAAGTCCGCCTGCGGGTCCCCCATCACGAGGCGACGACGCCGGGGGACGCCATCGGGCGGGGCGGAGAAGGGGCCCGAGTCCAGCGCATGTCGAGCGCGTGCGCGGGCGGCCTGGAGGCGGAGGGCTGCGGAGTCGTTCACTCCGCCCATTGTAGACGCGGGGCCCTCGCGGGCGCGCGCGTCATCAGGACGTCTGGAAGAAGCGCGCGATGAGGGCCGAGCGGCTCTCCACGTGGGCCTTGGCGAGCAGGTGCGTGACGTGGACCTCGACGGTGCGCTCGGCGCAGCCCAGCCGACCGGCGATGGACTTGTTCGTCTCGCCCTGGACGATGTGCGTGAGCACCTCCGACTCGCGAGCGGTGAGCGACCAGCGCGCGGCCAGGGCCTGCACCCGCGCTGCGGCGCTCGAGGCCGTGCCCGTGTCGATGGCCAGGTAGTGCGGAGGCAGCCCCGGCGTGCGCAGCGGCGTGAGCGTCAGCGGGCCCGAACACGGCACCCCCTGTGCGCCCCGGCGCAGCTGCTCCATCAGCTCCGGCTCTCCCCGGTCCAGCCACACGCGGCCCGCGCTGTTGGCGTGCACCACGCGGCCGCTGCGGCTGACCACCCAGGCGGCGCGCCCGAGCGCCTCCATCGCCACCTCCAGCGCGGTGGACATCAACCCCGACTCGCGCAGCCGCGTCTCCATCGTCAGCCGCCGCTGCAGGGCCGGCGTCAGCGCCTGGAGCACGCGCTGCTCGCGCTCGGTGAAGGGCTCCTCGCGCATCAATCCCATCCAGCCCAGCAGCGCGGGGCCCTCGCACACCAGCGTGCGCAGGAAGGCCATGCGCTCCATTCCGAGCTGTCGATACACCGCGCCGGAGCGCACGTTGACGCGGTCTCTCTGCGCCTCCAGCTCCGCCTCGCTCAATCCCAGACGCCGCCCCACTTCATAGGCGGGCAGGTCATGCAAGGGCATCTGCCGCGCCTCGGACTCCTGGAGCGAGCGGAAGTGCAGCGCCCGGTTGCGCTGTGCGGGCGCCGGGCGGGCCGGGTCGTACCAACCCCAAAGACTCTCCCGGTCCGACAGGAAGGTCTCCAGCGCGTCGAAGACCGCCTCCGTCGGCTGCGGGAAACCCGAGCTGTGGGAGTAGCTGACATGGTAGCGGTCAGGTCCCACATCCACGCCGTAGGCCACCGCGCGCTCCGCCTTGAGCGTGTCGCGCAATGCCTCCAGGACCATGGGCAGGGACTCAGACCCCGGCTCTGCTTCGACGAGCAGGGCTTCCAGGTCCGCCAGGATACGCTGTTCCTCGGAATTCAAACGAATCAAGGTATCCTGAGTATACGATGCCAATGAGTGGCTCCCACTATCCCACCCAAGCGTGGAAGTTGTGAGCTGTTGAGCATTGAGCGGCGACATGCCCTGGAGTCTGAGATGTCCGGGTGGAACCCGACATCAGGGGTTCCCCGCATGGTATTCCTATTGCGCTCGAAGAGACAATGAGGGGCAGGCCCACCGGGGGGGAGGGCCTTTCGCGGTAGGTTTCATGTGAGCGCGCGCCGGGGTCGAAAGTCGATGCCCGGCGCGTTGCCCTTGAACCCCGCACCTCCCACCGCGTAGCGCCCGACGCACTTCCTGGGACACCTGCTTCGCGCCTGGGGCCTGTCCTGGCCCCCAAGGCCGCGAAACATCATGTGCTCCAGGCTCGGCACGTCACTGGCTAACTGATTCATGGAAATGAATTCCTTCCGTGAGATTGCACGGTGTCTCGTCATGCATTCACGGCGAACGAATGCTCATTCATGAGGTGTCTGGAATGACGACCAAGGGCTCGGTGGGTGCGTTGGGAATGGTGGTGTTGTTGGCGGTGATGGGGTGCAGGACTCCCGGGGCGATGGGAAGTGGCGGGATGAGCGCGTCGGACGGCTCGTCGGACGGTTCGGGTTCCGGCTCGGGCTCGGGGGACTCGTCGAACGGGTCTGGTGACTCGTCGAATGGTTCGGGGGATTCGTCGAATGAGTCGGGGGACTCGAGCGGGAAGACCACGCACAGCTCGGAGGAGGGAGGCTCCAGCGAGTCGCGCTCCAGTGACCGCAGCGAGACGGGGACGAGCGAGTCGGAGAGTGGTGGGGAGGGCAAGGCGTCGCGCTCGGAGACGAGCAACAGCGACAACAAGGATGGGCGCGTGGTGTCGGCGACGACGGTGGCGGCCACGGTGATTGGGCTGGGCGTGGTCATCTGGCGCGTCGTGGCGGCGGCCGAGCGGCGCAAGGGGCCTCCTCCCGAGGAGGTGGGGCGCGCCGCGCAGGTGTACTTGCGGTCGAGGACGCACCAACTGCGCGAGGACCTGGCGCTGGGCGCGGGTCCGACGGTGGAGGACCTGGCCGCGGCGGCGAGCATCCGGCGGGAGAACCTGCCGACGTTCGGCAAGCTGTTGCGAGCGAACCGGCGTGAGCTGTTGGCGATGGCGGACACGCGGATGCTCACGCCCGAGCGCGCGCTGGCGTGGCTGGCGAGGGTGGGGGAGCTGGCGCGAACGGACCCGAGGCTCGATGAGGACCGACGCGCGTTCCTCGCCGTTCATGGTGAGGAGGTGACCGCGGAGGTGGTGCGGTGAGCCGCCACGCGGTGTGGCTCGTGGTGCTCCTCGCGTTGCCCGCGTGGGCCCGCGCGGACGAGACGGTGAACGAGGGTACCGCGACGCGAGTCGCCGCACGGAAGAGTGAGCGCGCTCCCGAGGGAGCGAGTGTGCCGGCGAGCGAACTCGCCACCTCGGGAGAGGGCCCTGCGGCGAGCGAGGTTGCCTCGGCGCCAGGTGTTTCCCTGGACGAGGACTCACTGGCGGCCCGTGTCCACGCTTTGTCCCGTGCGGGGCTGGTGCTGCGAGACGCCGCGGCACGAGACGCGCTCCTCGTGCGGGAGGTGGAGGCGGGACTCCAGTCACTGCCGCCCGCGATGCGTCGTTTCCCGGGCGGCCCGCTGGAGCTGATGCTCCACGCCGAGCCCGCGCCACTGGGCCTGGGAGACGGAACGGAAGCACGGCCTGACTGGTCCGATGGGCACGCACGCTTCCATCTCTACCGGTACGCACCGTCCCAGGACCGCCGTGCCACGCTGCGCCTGTCCCGACTGACGGATGAGGAATCGGAGCGACTGTGGCGCCGTCGCGCGGTGGTGCACGCGGTGACGCAGCGCTGGGAAGATGTCTTCGCATGGAGTCGCGAGACACGGTGGCGCCGCCTGTCCGGCTGGATGAAGCCCTTCGAGCGTCCCCTGGTCTGGAAGGAGCAGGCGCGTCTGCACTATGCGGGCGCCTTCAGTCGCGAGCGGGGTCAGCACAGCGCGGCCCTGGACCTGGTGACATTCGCCGAGGAGCTGTTCGTCCCCGTGGAGTCCCTGCGTCAGGACGCGCTGTCGGTGGACGAACAGGTGCGCTGCCAGGAGTTCTCCAAGACGCGCGCGCTGACGGAGTTGCTCGAGTCCTCGGGCCTGGGCGCATGGCCCGTGCGAGCACCCTGTCCCGCCTTCGATGCCTGGGCCGAGCGCGACCTGCTCTCCCACCTCGAGGTGCTCATGGTCGCCGCCACCGGGCGACAGCCCGAGTCCCTCTTCGGACACCTGCTCCTGCGTCCGGTGTGGCGCGAGGGCGCCCAGGTACGGGGCCCCTCCTTCGAGCGCGTGGTGCAGCTCGTGGCCCTCACCGGCATGGAGCCCAGGGGCTTGAGCTACGTGGTGAAGGGGATGACGGGGAGCTACGACACCGTCTTCCTCACCGGCACGCTGGGAGACCTGGCGCACGAGTCACTGGAGCTCGAGCAGCGCACCATCCGTCGCTTCCGCCTTCGCCTGACCCACGGCGAGGAGACACGGATGCTCGAGCGCATCTGGGAGCTCGAGCGGCGCGGGTACATGGGCTACTACTTCTTCACCGACAACTGCGCGAGCGCGCTGCTCTTCCTGCTCAACGGCGTCCTCGAGAATGAGCGTCAGGTGCGCCCGCCCGGACTCATGTGGGTCCTGCCCTCGGCCACGCTGGACGCGCTCGCGAAGCTGGAGGTCCTGGGCAAGGAAGGCCCCGCGGGCCCACTCCTGGAGCTCATTCCGGATGCCTTCGAGTCCACGGGAGAGCGCGCCGCGAGAGCGGACAAGACGCGCCGCGAGGCCCTGGAGTCGCTCTCAGGACACGTGGACGCGCGCCCCCTGTCGCGCCTCCTCTCGCTCCACGCGCAGGTGCAATCCCGAGAGCCCGAGGTCCGAGGTGAAGCCTACGCCGCGTTGCCGCAAGTCGTGACCGCGGTGCTCGACACCGCGACACCCTCCGCGCGCGCCACCGTACGCCAGACGCTCCACGCCTATGTCGCGCACGCGGTGCGAGTCGAGCGCGCGGCGGTGGACCGCATGGACGGTGAGCGGCTGCGAATCGAACGTCAGCGACTGCTGGCCCTGAAGACGCCCGTGGCCGGCTCGGCCGAGGCGGGGATTCGCGAGCGCCAGAGGGTCTTCGAGCGAGAGGACGCGCTCCAGCGCAAGCTCGCGGTGCTGGACCGCACGGCGCTGCTGCAACAGGCCCTGGCCACCGCGCCGCGTCGTCCGCCGACGCCCGAGGAGCTGAAAATCCTCGTCCGCGCCGAGCGCACCGAGGCTGCCTTCATCCGCGCCACCGACGCACAGGGCGCGCTCAACGAGGGGGTGTTCGCGGACGTGGACGCGGTCGCCTTCCTCGGCGAGGACCGTCGGCGCAAGGTGGCGGACGAGACGCGCTGGGCGGCCTCGGCGCCGCGCGAGTCGGGCGCGGCTCGCACGGTGGTGAGCGTGGGCGTGGGCTTCCCCGACACGGGCGCCGTGCGTCCCCTGGTCAGCGTGCGCACCGCGGGCCTCGCGGAGGCGCTGGGCGACGCGCGCCAGCACGGCTTCCAGGCGAGCAGCGAGCTGCGGGTCCTCGACGGCGAGCTGTCCCTGGAGCCGCGCTGGGGACCGCCGCGCGTGGTGTCCACGGACATGACGCTGGTGGGCTATCGCACGCTGCAACGAGAGCCGCTCGCGCTGCGTCGCTCCGCGTGGGACTCGCTGGGCTGGGGCGCGGAGGCGCGCGTCGCCTCGGACACGACGCGCGCGGAGCCCTACCGCGCCACCGTGCAGGCCGAGGCGCTGGTGGTCATCGACGAGGCGGCGCGCTTCTCGCGCTTCACGGCGGTGGGCGTGGGCGGGCTCGCGAGGATGCACTGGAGTCAGACATCCCTCGCGCCCGCGGCGGGGCCTCGCTTCTCATTGACCCATCGCACGGGGCTGCCGGGCTCCGGCGCCAACGCGGTGCGCCTGGAAGCCGCCTACGCGCCCACCTGGCGCCTGGGCGACGCGCGCCTCACGCACGAGGCGGGCGCGTGGCTCCAGGTCGAATGGTGGCTGGGGCGCGCGGGGCCCTTCGGCGTGCTGCTCACTCCTCGCGCACAGGCCCGGTGGGAGGGCTCACTCGCTCCACCGTCACGTCGGGATTCACCCGCACCGTCGACGTGGTGGTCCGGTACGTCGGACCGTCGGCTGCTAGTCGGGGTGGAGTTGCGCTGAGGTCCTCGGTGAACAGGGGCCGGCTGGCCGCGCCCGTCACGGCGCCGATGAGCGTGCCGATGACATAGAGCGCCGTCCAACCCGCGAAGCCGAGGCCGGAGAAGAAGCGCAGCGAGTTGTTCCCAGCCATGAACGAGAGCCCCGTGAGCAGGGCGGGCACGGCGATGGAGCTGACCACCCCCGCGGCCAGGGCGCGCTTCAGGGTGCGTGCATGGAACCCGCCGAACGCTCCGCCGATGAGCCCGTTGAAGAATGGCACGAAGAAGACGGAGAAGCTGGTGATGACCATCGTCAGCACGCTCACGTCGAAGCGGTTGTGCTTGAGCTGGATGCCCTCGGGCTTCATCCCGATGCCCGGCGGCAGCTCCTCGTAGCGGAACTCCCGGCGGACGTCCTTCGCGTAGGGCGGAGGCGAGGTGTCCTTGTCGGTGCGGATCATCTCCATGGGGTACGAGCCTTTCGCGGCGGGCGCGATGCACCCGACTCCCGTTCAGGTGGGGCTGGCGGCGGGCATCGGGAAGGGCCGCTGACTCCACCGGAGGGCGGGCCGGCTGGGCGGCCCCAGGTTCCTTCCGGGTGACAAACCCGGGAAAACCGCTTCCGTGTCCCGAGGGGCGGACGTGGTGGGGCTTGGCGGCCCGCCGTCTGCGGCTATGCTGCCGCGCCCGGTAGTCCCCTCACGTCCGTACGGAATTCCCATGAGCCTTCGTCGAGCCCTGCTGACCGTCGTCCTGTCCTCCACCGCCCTCCTGTCCGCCTGTGCCCTGCGCCCGACCTACCGGGAGCTGGTGGCGCCGAACGCCGCCGAAGTCACCGCGGGCCAGACGGTGGCGCTGCGCGTGGTGGACAGCGCTGGCAAGCCCGTGCAGGGCGCCAAGGTGCGCGCGGGTGAGCGCCGCACGCGCATGAACCTGGTCAGCGACGCGGACGGCCTGGTGACGCTGGAGACGAACGCCGACCTGCTGAAGGAGAACCCGCTGGTGGAGGTGGTGCTCCCCAAGGGTGTGTCGCAGTACCGCCTGCAGCTCGTGCCCTCGGGCCAGTCCCCCTCGGAGCTCGCGCCCCAGGCCCCCGCCGCCCCGGAGCAGGTGCCCGGCACCGAGGCCCCGGAGGCCCAGCCGACGACGCCCGCCTCGCCGGAGACCGAGTCCCAGGCTCCCGCCGCGCCCGCGACCCCCGGCACCTGAGCCGGGAGTCCTGAGCACCCTTCGCGCGAGGCTCAGCCGAGCTTCGCGCGCAGGAAGTCCACCGTCCGCGTCCAGGCCCGCTGCGCGTTGTCCGGCGAGTAGACCTCCGGTCGGGTGTCATTGAAGAAGGCGTGGTTCGCGTCGTAGCGGTGGAGCTCCGCCGGCACGTTCGCCTTCTTCAGCTTGGCCTCCAGCGCATCGACACGCTCCGGCGTGCACCAGTCATCCTTCGTCGCGAAGTGCCCGAGGATGGGCGCGCGGATGCGGGTGACGTCGACGGTGTCCGGCGGAATCCCGTAGAACGGCACCACGGCGTCGAGCCCCGCGTCGTTCGCGCCCGCCAGCAGCGTCAGCGCGCCGCCCATGCAGAAGCCCAGGACGGCGACCTTGGTGCCGGCGCCTCCACGTTGGCGAAGCGCGTCCGTGGCGTCCTTCAGGGCCTGACTGGCCTTGCCCCAGTCCATCTGGGAGAGGAGCTTGTCGGCCTCCTGCGCGTCCTTCGTCGTGCGGCCGCCGTACAGGTCCGTGGCGAAGACGGTGAAGCCCTCCTTCGCGAGCCGGTCGGCGATGCCTCGGATGTGCTCGTTGAGCCCCCACCACTCGTGGACGAGGACCACCGCGCCCTTCGCTCGAGTGGCTTCACTCAGATAGCCCGCCAGTTCCTGGCCCTGCTTGCCGGTCAGCCTTGCCTGCCCTGCCATGCGTGCACCCCTTGAGTGATGGACGAAGCGGCGTAGCTTAGTCTCACGGGCGCGGGGTGCCTGGGTCCGAAGTGGACTGTGTCGGAGGTTGGAATGTCGAAGGCGTTCACGAAGGAGGACTCGGGCGGGGACGAGGTGCTGGTGCCGCCGCGGCCGAAGTCCTCCTCGGGCGACAAGCGCTACATCACTCCGGAGGGTTACCGCGCCCTGCAGGAGGAGTTGGCGGCCACGCAGGGGCCGGACTCCGGGGCCGAGGGGCTGACGCCGCTGGAGGCGGGAGCCCGGCGCCAGGAGCGTGAGCGTCGCGCGCGTCACCTCGTCGCCACATTGGAGGAGGTGCGCGTGGTGGAGCCGGAGGCGGCGCAGGAAGGCCGTGTCTTCTTCGGCGCGTGGGTGGAGTTGGAGGACGAGGACGGCGAGCGGGCGCGCTATCGCATCGTCGGCTTGGACGAGGCGGACGTGAAGTCGGGCCGGCTCAGCGTGGAGTCTCCGCTGGCGAGGGCGCTGCTCGGCAAGGAGGTGGGGGAGGCCGTGTTGGTGGAGCGGCCTCGCGGCGCGGTGGAGTACACCGTGGTGTCCGTGGAGTACGCGTCACACTGAGGCGCGACGTCAGCGCTTCGTCGCGATGACGGTGGCCAGGGGCGTGAAGGGCTCGGGGAGGATGCCGTCGCGGACCTCGACGCTGAAGCCCTGGGCCTCCAGCAGCGCGCGGGCGCGAGGCACCAGGAACGTCAGGTAGTACATGACGAAGGGTGGCTTCCACAGGGCGTTGCGCACGCGCATGGCGGCGTTGAAGCTTCGAGCCACCCAGTACCCGGGGCGCAGCTTCGAGGGCGGGTGTCCGGTGACGAAGAGGAACCGCCCACCGGGGCGCAGGGCCTGGTGGATGCGCTGAATCAGGCGCGGCTCGTCCGCTTCGAGGATGTGGCCGAACGCACCGAAGCTGGTGGCCACGTCGAACGCGGCGTCGAAGGTCATCTCCAGCGCGTCACCCCGGACGAACTCGAACGCGGCGGTGCCCGGTGCGCCGGAGAGCCTGCGGTCCGCTTCCTCGAGCATGCCCTGGCTCACGTCGATGCCGGCGACGCGCTCGCGGGCCAGTGGGCGCAGGTGGCGCATGGCGGCGCCGGTTCCGCAGCACACGTCCAGCGCGGTGCCGACGGAGCCCGCGGGGCCCAGGGCTTCGATGGCGGCGCGGAGCACGGGGTCCGGGGTGCGGAAGGGCGTGTAGTCGAACTTGGGGGCGAGCAGGTCGTAGCCTTGCTCGACGGAGGAGAAGGCCTGCTCGGCCAGTTCGAGGAGGGTGGGCCCCTGACGATGGAACATGGTGCCCGAGGATGTAGCGCACCCGGGACCCTGTGAGGACGGGTTCTCGGCGGAGATGTGCACCATGAACGCTCGGGGTAGGCTGGGCGCATGCGCCGTGTCGCCGTCGTCGCCTTCCTGGCGCTCCTCTTCGTCGACTGTCGGGATGAGCGATTGGTGCCGTCGCTCCCACCGGGCTTCCACGTCGATACGTACGCGCAGCGCTCGGCGTCGGCGGTGGATGTGTTGTGGGTGGTGGATGATTCGGCCTCCATGGCGCCTCGCCAGGAGTCGCTCGCGCGCAACTTCCAGGCGTTCATCTCGCTCTTCCGCGAAGGGCGCATCGACTACCGGATGGGCGTGGCGACGACGGACACCTTCGCGCGCCCCGGGGAGTTGGTGGGAACGCCGCGGGTTCTTCGTCCGGATACGCCAGGGCTGGAGCAGGCCTTCGCGGACAGCGTGCGCGTGGGGACGGGAGGCAGCGCGTACGAGGCGGGCCTGGAGGCCGCGAGTCAGGTGCTGGCTCGTCTGGCGCGCGAGAATGCGCCGGTGCTGGAGGCGCGAGCGTCCTGTGTGTCGAGCTGCGCCACGGACACGTGTCGCGAGGCGTGTCGGGCGACGCATGCGGTGGAGTTCCTGCGTCCGGAGGCGTGGCTGTATCTGGCGTTCGTGACGGACGAGGACGACCGCTCGCCGCACGACGTGCGCATGTACTGGCGTGAGTTCTCGCGGGCGAAGGGGTTGGGCAATGACGGGACGGTAATGGCCTCGGCCATCATCGGCGACGTGCCCGCGAATGGTTGTGGCGCGGAGCCGGGGGCTCGGTACGCGGAGCTCGTGTCCCTGATGGGCGGAGAGCTGGGGAGCATCTGCGACGAGGACTTCGCCGAGACGCTGCGCACCCTGGCGACGAGCGCGGTGGGGCTGAGGCGCTCGTTCGCGCTCGCGAAGAGACCTCGGGAGGGCTCGTTGAGGGTCCGTGTCCGCCAGCCCTGTGGGACGCAGGAGGACTCACGGAGGGCTTGTGTGTCGGTGGACCGCGCGGCTTGCGAGGGGCAACCGGCGGAGGCGCTTGAGGCGGTCTGCATCCCAGAGGCGGGAGGCGAGCACGGCTGGGTGTATCAGTCCGAGAGAGAAACGGTGTTCTTCGCGGGGGACTCGGTGCCGGGGCTGGGGTCGCGGGTGGAACTCGAGTACGTGGAGGACGGGTCGTGAGGAGTGGGTGGCTCGTGTGCTGGCTGCTGGTGGCGGCCTGTGGGCGGGATGCACCGCCGTCCTCGGTGGGGCCACGTTGGGTGGCGCCCGCGTCCACACTCGATTTCGGCGCCGTGCCCGCGCTGAACGAACGCACGGTGTCCCTGCCGTTGGTGAACGTGGGGCGGGCGTCGCTGCGAGTGGTGCGCGCGGCGGTGAAGGAGGAGGGCGCTCCGTTCCGAATCGTCTCCGTTCCCGAGGAGGTACCCGCGCAGGCCGAGACACCGCTGGTGTTGGCCTTCGTGCCGCCGCGCGAGTCGAGCTACACGGCGACGCTGGTGCTGCGCACGGACGACCCCGTTCAACCCGACGTCGAGGTGTCGTTGCGAGGAGAGGGGCGTACCGCGGCGGTGCTGGAGTTGGAGCCCGCGTTGCTCGACTTCGGTCGGGTCGCCGAGGGAAGCATCGTGGTGCGTCCGGTGAAGCTTCGCTCGCGAGGGAGCGCGCCGCTGGTGCTGGAGTCACTGACAATCGAGTCATCTGGAGGCCCTCTGGCGGGCTCCGAGACGACGTTGGCGGCAGCGCATCCCGCATGGATGTCATCGACACCCGAGTCCCCGGCGGTCCATTTCCTAGGCTCCGAAGTCGTGCCCTTCGCGCAGACGTCATTGACGTCCTCGTCCTCTGTGTTCCAGCTCGTGGGCGCTGCGCGGGTGCCAGCAGTGCTGGACCTCGCGAGTGATGTCGAGGTGTCGGTGCGGTACGCGGTGCCGCCCGGTGTCACTGCTGAGGACGTGAGTGGCGCGCTGGTGCTGCGGACAACGGACCCGGACCAACGCGAGGCGCGAGTGACCCTTCGGGGCAGCGTGAATCGCGCGCCGGTGCCCGTGGTGAGCGCGCCAGGCGAGAGCGTACCGGGAGGCGAGGTGGTGCTGGATGGCACGTCCTCGATGGACCCGGATGGAGACGGTCCGCTCACGTATGCCTGGGAGTGGCTCTCGCTACCCGTGGGCGCACGTGGTGCTCAACTGTTGTCCCCGTTGGAGTCCACGACCGTGCTGCGCTTGGACCCCGTGGTGTCGGGCGAATACGAGGTGGCGCTCACGGTGACGGATGCGGCGGGAGCGCGCAGCTTGCGACCCTCGCGTGCACGAGTCGTGGCGGTGCCCGCTCAGCAACTGTGGGTGGACGTGACGTGGAACAACGCCGAGACGGACCTGGACCTGCACGTGCTGCGGAACGTGGACGCGGTGCTGGGGTCCGCCGATGACTGCCACTACGCGAACCCGCGTCCCGACTGGGGTGTCCCCGGGCTCGCGGAGGACCCGGAGTTGCTGAGGGACCGGCTGACGGGCTTCGGTCCGGAGGTCTTCGGTTACGAGCGCCCGGTGTCGGGCACGTATCGGGTCGCGGTGGTGCTCTCGCGCGAGAACGGCGCCGTGGACCCGCGAAGTGACGCCACGGTGCGGGTGTACGACCGGGGCGTGCTGAAGGGCGAGTTCCGTCGCACCCTGTCGCGGCAAAGCGAGGTGTGGACGGTGGCGGACGTGCAGTGGCCCTCGGGTGTCGTCACGGAGGCGCCGTGAGGACGTGGGGGTGGCTGCTGGGGGTGTGCTGGCTCTTCGCCTGTTCCTCCACGGAGAAGGTGCCACCCGGGCCCGATGTGGCCCCCGACCCGAAGAGCTGCGCCCGACGCGAGGACTGTGACGGAGGGCAGATCTGCACGCTCGCGGCGGTCTGTGGCGTCTGCGAATCGAGCGGTCAGTGTCGGCTCCGTGAGCGCTGTGATGCCGGAACGCGAACCTGTGTCGCACGCGAGGGATGGGGCGAGGCGTGCGCAGCGCACGCGGACTGTGGATTGGGACAGTGGTGCCGCCAGGGGCTGTGTCGAGCGAGGACGGACGTGGTGCTGTGCCCGATGGGCACACGGGAGGAGTGTCCGACAGGAGCGCGGTGCAACACGGGCACGCTCGTGTGCGAGGAGGACCTCGGGTGCATCGACGACGGAGACTGCGGCGTCGAGGAGCGCTGCAATCCGGGCCTGCATGCCTGTGTGCCACGCTGCACCCCGGCCACCGCTTCGGAGGTCTGTGCGGAAGGTGAGCACTGCGCGGACGAGCGCTGTGTGCGATGCGAGGAGGATTCGGACTGCGGGGTGGGCTTCACCTGTGACGAAGCGGGCCGTTGCACAGTGACGCCGAGGTGCTACGCGGACCGCGATTGCACGGTGCCTCACGTGTGTCATCTGGCGAGTGGACAGTGCCTGCCGAGCTTGCCGCCCTGCTCCTCGGATGACGATTGTGAGTCAGACCGGCGCTGTGACCTCGGAAACAGGACCTGCATTCCGAGGAGCTGTCAGCCGGACGCGCTGGAGCCCAATGACTCCGTGGCCACGGCGCATCCCGTGAGCGCGAGCCGCCATGTGCGACTCACCCTGTGCTCGGGTGACGTGGACCACTACTCGCTCACGTTGGAGCGAGGAGACCAGCTCGGCGTGAATGTGGAGGCGGAGGTGTTCGCGGAGCCGGTGTTCGCCTCGTCCCTCCAGGATGAGCGGGGCAGGGTGCTCGCGACGGGGCGCTTCCGGTTGTCGCATGTCGCCGCGGAGCGAGGCGTGTACACGGTGCGCATCGCCTCACGTGACACGGTGCCGCGAGCCTACGACGTGGGCTTCTTCCTCTCGCGGGGAACACCTTGCGACGATGATGGCCACGAGCCGAATGACACGGTCGAGACAGCCACGGTGGTGCCGGAGGGCCTGAGTCTGGACGGGATGCTCTGTCCCGGGGACGCGGACCACATGCGGTTCTCGGTGCCGCCTTCGCGTGGCGTCAGGGTGTCACTGTCGGGTTACGCGGCGGACCGTGGACTGTTGCGCCTGTGCGTCCTGAATGGGGGCACCGGGTGGGGGTGCTCACTCGCGACCACGGGAGCCAAGGTGGAGTTGCCCGCGTCGATGGTGCAGGGCCAGTCGCTCACGGCCAGGGTCACCGGTGATGATGCGCGCACGACGAACGGCTACACGCTCCAGGTGGAGTGGCTCCCATGAGGACCACGTCATCGTTGGCGTTCAGCCTCATCGCCACGATGCTCATCGCATGTGGTGGCACCTCGCGCCCACCTGGGACTCCGCCGGACGCAGGACTGGATGACGGCGGTGTTCCTGATGCGGGAGCGCGAGACGCGGGGACACGGGTCGATGCGGGCGCACCCGTCGCGCCGGTGATTCAGTCCGTGCTGCCCACGCGAGGCGAGCGGGGTGGTGGGACCTGGGTGACGCTGAAGGGTCGAGGCTTCGTGGAGGGCGTGGCCCGCGGTGCACCCGAAGCAGCGGCGCTCACGACGCTTCGAGTCGGCCCGAACCTCGTCCGCGACTTCCAGCTCATCGACGACTCCACCCTCGATCTGCGCACACCTCCCGGAGCAGTGGGGCCGGTGGACCTCACGCTCGATAACCCGAACGGCACGGCACGCTGTGAGTCCTGCTTCACCTACGTCGAGACCTTCGATGTTCGAGCGCTCTCGGGGGACACGGGGGCACTCTCCGGAGGAGAGACCGTGTCGCTGCTCGGCGAAGGTTTCCCCGAAGGGCCAGGGCTCCAGGTCCTCTTCGATGGCACGGCGAGCCCCTCGGTCACGCGTGTCTCCTCGTCGGAGCTTCGTGTCCTCGTCCCCAGGGGGCGCGTGGCTGGCTCCGTCGACGTGCGAGTCCAGGGCCACGGTGTCGGTGACGTGCTCCGACGCGCGTATCGCTATGTCGAGGACACGCGCGTCACCCAGGTCTCGCCGCTCACGGGTCCAAGAACCGGAGGCACCGTCACCGTCATCACGGGCCAGGGTTTCGAGGGAGCGACTCGAGTCCTCCTCGGAGACACACCCGCCACCGCTCTCCAGGTGGAGTCTTCCACGCGACTCGTGGTGACCACGCCACCCGCCCCGTCCATCGGAGTCGCGCCCATCCGCATCGTCACGCCAAGAGGCACCTGGACCGTGCGCCAGGGCTTCGCCTACGTCGACGACTCCCCGCTCGCCCTGCACGGAGTCTTCCCGCGAGTAGGCGCCCAGCACGACGGCACCGTGACGCTGATGGGGACCTCGCTCGATGCACCCGACCTGTCCGTGACCTTCGATGCAACCCCTGCACAGGTCGTCACGGCCACCGCGACCACCGTCACGGTCCGGGTCCCTCCACGAGGGACGCTCCCTCGCACGGTCTCCGTGAGGGTCCAGTCCGGCGCCACGAGCGCGAGCCTCCCCCAGGGCTACACCTTCCGTCTCGCGCTCGACCCGCTGACGCCGAACCACGGGAGCGCGACAGGCGGAACCCAGGTTCGACTCACGGGAAGCGCACTGCCTCCAGATGTCGTGGTGCGAGTCGGCGCACTGCCGTCGCCACAAGTCACGGAGTCGAGTGAGACGGAGCTGCGCTTCCTCACACCGCCAGGAGGCGCGGGGACACACTCCCTCCACGTCTCCTCCGCGAGCGACCCCGAGAACGAAGCCCTGCTTCCAGCGGCCTTCACCTACGAAGCCGCGCTCACCCTGTCCCAGCTCGAACCCTCCAGTGGAGCCGTCGCCGGAGGCGCCCGAGTCACGGTGCGAGGCGTGGGCTTCGTCGATGGAGCGTCCGTCACGTTCGGAGGAGAACCCGCCACCGAGGTGCTCATCCACGACGCGCACACGCTCACCTGTCGCATCCCTGCCTCGCGAATCCAGGGACCCGTGGAGGTCGCCGTCGTCCATGGCACCCAGCGCTCCGCGCTCCCCGAGTCCTTCCACTACTTCGACCCACGAGGCCCCGGAGGGCTCTCCGGCGAGGCCCTGATGGGCACTTTGAACGTCACCGTGCTCGACACGTCGTCGGGGAGCTACGGCCAACCCGTCTCGGGAGCCACGGTGCTGCTGGGCCCGGACCTCACGCCCGTCCTCCAAGGAGGCACGGATGCGCGAGGACAGCTCACGCTCTCGGACTCAGGCATCGCGGGCGCGCAGGTCGTCACGGTCTTCAAGCCAGGCCACGACATGGTGACGGTGGCGGGCATCCGCTCGGAGAACCTGACGGTGTACCTGCGCCGTCTCGACAGCGAGGGCAACCCCGGCAATCCACCCGTGCCCGCGACCGCGCGCATCTCCGGCCGCGTGCGAGGTTTCAAGCCACCTCGACCTCTCGGACCGAACGAGGTGCTCGAGGCGCGCGTCTTCGTGGCCCAACCCAGCCCCGCGTCAGGACCACCCTTCGCGGGGACAGGCGACCGCCGCGCGGAGACCTGGCGAGTCCGTGAGGACGGAGGTCCATTCCTCGTCCTGGCCCAGCCTGGACTGCGCGCCGTGTACGCGGTGCTGGGGGTTCTCAGGGACGGAGTGGACTTCGAGCCCTATCTGCTCGGTATCCGCCGAGGCGTCGCGGTCTCCGGAGCGCGGGCGGCGGAGAACCAGGACGTCGTCTTCGACATGCACCTGGATGTCACGGTGCCCCTCAACGTGGACGGCCCACTCGTCATCGCGGGAGAAGAGGCACGACATCAGGTCTACGCATGGCTGGACCTGGGAGCCGAGGGCGTCGTGCCCCATCCCCACAACTGGGGCACGGGCACGCGCCTCTACACGAGCATCGAGGGACCCGGACCGCGCCTCACTTATCCACAACTTCCCCACGTGGACGGCGCGAACCTGCTCTTCCTCGACCTGCTGCGAGGCTCCACCGCCTATCCCCAGGGCCTGCTGTACCACCGTCAACCCGGAGCCTTGGGCGGCGGTGTGACACTCGCGCCGATGTTGCCGCTGCCTGTCTTCACCCAGCCTGGGACTCGCTTCGAGGGCACCGTGGCTTGGACGCCCACGCCCTCCACCTCCACCTCCACGCCCGAGGTGCAGTTGCTCACGCTGCTCGCGCCCGGAACGGAGGGTGGCATCCGTTGGACGGTCGTGCTCCCGGGAGGGCAGACGCAGGTGACGCTCCCCGGTCCCGCGCTCGACGCACTCCGAGCGGAGCTGCCCGAAGGTGCGCGACTGCGCGCCGACCTCTCCCTCGCGCGAGTCCCTCGCTTCGAGTATTCGCAGTGGACCTATGACGCGTTGTCCACGGCGACCTGGACGGCGTATGTCCTCGGGCGCTCGGAGGTCTTCGACCCGTGATGCGCCGTTGGACGTGGCTCGCCGTGCCCCTGCTGCTCCTCCTCGCCGCGTGTCCGAGTGACTCCTCCGTGGACGCGGAGGGCTGTCGGGTGGACGCGGACTGTGGCTCGCCCGCGGAGGCCTACCGATGCGACGCGGAGACTGCGACCTGTCGATGCCGCACGGCGGGAGCCTGCGCGCCCACGGAGTGGTGCAACCCCGCGGGCTTCTGCCAGGACCGCGCTGGTTGCGAGTCGAACGCGGACTGTGGCGATGACTCCCTCTTCTGCGACACGAGCACCGGCACCTGTCTGACACGAGGACGCTGCGCCACGGACGTGCACTGCCCGCTGTGCGAAGTCTGCGACGTGTCGCGGACCACCTGTGTCCCGGGCTGCCGCTCCGCGGGAGACTGTCCCGGCACCGCCTGTCGCTGCCAGGACGCGCCATGCCTCTGTGACGCCACCACGCCCGAGGGCCGCGCGGCCTGTGCGCTCGGGGTCTGCGACGCGAGCTTCTGCGCGGACGCGAGCGACTGTGCCTTCGGCGAGCGCTGTGGTGCCTCGACGTGCTTCAGCGACTTCGACCCCGTGCGCCGCCCCTACTGCGCGAGCTGCACGTACGGCGGCGGGCTCCAGGTCTGCGGACGTGGCGCCAACTTCTGTCTGCGTGAGACCGCGAGCCCCGGCACCGCCTTCTGCGGCGCGGATTGCTCGGAGGGACAAGGCTGCCCCCACGGCTACCAGTGCGCGGACGTGGTGGTCGTCGCCAGTCGCGCGCGCTGCCGCTCGGATGCGGAGTGCGCGCCCTCGCCGTCGCTGCCGTGCCGCGAGGACTCGCACTGCGGACGCGGCGGCCACTGCGTGAATGCACAGGGCCAGGAAGAGGGCGCCTGCGCCGGGCGGTGCTCCATCGCGGAGGGCGACGTGGAGGGCTTCTGCTCCTGTCAGCAGGACACCGACTGCGTGCAGGACGCGTGCAGCCAGGGCACGTGCACGGTGAGCCGTCGTGCGTGTGGAAGCGACGTCGACTGTCGCCCCATCCGCTGCGTGGACCACCAGGGCGCGGGGGGCTGCCTCGTGGGCCGCAACTGCGCACCCGAAGAGGGCCTCACCTGCGCCGAGGTCGCCCCGCGCTGACCCCTCCGAGGAGTCCATGTCCTACATCGGCCCCCAGTGTCCGAAGGGGGCGGAACTCCTGGTGTTTGAATGTTCCTGGGGGTGCCCCGTCAGAAGTTGCAACACGACGGAGGATGGACGACATGGCTTTCAAGACTGCTCTCGCGACCCTGGCTCTCGGCACCCTGTTCCTTGGTTCCTCGACGGCCCTCGCGGCCGACAGCAGCATGCGTGACTGGGCCACGCAGCAGGCCCGCCGCAACGATGACCGGGGCCGCCATGACGACCGCGACCACCGCGATGACCGGGGTCCCCGTCCCGACCGCTACGAGGCTCACGTCCACAACGGCTACTGCAACCACGCTCCGGCGCCGCGTCCGCCGCCGCGCTCCCAGGGCCGCTACGAGATGCAGACGGTGAGCCGCTGGGTCGAGGGTCGCTACGACAAGGTGTGGGTGCCGGAAGTCTGCCAGGAGCGCGGCAACCGCCGTCACCGCGTCACCCGCTGCACCGGTGGCTACTACGAGAACCAGTGGGTGCCCGGCCGTTACGTGCAGACCACGGAGTGGGTGTGGGTGTCCTACGACCGTGGCAATGACTGGCGCTCCAACCGCGTGCACCCGGCCAGCTACGTCCGGTAGCACTGGCTGAAAGACCTCCAAGGGGGAGAGGGGCGGTGCCGGGATACGGGGGTATCCGGCATCGCCCTTCGACTTTTCAGCGGGGCCTGTTAGTCAGTGCGCCGCATGGGGACGGCCTTCATCACCGGAGCAGGAATCCGCATCGGTCAGGCGGTGGCGAGGGCGCTGGCCCACGCCGGATATGACGTCGCGCTGCACGCGAACCGCTCGCTGGAGGCGCTGAGCTCGCTGGCGGACGAGCTGCGCGCCCTGGGGCGCCGGGTCACCGTGCACGCCGCCGACCTCAGCCGCCCCGAGGCGGTGGATGCCCTGGGCGCGAGCGTGCGCGAGGCCTGGCCCGCGCTGGATGTCGTCGTCCACAACGCGGGCCTCTACGAGCGTGTGCCCTTCGAGGACATCTCGCGCGAGCAGTACCGCACCATGCTCGGCGTCAACCTGGACGCGCCCTTCTTCCTCACGCAGTCGCTGTTGCCCTCGCTGCTCGCGGGGAAGGACCCGGTGGTGGTCCACATCTGCGACATCGCGGGCGAGCGACCGGAGAGCCACTTCGCGCACTACTCGGTGAGCAAGGCGGGCCTTGTGATGTTGACGCGCGCGCTGGCGGTGGAGCTGGCCCCGCGCGTGCGGGTCAACGCGGTGTCACCCGGCGTGGCCGCCTTCCCGGAGAGCTTCGACGCCGCCGCGCGAGAGCAGATTCTTCGCCGCATCCCCATGGGGCGCGAGGGCAGCGTGGAGGACGTGGCGCGCGCCGTCGTCTTCCTCGCGAAGGACGCCCCCTACATCACCGGGCAGGTCATCGCCGTCGACGGTGGCAGGAGCGTGAAACTGTGAGCCCTGAGCTGGCCTTCCATCCTCCCGTGGTGCGCGACAGCCAGGGGCACTCGCTGGATGTCATCGAGCTGCGAGGCCTCACGGTGGACTGCATCGTGGGCGTGTACAACCGCGAGCGCGTGCTGGCGCAGCCGCTGCGGTTGGACGTGGCCCTGTTCCTGGACACGCGCAACGCCGCCACGGGCGGACGGCTCGCGCACACCGTCAACTACGGGCGACTGGCGGGCGAGCTGCGCTTCCTGTTGGAGGCGTGTCGCTTCGAGCTGCTGGAGTCGGCCGTCGAGGCGGTGAGCCGCTACCTGCTCGTGCCGCCCACCGAGGACGTGCCGCGGGCGCAGGTGCAGGCGGCCACGGTGCGCGTCATCAAGCCCCTGGCGCTCGGTGGGCTCGCGCTGCCGTCGCTCCAGGTGCACCGCACGGCGGCGCAGATGAGCTACGCCTCCGAGGAGCGCTCCTTCGGCCGCCTGGACGTCATCCACGAGGGTGCGGGCTACGGCGTGCACCGGCTTCGCGTGAAGCCCGGTGGCAGCCTGCCGGCGAGCGCGGATGCGACGGTGGAGGCGAGTGACCTGGTGCTGGGGCCGGGGCTCCTGATGCAGGGCCAGCCCGTGGCGCGGGGGATGGCGTTCCATGATGCCCAGGCCGTGGCGCGCCGTTACGACAACCCCTCGGCGCAGGAGCAGACGGTGTTGCGGGTGTATCGGCCCCGCGTCATGACGTCCGAGGCGCCTTGGGCCGTGGCGCACGCGGCGCTCGGCGGGACTTCCTATTACCCTCTCGACGAGCCCGCGGCGCCGGGCCTGGCCGCCGACACGCTGCCCTGAGGACGAAGCGACACCATGCAGCTCGACAGACGGATGCAGCTCTTCGTGGTGCTGGCGGCGGTGTTCGTCACGGCGCTGGTGGTGGGAGACCTCATCGCCGTGAAGCTGTTCGAGGTGCACCTGGGCAGCGTGGTGGCGGTGATGTCCATCGGCATCGTGCCCTTCCCGGTGACGTTCCTGCTGACGGACATCCTCAACGAGTTCTACGGCAAGAAGACCGCGCGCTTCGTCACCTGGGTGGGCTTCTTCATGGCCATCTTCGCCTTCGCGGTGATTGCCATCGCGGTGCAGGTGCCCATCGCGCCGCTGACGCGCGCGCCGGACTACAGGGGCACGGTGGAGGGCGCGTTCAACAACGTCTTCGACAGCTCGCAGCGCATCCTCGTCGCGTCGATGGCGGCCTATCTGGTGGCCCAGTTCAGCGACATCGCCCTGTTCAACCTGCTCAAGCGCGTCAGCCGGAATCGACTCCTGTGGCTGCGCGCCACGGGCTCCACGCTGGTGTCGCAGCTCATCGACACCGTGGTGATGCAGTTCGTCGCGTGGACGGGCGTGCTGCCCACGAAGGTCATCGTGGGCATCGTCCTCTCGTCCTACGTCGTGAAGGTGCTCGTGGCGGTGGGTCTGACGCCGTTCATCTACCTGGGCCACTCGCTGGTGGAGCGCAAGCTGGGCATCAAGCCCGTGATGCTGGGCGCGGACGGTGAGCCGGTGCCCGAGTCTGGCGCGGACCTCGGTGTCCCCGCCGCGTCGCGCGCCGCCTGAGGCGTGGACCTCACGGCACCAGGCGCTGGAGGAAGGTGTCGGTGTCGTCGGCGGTGAAGGGCTCCTGTCCGCCGAAGGCCCGGGTGCCGGAGAACGTACCCGCGCTCGCGAGGTCGCCTCCTGGCAGGAAGGTCATGTCCCGCAGCTGG
This sequence comes from Myxococcus guangdongensis, assembly GCF_024198255.1. Classification (NCBI taxonomy): domain Bacteria; kingdom Pseudomonadati; phylum Myxococcota; class Myxococcia; order Myxococcales; family Myxococcaceae; genus Myxococcus; species Myxococcus guangdongensis. Next base: position 200,014 of record NZ_JAJVKW010000003.1, read on the forward strand.
AGTCCCGGCGCGCAGGGCTCGGTGACATAGGGGGCTCGCCACGACAGCGTGCCCCGGGCGCCCAGTCGCACCAGCTCCGAACCGCAGCCATGACGGAAGAGCACCGCGGTGCCGCCATTCACATCCGACGTGAGCCTCGCGCCGCTGGCCTCTCCCGACGCCGTGCTCGTCAGCGCGTGTCCCCACAGGGGGCGTCCGGCCGCGTCCGCCGCGAGGATGAACGCGGCGCGCGGACAGCCCTGTGCATCACAGGTGGGCGAGAGCACGGAGCCACCCCAGTGCAGGGTGCCCGCGAAGTCGCCCGTGAAGCGCAGCCCCCCATCCGCGGCGAAGGCGACATGCGTGAAGTTCGGCGCGTCGGGGCCCACCTCCAGCTCCCAGTACACCTCGCCGACGGGAGACAGCCGGGCGATGAAGCCGATGCTCTCGAAGGGGGCCAGGGGCCGCTGGCCCACGAGCACCGCGCCGCCATCCGGGTCCAGCGCCACGGCGGACGCAGAGGACATCGCGGGGAGCTCCTGGGACCACCGGGCGGTGCCTCGCGCGTCGTAGCGCGTCACCAGCCTGCCGTGCGCCACCACCACTTCACCCTCGATGTCCGGCGTCAGCGCCTTGAGCGTGCCCGTCGAGCGGGCCCACTGCGGCGTACCGTCCGCGGCCAGCTTCGCCACGAAGTGGCTGTCGGCGATGAGCGTCTCGCCCAGGCGGAGCCGTCCCTCCACCTTGCCGGCGATGAAGAGCTCCGCCGTGGAGGCGATGCCCAACAGCTGCGCGTGCGCGATGGCCGGGCCTCCCTCGGTGGAGGGCTCGGGAGCGAAGGTCCGCGTCCAGCGCACCTGTCCCGCGCCATCGTGATGCGACAGCACGAGCGACGTGCCGTTCGCCTCCACCGACGTGGGACCGGAGGTGCCCGTGGCTCGCGACGTGCCGAGGAGCACCAGGCCGCCGAGCCCATCCGAGGCCAGGGCCACGACCTCCTGCTGTCCGGGGAGCCGCGAGTGGACGGTCCACCGCGCGTCACCGGGCTCGAGCTTCGGAGGCTCGGGAGGCTGCGGAGGTGGCTCCTCCTCGCGCGGTGGAGGCTCGATGGGGGCGTCGCTCCCACCACAGCCGAGCAGCGTCCACACGCTCAGCATCAGCCCCGCCGCGCTTGCCCGCCACCGTCCCATGTTCATTCCCCGTGAATCCGCTCGTCCTCCGGCCGGTGGCCAAGCTGGGGTCCGATGCTCCCGGAGGCAAGGTGGGCGTTGGGCACTGAACGAAATCGGACCTCAGCCGCCCGCACGCGCGAGCGGCGTGAGGATGTCCCGCCAGTGCGAATAGAGGGAGAAGTGGCCTCCACCGGGGAGGAAGTGGGACACGGCGGTGGGGATGCGCGAGGCGAGATAGCGCCCCATCTGCGGCGGGACGATGCTGTCTCCGTCCCAGTACCAGAGGTCCACGTCGCGGCGAATCTCCTCGAGCGGGAAGTCCCACGGCGACGCGAGGATGTGGGCCTCTCGGCGGATGCCCGCGACACCCCTGCGCGTGGCCTCGCGACGCCAGCCCTGCACCTGCGCGGCGATGAGCGGGTCGGACAGCACGCGACGGTCGTCCGGGGAGGCATGCGCCATCACCGCGGCGAGAGCTCGGTCAGGGTTGGCTCGCACCTGTCGGTCATGCATCGCGAGCAGGGGGTGGAGCACCCACTCGGGCCAGGCCGCCATGGCGTAGGCGTTGCGGTAGTCGCGATTGACGCCCTCCATGCCACCGGGCCGCTTGAGCGGCGAGGCGCCGGAGACGATGGCCGCGCGGAGGATGCGGTCGTCCAGATGCCACGTGGAGACCGCGGCGTAGGGGCCGCCCGCGGACACGCCGAAGAGGGAGAAGCGCCCGATGCCCAGCGCGTTGGCGAGCTGCTCCAGGTCGCTCGGGAAGTCGAGCAGCGTGCGGCCCGGTTGATAGTCGGACAGGCCGTAGCCGGGGCGGTCCGGCGTGATGAGGCGCACGCCGAGCCCGTGGGTGATGCGGTCATCCGGGTGGCGCATGTAGCGCGAGCCCGGGTTTCCATGGATGAAGAAGACGGGGACACCGTCCAGGTCTCCCGACTCCACGTAGGCGAGCCGTCGCCCGTCCTTCAGCCGGACAGAGCCCTCGCGCACTTGCACGCCGGAGGTCATGTTCGTGAACGCGGTGCTCATGACTCCATCGCTTTCGAGCGAGCGCCAATCCATTCGGCGATGGAGGGCCACACGTGGGTGGAGCCCTTGCTGGACGCGGACAGGCCGATGTGGCCGACGGGGTAGCGCCGCGTCTCCGCGTCCTTCGTGCCCACCAGCTTCACCAGGGGCTCGCTCATGGCGGGGAAGGCGATGGTGTCCTGCTCGGCGATGACGTTGAGCACGGAGGCCTGGATGCGTCCCAGGTCGATGTTCTCTCCGCCGACCTTCATGCGCCCCTGGTGGAAGAGGTTCTGCTGGTAGCAGTCCTTGATGTACTGGCGATACACCTCGCCGGGGAAGGGCACGGGGTCGGCGCCCCAGCGCTCCATCGCGAGGAACGTGGTGACGAAGTCCGGGTCGTCGATGCGACGGCACACCTCCAGCCAGCGGGTGACTCGCTGCACGGGCGCCACCATCAGGAAGCCGCTCTCCAGCACGGGCGTGGGCACGTTGCCGTAGGCGTCCACCAGTGAGTCCACGTCGAAGTGGTTGGCGGAGGTCCACAGCGTGTAGACGCCGCCCTTGCTGAAGTCCACGGGCGTGGCCTGCGCCACCAGGTTGCGGATGCCCTCGGGATACAGTGACGTGTAGGCGAGCGCGAGCGTGCCGCCCATGCAGTAGCCGTAGAGCGTCAAATCCCGGCTCTTGCTGACCCGGAGCGTCCAGCGCACGGCGGTCTGGATGAGTCCGCCGAGCAGGTCGGACCAGGTGAGGCGCTCCTCTTCCTGACCGGGCACGCCCCAGTCGATGGCGTAGACGTCGAAGCCCTCGTTCGTGAGGTGCTCGATGAGGCTGCGGCCTGGGAGGAAGTCGAGGATGTACCAGCGGTTGATGAGCGAATAGACGAAGAGGATGGGCGTGCGGTGGCGCCGGCGGGGCGCGGCATAGCGGAGCAGCCGCATGCTGCCGCGCGTGTACACGACGGTGTGAGGCGTGGCGCTGACGGGCGGCTCACGGACGCCGGACGCGCGCTCGATGAAGGGCTTGAGGTACGGGTACGGATTGAAGGGGCGGGCCTTGAGGGCGTGGGCGACGGCGCGGGTGAGCTGGAACTGGCTCGTGACGAAGGAGCGCAGGCGCTGAGGCGAGGAGGCGGTCATGGCGCGTCACCGGGCTTCTTCGTGGTGTCGTGCTCGGAGGCTGAAGCCTCCTGCTTGTGGAGCAGGTCCACGACGACCTCCAGCTGGGAGCCGAGGGCCTCGACCTGGTCGTTCACGCGGCGGAGCTGGTCGCGGAGGTTCTCGACCTCGGACGTGGTGGGCAGGCGCAGGGTGCGCAGCGCGCCCTCCACGAAGCCGTTGCGGCGGATGCGGGCGTTGAGGCCCTGGCGCATCACGGTGCCGCTGGCGCGCAGATAGGTGGGGCTCTCTGCGACGCGAGAGAGGGCGCGGGTGAGGCCCTGTTCGGCGCGAGTGAACACCTTGCCCGTGCGCGTCTCCGGATGGGTGAGGTGGCCCAGGAGCTTCAGGCTCCGGGCGAGGAGTCCCCGGGGAGGAGGCGGACGTTCCGAGTCGCTCATGGCCTTGAGGCTAGCCCAAGGGTGCGCGGGAGCGCAGGGGTCAGCGCTCGAAAAGTGAACCGAGATTCATGTTTTGAGCGGCGAAGGGCTCGGCCCGGATGCTCACGGCGCCGGTGTGTGTGGCGCAGGGCGTCCAACGCCCGGCCTCCAGCCGGTAGACCTCCAGTTGCTGCTGGCGTGGGTCCAACAGCCACAGGTGCTTCACGCCCGCTCGCGCATACAGGTTCATCTTCGCGCCCCGGTCTCGGGATGCCGTGGAAGGGGAGAGGACCTCACACAGCCAATCGGGAGGGGTCGTCATCCCCACGACCATGGGAAGCTCGGGCATGCGCTCGCGTCGCCACGCGGCCAGGTCCGGCACGAGCACGTTCGGACCCAGATGCAGCTCGGGCTTGGGAAGCAAGACCCATCCTCCGGGGCCTCGCCGAGCGAAGCCGTCGTCGAAAGAGCCCAACTCAACGACCAGACGGAAGACCACGACTCCGTAGACGGGTGGGAGGCTCGGACTGACATGCAGCTCGCCGTCGATGATCTCTCCCACAACATGTTCGGGGAGAGCCTCAAGTGCCTTGTAGAGGCTCTTGTCGATGAGCGACTCGTTCATCCGTTCAGCATGCATCATACCTCTGACATCCTCAAAACATCGGAGGACTCATGAGGTATGAGACCCGGAGAGCACGAAAACTCCGGGCCGACATCCGTCCGCTCAGCTCTGGCGCTTCACCGCGAGCGGCCCGAAGGCCTGCGCCACGGGCATCAGCGACATGACGTTGATGTTCACGTGGGCGGGCCGCGTCGCCACCCAGTGCACCGTGTCCGCGATGTCCTCGGGCGTCAGCGGCTGCGTGTTGGCGTACACCGACGCGGCGCGGGTGTCGTCACCGCGGAAGCGGACGTTGGAGAACTCCGTGCCGCCCACGAGCCCGGGCTCGATGTCCGTCACGCGCACCGCCGTGCCCAGCAGGTCCGCGCGCAGGTTCAGGCTGAACTGCTGCACGAACGCCTTGGTGGCCCCGTAGATGTTGCCACCTGGATACGGATAGTCCGCGGCCACCGAGCCCATGTTCACGATGTGCCCCCGGTTGCGCGCCACCATCCCGGGCAGCACCGCGTGCGTGCAGTACATGAGCCCCTTCACGTTCGTGTCGACCATCACCTCCCAGTCCTCGAGCTTCGCCGACTGCGCGGGCTCCAACCCCAACGCCAGGCCCGCGTTGTTCACCAACACGTCCACCTCGGCGAACTCGGCGGGCAACCCGTCGACCACCCGCTTCACCGCCTCCCGGTCCGTCACGTCGAGCGTCACCGGCAACAGCCGCTCCCCCAGCTCCGCGCGCACCTTCTCCAGCAACTCCGTGCGGCGTCCGGTGGCGATGACCCGCGCGCCCTCCTGGATGAAGCGTCGCGCGATGGCCAGGCCGAACCCGGCCGTGGCTCCCGTAACCAGCACGTTCATGACGTCTCCTTCGGATGCGTTGCCCGCGCGCTAGATGGCACGGCCCACCGACTCGCGCACGGGGAAAGGCCCGCCCTTCCTCCACTCCACAGCGCGTCAGGGCCGGCTTCACGACGCGCCCCCGCTCGCACGCTCCCGCCCGGAGCGGGCTTCTCCCAGAGTGAAGTCTGCGTTCCCGTCTCGGGAATGAATCCGCCTTCATCTGCATACCTCGCGGAAAAGTGAGCTGAATCCGAAGCCCCCCGTGCATCAGCAGGGCTTCTTCGTGCTCCACGCAACCGCCTGGAATCGCGTTTCTCGCCTTCTTCCCCTCCGGCCCGGCGAGCTTGGCTTGCCGTTGCAGCGGGGAATGAACAGGACGCGCGCCCCGATTGGCGGCCGTCCCCGCGAGCGCCCCACACGCCGCGACCCACACAAGGAGTCCGACCGGATGCGCCAACGCTTACCGCTGATGACGGCTTGCTGCTCCGTGGCCCTGCTTGCCCTCCTCGCCTGCAACGGCAAGAGCGAGCTGACGCAGAACACGGGCTCGAGGCCGTCTCCGGACGGCACACCCTCGACGGGCACCGGGAACCCACCCGCGCCCACCACTCCCACGACGCCGACGAACCCCACCCCCGAACCCTCCTCGCCCGACCCCGAGGAGCCCTCCGAACCCACCCCCACACCCCAAGAGCCCACGCCGGAGCCGCAGCCGCAGCCGCCCCCCGAGCCGCCGAAGCCCAGCTACACGCGCATCCTCTGGGTGGCGCCCTCCGGCAGCGACAGCGCGTCCGGTACCGAGACCGCGCCCCTGCGCACCGTGACGCGCGCCCTGACGCTCATCGCGCCGGGCGAGGCCATCTATCTGAAGACAGGCAACTACGCCGAGCGCCTCAAGCTGGAGGAGCGAGGAGGCTCGGAGGCGAAGCCGCTCACCGTGAAGGCGGCGCCGGGCCACGCGCCCGTGGTGAAGCCCAGCGGTGAATCCGCGCTGGTGGACGTGCGCGGCGCGTACTGGACCGTGGAGGGCCTCACGCTGGACGCGGCGGGCAGCTCCACCTTCGCCGTGCTGTGGCGGGGCACCGCCGCGCACCACGGCGTGCTGCGCGACTGCGTGGCGAAGAACGGCACCGCGGGCGCGGGGCTCAACGTGTCGGAGAAGGCCCACGACATCCTCATCGAGGGCAACACCATCTCGAACTTCAACCGTGGCAGCAGCGACAGCCACGGCGTCATCGTCCAGACGACGTCCAAGAACGTGGTGGTGCGCGGCAATGACATCCACCACAACTCCGGCGACGCCGTGCAGTGCATCGGCCCCGAGGGCGGCGCCACCGTGTCCGGCACCCCGTTCGACAATCTGCTCGTGGAGGACAACGAGCTGCACGAGAACCGGGAGAACGGCGTGGACGTGAAGACGTGCACCCGCGTCACCCTGCGCAACAACATCATCTGGGGCCACAAGTCCACGTCGTCCTCGCGCGGCGAGGGCATCGTCATCCACCTGTCCGCGTCCGACGTGACGGTGGAGGACAACGTGCTCTACGGCAACGGCCGAGGCATCAACATCGGCGGCAACCGGGTGAACGGTCCGCCCGCGCGCATCGTCATCCGCCGCAACCTCATCCGCGACGGCCTGGGCGGCAACGAGGACGGCGGCGGCATCCGCGTGGACACCACCCATGACGTCAAGGTGCAGCACAACACGGTGTGGAACATGCCCGGGCCGTGCATCACCTTCGGCCACGGCGACACCGGGCCGAGCGCCAGCCTGGACGTGCGCAACAACGTGTTCGCGGGCTGCGCGGTGAATGTGCGCGCGGGCTCGGGGCGCTCGGGCGCGGTGGTGGACGGCAACCTCTACTTCCGCGCGTCGGGGGCGGCCGTGTTCAACGTGGATGGCTCGGACACGGGGCTTTCGGACTGGCGCTCGCGCACGGGTCTGGACAAGCGCTCGTTGGAGAAGACCCCGGCCTTCGTCAACATCGACACCGGGGACTTCCGTCTGGGAGCGAACTCAGCGGGCCGCAACGCGGGTCTGGGGTTGGGATTGACCTTCTGTGGCGCGGCCCCCGACCTGGGGGCATTCGAGTCGGACTGCCCCTGAGGCATCGGGGCGTGTAGAGTGGGGACCCTCCCCCCTACCGCCCCGACCCTCCACGTGCCGTCTCCGTTGGAATTCGCTCTAGGCATCACGCTGGTGCCCCCGGCCTCGCCCGCGCGGGAGCTCCTGGCCGCGTCCGCCGCGCGCGCCGGCCTGCGCGTGGTGGACGGCATGGAGGGCGCCGCCCTGGTGCTGGTGGACCTCACCGCGCTGGGCGGTGGCCCGGACCTCCAGGCCCTGCTCGACTCACCGCGCGCCTCGCACGTCACCCTGGTGGCGCTGGTGGAGCCCACCGAGCGGGGCTTCGCCGCCGCCGAGCCGCTGCGCCCCGCGGACGTGCTCACGGTGCCGGTGGCCGCGCACGAGCTCATCTTCCGCCTCCAGCGCGCCGCCGGACGGCACCTGGAGCGCGAGTCCCAGGAGCGGGGTCAGGAAGATTTGTCGCTCCTGTTGGAGCTGACGGCGGACTACGCCGAGACGTCGGACGTGGAGGCGCTCCTGCACGGCGTCACCCGGCGTCTGGCGGAGAAGCTGGACATCGCGCGTGCCACGCTGGTGATGCTCGGCCGCAACGCGGACGAGGGCGTCATCGTCGCGGCGAGCGATGACCCGACGCTCAAGGACTTGCGCATCGAGCTGTCGCGCTACCCGGAGATTCGCGAGGTGGTGCGCACCGGTCGCCCGGTGGTGATGGAAGAGGCGCCCACGCATCCGCTCCTGGGAGACGTGGAGCGGCGCGCGGTGGCGGCCCGAGGCATCCACGCCATCGCCGCGCTGCCCCTGCCCATCCGAGGCGAGGTGCGGGGCGTGCTGCTGTTGCGCGCGGCGGGACGGCGGCGCACCTTCACGCCTCGCGAAATCGACTTCCTCACCACGGTGGCTCACGCCACGGCGGTGGCGCTGCGAAACGCGTCGGTGTTGCAGCTGGTGCGTGGGCAGACGGAGGCGGAGAAGACGGCGCGTCTGGCGGCCGAGGAGCAGGCGGCGTCCTTCAAGCCCTACCAGCTCTTCTTCGCGCACGTCAGCGAGGGCGTGGCCATCCTCGACGACAAGGCGAGCGTGCTGTCGCTCAACCCCTCCGGCGCGGCGATGCTGGACTATCCGGCGCCCGAGGCGCGGGGGCGACACCTGCACCAGGTGACGCAGCCGGTGGACGACGGCGTGCTGATGGAGCTGGTGACAGCGGCGTCGCGCGGCGAGGCGCGCTCGGGCGTGGACGTGGAGGTGTGCACGGCCACGGGGCGCAAGCTGACGCTGTCGATGTCGGCGGCGCCGCTGCGCGACGAGGACGCGGCCACCATCCTGTCGTTCCGCGACGTCACCGACGCGCGGCGGCTGGAGGACGAGCTGCGTCAGACCAAGGACTTCCTGGAGCGGCTCATCGACTCGTCGGTGGACGCCATCATCGCCGCGGACCTGAAGGGGCGCATCATCCTCTTCAACAAGGGCGCGGAGGCGCTGTGCGGCTACACCGCGCAGGAGGCGATGGCGAACCTCACCGTGGAGCAGCTCTATCCACCCGGCGTGGCGCGGCGAATCATGTCCACGCTCAGGGGGGCGGAGCACGGCGGCAAGGGCCGCATGTCGCTGACGCGCGAGGACCTGGTGCACCGCACCGGTGAGCGGGTGCCGGTGAACATGACGGCGTCCATCGTGTACGAGGGCGGACGCGAGGCGTTCAGCGTCGGCATCTTCACGGACATGCGCGACCGGATGAAGCTGGAGCGCAAGCTGTCGGACGCGGAGACGCGGCTGGAGGAGAGCGAGAAGAGCGCCGTCATCGTCGCGCTCGCCGGCACCGCGGCGCACGAGCTGAACCAGCCGCTGACCTCGGTCATGGGGTACGCGGAGCTGCTCAAGCGCAAGCTGAAGGAAGAAGACTTCGCCTGGAAGCCGGTGGACATCATCTACCGCGAGGCGGAGCGCATGGCGGAGATCGTCCGGAAGATTGGGAAGATCACCCGCTACGAGACCAAGGCCTACATGGGGGAGCAGCAGATTCTCGACCTGGACAAGGCGACCTCCCATGAAGACTGAGACCCGCGCCATGCGCATCCCCAGCGGCCCAGGGCCCGAGTCCTTCCAGGCGTTCTTCGAGGCGCTCGACGCGCCCGCGGCGCTGTGTGACCCCACGCTGCGGCTGCTGGCGGTCAACGAGGCCTTCCACCGCTTCTGCGCGGACCACCACGTCACGGTGGAGGACGTCGCGCACACGCTGTCGACGGTGGGCGTGCCGGTGGACCACTCGAGCTGCGACGTGGAGCTGCCGTTCGCCGGGAAGCCGGGCGCGGTGGTGACGTTGTCGCGGCGGGGTGACGTGGTCGCCGTGCGGGCGAGGATCGACCCGGAGCTGGCGCGCAACCGGCTGGTGGTGGCGGAGCGGGCGCTGCTCGAGCAGGCGCGCACGGAGGGCGTGCTGCTGGACCTGGGCCGCAGCGTGGCGGAGGTGGGGGGCGAGGAGGAGCTGGTCGCCGCGGTGGCGCGTGGGGTGAAGGAGCTGTTCCCCAGCCGCTCGTTCTGCATCCGAATCACCGACTCGCGCACGGGCGGGCTGACGTCGCTCTACGCGGAGGGCCGGCTGAAGGAGGGCGCGCACGAGCCGCTGGTGTTGTTGCAGCGCGCGGTGGAGAAGCTGAACCTGGGGCGCGCGGCGCTGCCACCGGGGCGGGTGACGGTGCTGGGCGAGGTGCCGCTGCTCTTCGTCGGGAGCACGCATGGCGTGAGCGCGCCGCTGGTGGCGAGCGGGCAGCTCTTCGGCGCCATCAACATGGAGTACCCGGAGGGCTTGGACGCGGACGTGCAGCACGACGAGCGCGTGTTGTTGCAGCTGGCCAGCCAGGTGGCGGTGGCGGTGAAGAACGCGAAGCTCATCGACGAGCTGACGTTCGTCCGCAAGTACCTGGAGGACCTGCTGGAGAAGGCGAACGCGCTCATCCTGGTCGCCAACCGGGACAAGCAGGTGGTGGTGTTCAACCAGGCGTTGAGCGCGCTCACGGGCTTCCGGAAGGAAGACGTGCTGGGCAAGGACATCTTCTGGTTGGTGCCGGAGAGCGAGCACCTGCGGCTGTCCCAGGTCATCGCGGCGGCGATTCGCGGCGAGTCGGTGAACAGCTTCGAGACGCGGCTGTTGTCGCGTGAGGGCCACGAGGTGCGGGTGTCCTTCGCCACGTCGTCGATGCTGGCGCACCATGGCGAGGTGGAGGGAGTCATCGCCATCGGCCAGGACATCACGGTGGTGAAGGAGCTGGAGAAGCGCATCATCCACGCGGAGAAGCTCGCGTCGATTGGCCAGCTCGCGGCCAGCGTGGTGCATGAAATCAACAACCCGATGACGGCGGTGGCCACGTACGCGGATGCGCTGTTGCAGCGCTCGCGGACGACGCCGGGGGCGAACCCGGCGGACCAGGAGAAGCTGCGCAAGATTCTGGAGAGCAGCCATCGCATCCTGCGCTTCACGCGGGATTTGGTGAGCTATGCGCGGCCGGCGCAGGACCGGCCGGAGCGGGTGCAGCTCAACGCCGTGGTGGACATGGCGGTGGGCTTCTGTGAGCACGTGGTGGCGCAGGCGCGGGTGAGCGTGCACCGGGAGTACTCGGAGCTGCCGCCCTTGTCGGCGGTGCGGGCGAACCTGGTGCAGGTGTTCGTCAACCTCATCACCAACGCGTGTCACGCGATGCCGCCGGGCGGCTCCGTGGTGCTGTCGACGCGGCGCGAGGGGCAGGAGGCGGTGGTGTCGGTGCGCGACACGGGCACGGGCATCGACCCCAAGCACCTGCAGCGCATCTTCGAGCCCTTCTTCACGACGAAGCCGGAAGGGAAGGGCACGGGCCTGGGGTTGTCCATCTGCCAGGGCATCGTGGAGAACCACGGTGGCCGGCTCACGGTGGAGAGCACCGTGGGCGCCGGCACGACGTTCTCCGTGAGACTGCCGCTGCCCGTGGAGTGACAGCGGTGGCCTCGCCTCAGTCCCAGCCGCGCAGCTCCACGCGGACCTTGCGCACCAGCAGCTCCCACTCCTGACGCTTCATCGTCGTCAGGATGCGGCCGCCGATGAGCGTGAGGCCCGCGAGCGTCATCACCAGGAAGCCGATGCGGTGGTCCCTCAGGCCCGCGTCGAGCAGGTTCGCCACCACGTCCAGCGTCAGGAACAGCGTGCCCAACGCCAGGTACGCGCGAATCTGCAGCGCCATGCCCACCGCCACGCCCAACAGGCACACGCCGCCGAAGACGAGCGCATACATCCCGTCCGGCGACTGGCCCACGCTCATCGCCAGCTTTGACGCGGCCGGCACGTACAAGAGCAGCCCCCCCAGGATGCGCACCGTGTTGCGCGCCGCGTGCGGCAGGCTCTCCGTGAAGAGCTGCCCCAGCATCAGCAGCAACAGGCCCAGCGGCGCCAGATAGATCTCCAGCCCCTCCAGCCCGAACGCCAACGCCGCGATGAGCAGCGCCAGGTTGCACGCCGCCGCCGCGAAGGCACCGAACATCCGGCTGCGCTCCACCGCCCCCAGCGCCGCGTACAGAAGGCCCGAGCCTCCCGCGAGCAGCGCCGCCTCCCGCGTCGCCTCACCCGGCAGCACCAGCGCCATGCCGAGGGGCAGCACCGCCGCGAACCTGCGCGTCGCCGCCTCCACCGGCTTCACCCCCGCGCGCCGCGCCATCACCGTCACGCCCACCAACACGAAGCCCAGCGCCAGCGCGAAGAGCGCGTCGTGTTCGGCCCGAAGCCCGGAGGCGTACAGCGCCCGCACCATCGCGTACACGCCCACCACCGCGAGCTGCACGAAGTACACGTGCCGCCCCGTGTGCTCCACCCAGGCGCAGTGCAGCGCCACCAGCACCGACAGCCCGATGGCGGCGATGGCCAACCTCAACGCCTCGTCCGACGGCTGTCCCACCACGGCGAAGAGCGCGAGCATCAGCCCGCTCGTCACCAGCCACGCGTCACGCCCCCACGTCATCCCGCCCGCGATGTCCGGCCGTCGCGCCCGCGTCCACCGCTGCGCCGCCTGCATCGCCGCCACCGCTCCCGAGGCCGCGAGCGCCAGCGCCGCGCCGTGCACCGAGAACAGGTCGCCGTAACCCAGCCAGGGACCGGAGAAGCTCGCGCGAAGGGTGAAGAACGTCATCGCCGACGCCACCACCGTGGCTCCCGCCATCCCCGTCGCCACCGCCGCGACGAGTGACGCGAACGCGCCCTTCCAGCGAAGCGCCGCCACCATCACCGCCGCCGAGGACACCGCCAGCGTCACCGCGAAGGCCGGCGACACCATCCACGAGCCGCCCAGGCCGGTGAACACCTCGACGAGCAGGTTGAGCGCGGCATTCGTCGGCGACGTGTCGCCGTTCACCGCCAGCGCGTACAGCCCACCGGCCACCAGGTAGACCATCATGGCCTGCTGGATACGGACACGCGCCGGACCCTCGGGCAACCCACGCCGCGCCACCACCCACGGCCCCACCGTCACCACCAGCAGCCCCACCAGCGCCAGCAACGGACCCGGCCACGCCTCGAGGATGGGCACTCGATGCGCCGCCGCGTGCACCAGCAGCAGGATGCTCACGCCGAGGACGCTGCGTCCCCGCGCGCGCGCGCCACCGACGAACAGCACCACACCCGTGGCGCACACCAGCCCCGCCGCCATCAGCCCGGGCTGGAAGAGCGCCGCCAGACTGACGAGCACCACCGTGGTGACCGCGCGGCGGTGCAGCAGGTGCCGGAAGGCCTCGGGCAGCCCTCGAATCGAGGCCGCGGCATAGACGAGCCCCACGGCCGCGACGCCCACGAACGCGCGCTGCCACAGCAGGAACAACGTGTCCCCAGGCGCCAGCCACGCGCCTTCCTGGAGCCAGTGGTAACCCTCCGCGCCCGCGCGCACCCACTGTCCATCCGGTGGCGCCAGCGACACGAGCGACGGCCCCAGCAGCGCCTGTCGTGCCGCCCAGAGCGCCGCGCCCGGAATCCCCAGGTACAACCCCACGTTCGCCAGCGGCACCGCGCGGAACGAGCGCGCGAGCAACAACATCAGCGTCGCCGCGCCCAGCACCATCAGCGGCGGAATGATACCCAGCGCGCGAGACGGGTCCGGCAGGCCGACGAGCACCGCGCCCTTGAGCAGCACGAACACGAGCGCCAGGACGCCCACGTGTGGCACCAGGTGGTAGTGCGGCCCGTGAGACGGCTTCTCCAGCCGCGCCGCCACCCACGGTCCGAAGCGCCGCGTCGCCAGCGCCACACCCCACAGCGCGACTCCCACGAGCGGATGGCGCATCGCCACGATGTCCGGAGGCAACGGACGACCCGCGCGGTTGAGGATGGCCGTCAGCGCGATGAAGCCGCCCATCGCCGCCAGCGCCACCACCGTGCCGCGCAGCTGCCAGTCCACGAACCCACGCGACACGAAGGCCAGCAGCGCGACCGCGACGAGCATCCCTCCCGCGAGCAGGCACAGCGCGCGCTCCGCGTCGGAGGGCATCGTCAGCCAGTGCGACAACGTGAGGGTCGCGATGATGACCTGGGCCAGCGCCACCGTGGCGAAGCCATCCGTGAAGAGCGACAGCCCGCGCGCTCCCAGCGGGAGCGGGGCGAGGTCGAATACCTTCCGTCCCCAGAACCCTCGCGGAGACGGAGTCCCGTCGGTCACCACGGGCACGCGAGGCCGCAGCGCCGCGAACAGGGCGAAGCCGAGCGCCACGGACGCGGCGAGGAGCGCCGCCCGCGCCGACTCGAAGTCCCACGTGGTCCCCATGACCTGGGACACGACGAGCGAGACACCCAGCGCCGCCAGGAGGGTGACCAGCCGGGACTCATCCTGACGGGCTCGCAGCAGGAGCCACCCGGACGCCCACGCGGTGGGCAGCGCGAGCCACGCCCCACCGGGCAGTCCGGAGAGCAGCTCGGGAACCACCGGTGCGGCACCCACGGCCAGCACCACGCCCGCCGAAGCCAACACCAGCGAGAGGTCATCCAACGGCAACAGCAAATCCCTGGGCGCCTGCGGCCGCATCCACGCGAGCTGCGCGCGGCCCGCGACACCGTACAGCGTGGCCAGGAGCGCGAAGACAGCCAGTCGGCTCCATTCGCCTGTCAGCCCCGCTGTTCCATCGACGAAGGCCAACGCGCCGAAGACCGCGGCGATGCCTCCCAGATAGTGCAGCGCGCGCCAGCGCCAGCCGCCCGTGACATGCGCGGTCAACGCGATGCACAGCCCCGTCAGGACACGCGGCCATGGCGTGCTCTCGCCCTCGAAGCGCGCCACGAGCGGCATCGCCGCCACCGAGGCGACGAGGCTCCACGTCAGCATCCGGACGCTCAGCATCGCCGCCGCGAACCCGCGTGAGGCGAACAGCAACCCGGACGCGGCCACGGCGCCGCCGAACACCCACCAGCCCGCGTCCGTGGGCATCACGACGCGAGCCACCAACACACCCGCCAGCAGTGTGGCCATGACCGCCGGATGGACCAGGGCCCGACGTCGCGACTCGAGCAGGAAGAAGACTCCGGCGGCCACCACGGGCGCGAGCGCGGACGCGGCGGCGACCTGGAGGTCATCTCCGGCGCCCAGCGTGAACGCACCCAGTGCGCCCGCGAGCGCTCCGGCGGACAGCACCGCGTGCGCCACCGTCTCGACCACGGCGCTCAATCGGGGATGGGTCCCCCGCGCGAACTCCGTGGTCGCGGCCAGCGCGAGCACCGTGGCGAGCCCTTGCGTCCAGAGCGTCATGCCCGCGAACAGCGCGCCGCCCGGCTCCATCGCGTCGAAGCCCGAGGGGGCGCTCGCCACGGCGAACACGGCCAACCAGAGCGCGCCATAGAGCGCGGCGGTGGCGGACACCAACACCGTGCTCGCGTCCTTCGCGGCCCGCCCTCGCCACAGCGTGGCACCCAGGGCCACCACGCCCACCGATGCGCAGAGCACACGTGCCCACGGCGCATCGTCGAGCCCCATCAACGGCAGACCCGCGAGCAGCGACGGGAGCAGGGCCAGCGCGAGCGCCGACGTGGAGGTTCCGTACAGCAACCTGCCCGCGGAGCGCAGCGGCACCCATCCGATGGCCGCGACACCCAGCGCCACGGGAATCCCCACCATCGTCGACAGACCGACCAGCGACGACAGCGCGATGAAGGCCACGGGCAACAGCGCGAGCCCGATGCCCGACAGCACCCGGCCCACGGGCATCGAGCGGCGGGACAGGAACACGCCCAGCGCGATGAAGCCCGCGTGGTAGCCCCACAGCGCGCCCGTCACGAGGAGCTGCCGGGGCACGCCTCCCAACGCCTGCCAGGCCTCGCGCACGCCCATGAGCGAGCCGCCCAGCACCAGCACCGCGCCGAGGAACCACCAGATGAAATCATTGAGCCGGGCGGAGCTCGCGGGCTCCGCATCCAGCGCGACCATGGCCTCCAGCCCGCCGCCCAGCGCTCCCGAGGCATCCCGCGCGAAGAGCGACTGTCCCGAGCCCAGCGCGGAGCCCAGGTCGTCCTCGCTCGCGTCGCGGTCCTGGTGCTTCTGCCGAGCGGCCTGCTCACGCTCCTCTTTCGCCGCGGTGTCCAACGAGCGCGCGAGCGCTCCGGCCCAACCCCACGTCCAACCCTCCGAGCCTCGCACCGACGCGGCGACGCCGTCCGCCCAGGCCTCCACGCGCGCGGCGGAGTCCAGCGGCGGCGCGATGGGCTCGACGGGGATGACCTCGGGCGCGGTGACGACCGGGGTCTCGATGATGACCGGGGTCAGCGTTCCTTCGAGCCGCAGCGCCGTCGACTCATCGATGAGCGCGCCGTCGCGCCAGGACACGATGTGTCGCGACAGCGTCGCCTTGACGAGGGCCTCGAAGTGCGGCTCGGTGACGGGCACGAGGGTGTTGCCACATTCCTGGCATGGCTCCCCCGATGCCCCGTCGCGAAGTCGCGCGCAGACTGGGCAGATCATCCACCCAGCATAGCCGCACTTGCACCCACCTCGCCTTGCCTGCCCGGCGGGTCATGAAACATCCAGCCTGAGTCGCGAAGTGCTCTCACGCTTTCCCCAGCTCCAGGGGGCGTGCGAGCGGCCTCGTGGGCGCGGTGTTTCTCAGTCCCTCATGTAATGGCAGGTGTAGCCGCCTGGGTTCTTCACCAGGTAGTCCTGGTGGTAGCCCTCGGCGGGAGTGAACTCGCCGGCGCGGACGATTTGCGTGACGACGGGGCGCTTCCACTTCCCGGAGGCATCGACGCGGGCCTTCACGGCCTCGGCCACCTGCCACTGCCGGTCGGAGAGCACGAAGAGGGCGGAGCGATACTGCGTGCCCACGTCATTGCCCTGACGATTGAGCGTCGTCGGGTCGTGCATGCGGAAGAACCACTGCTCCAGCAGCGTCTCGTAGCTGAGCACCTTGGGGTCGAACACCACGCGCACCGACTCGGCGTGGCCCGTCTTGCCCGTGCTCACGTCTTGATACGTGGGCCGCTCCAGCGAGCCGCCCGTGTAGCCGACGTCTGTCTGGAGCACGCCCGGAATCTTGCGCAGCAGGTCCTCCATGCCCCAGAAGCAGCCGCCCGCGAGCAGCGCCGTCTCGGTGACACCGGACGCGGCCAGCGCCTTGCCCACGTCGACCTTCGGCGCCGCGGCGCTCGTGGGCTTGCGACCGAACAGCGTGAGCCACTCGCCGTACCCCTGCTTCTCCAGGTCATTCACCGACACGAAGCGCAGCGCCGCGGAGTTGATGCAGTAGCGCTGCCCCGAGGGCCGCGGGCCATCATCGAACAGGTGTCCCAGGTGCGAGTCGCCAGCCTTCGAGCGGACCTCGACGCGGACCATGCCCAGGCCCTCGTCTCGCTTCTCCACGACGCGGGCGGTGTCCACAGGCTTCGTGAAGCTGGGCCAGCCCGTGCCCGAGTCGAACTTGTCGCGCGAGGAGAACAGCGGCTCGCCGGTGACGACGTCGACGTAGAGCCCCTCCTCGTGGTGGTTCCAGTACGCATTGCGGAACGGCGGCTCGGTCGCCGCCTCCTGTGTCACCTGATACGCGACAGGGGAGAGCGTGCGACGCAGCTCCGCGTCCGAGGGCTTCTCGTAGTGACGGGGGTCCTTCGCCACCGCGAGCGTCCCCGGTTCGAGCGCGCCACCTCCCGAGGCCGCGCCGCTCGCCTGGGTGCACGCCGCGAACACCGCGAACGCCATGCATAACCACAGGCTTCGCGAAGCGCTCGCTGAAGCGCGACGAGGAGCTCGCGAGGTGACGACGAGGGTGGACGACATGGCGCAGACCTCTTCTGGTGACGCCGCGACGCGCGGGGGTTCTGTTCTCCTTACGCACGGGGCCCGAAGTCGGTTTCAGCCGTGGCGACACATGTGTCGAGGGCGCCCCGGACAGCTGGCGGACGACCGAGCCCGCCGCGCCACGCATGCCCGCGAGACGCGTGGTGCAAGGGGCGCGTTGTTTCACTCAAGGGATGGGCCTGCGGCGCGGAGCTTCCTGTCTCGCGCGATACCGCGGTCGTCCCGAGCCCGTCGTGCCACGCTCCCCGAAACGCGCGTCGCCATCGATGCAGGCTGGCCCGAGGCGCGAACCTGCGCGGCGCATGTGAGCGCTGTCGCGAGACCCGCGCCAGCACCCGGAACACCGAGGAGGCTCAGCCCTGCTGGGGCTTGTCCTCGTCATCCAGCTCGCGGCTGAACTCCTCGCTCGTGAGCAGGCCCTTGCGCGCCATGATGCGCATCAGCGCCCAGAACTTCCGCTCCAGCTCCTCGACGCGGTCCGGGTCCTCGCGCGCCTGGCCGAACAGGTAGTCCAGGTCATCGAGCACGCCGCCGCTCGACGCGGGCTTGGGCTTCGCCGCCGACTGCTCGCGCTTCTGCTTGCGCTGCTCCTCGCGCGTGCGGATCAACTCCGCCAACGACGTGCGCTGGGTCGTCTCACCCGGCGGCAGCTCCTCGCCGACGATGACCTCCTCGTCATCCTCCTCGGGCGTGGCCGGCGCGGGCTTCGCGGGCGCCGCCGGACGTGGACGCGCCGTGGGCGCGGGCCGGGCAGGGGCCGCCGCCGCGCCGCTCGCGGTCGCCACCGGCACCTTGTGGTAGTAGCGCAGGATGGCGCCACGCACGGCCGACAGCGCCGCCACGCGCACGCTCACCTTCAGTCCCGTGGTGAACTCAATCTCCTCCACCGCGGGCACGTTGAGTGGATCACTCATCGCGACGACGAGCTGACGGCGCCCGCCCACGCTCTCCAACGCGATGGGGAACAGGTCGTGCTGCTCGCAGAACCGCGCGCGCAGCATGTGCACCGCCGCCCACTCGGGCGTCACCGCCGCCAGGTCCACCTGCGGCATCCCCAGGGCCTGGCTCAGCGCCCCCGCGAGCGTCGCCTCGGTGATCGCCCCCTGCGCGATGAGTGTCGCTCCCAACCGCTGGCCCGATTTCCGGTGGGCCGAAAGCCCCGCCTCGAGCTGCGCGACGCTGATCGCCCGCTGCTCCAGGAGCAGCTCGCCAATGCGCTTCCTCGCCATGCCGCCGGCATTAGCACGCGCCCCCCGGGGTCGAAAGCGCCCGCAGACACAACCGCTCGTTCTTGGGAAGCCCCCGGAATTGGCCCGCATTGCTGCCTGGAGTCCATGCTGGCAAGGGGTACTCCAGCGCAAAATTCCTGTGAGATTTCAGCACTTAACGGCGGGCCCCCTGCCTTGACACCCCAGACAGCCATTCCTAAAGTCGGCACCACCGTTTTCAACATCCATTCCTGCCGCCCAATCACTGGGGCGCACGCCCGGGGGGGCGACAGGTTCTGGAAGGTCCGGGAGCGCCGGGCCGAGCCGCCGTGGAGGCAAGACGCGATGAACCTGGGGTTTTTGACGAATCTGGCCGTGCTCGCCAACGCGGGGGGCCCCGAGCGGGGCTTCTTCGAAGAGATTGCCAAGCGCTGGGAGGCCGGTCAGTGGGGTATGTACCCCATCGCCGCGTGCCTCGTGGTGGCGCTGTCGATCATGGTCGAGCGAACCATCGTGCTGTTCGGCAAGGCCTCCATCAACAAGGAAGCCTTCCTGCGCGGCCTCAAGAAGCACATCTACGCGGGTGACCTGGACAAGGCCATCAACTACGTGGCGGGTCAGAAGTCCACGCCGCTGACCAGCGTCATCAAGGCCGGTCTGATGAACGTCCCCAAGGGCCAGGACGAAGTGCAGGCGGCGCTCGACGAGGCCACCCTGCGCGAGACGCCCCGCCTGGAGGCGCGCTCCGGCTACCTCGCGATGCTCGGCAACGCGGCCATGCTCGCCGGTCTGCTCGGCACCGTGTCGGGTCTCATCTCCTGCTTCGAGGCCGTGGCCAACGTGAACCCGGCCGACAAGGCGACCATTCTCGCCAACGGTATCTCCGAAGCCATGAACTGCACGGGCTTCGGGCTGGTGACGGCCATCCCGTGCCTCATCGCCTTCTCCGTGCTGATGGGTCGCACCCAGTCGCTGGTCAACGACATCAACGAGACCAGCGTCTCCGTGCTCAACCTCATCGTGGCGAACAAGGACAAGTTCAAGAACCTGAACGTCCCCGCCGCTCGGGACCACCACGACGACTGAGTCGGGCGCCCCGCTCGGGGAACCCGCGACCCGGGCGCGCTGTCCTGTCCCCATGAGTGGGGACACACGGCGCGCCCCTTTCAGTCTCTTGCCGCGCCTCACCGCGCGGGGCCTTAGGAGGAGAACGCCATGGCCGGCGGAATGGACACAGGTCAAGGTGGTAAAGGCGGCAAGAAGCCGCTCGATACCGCCATCAACCTGACCGCTTTCATCGATCTGATGGCAGTGACCATCAGCTTCCTCATCATGACGGCCGTCTGGACCCAGATTGGTCGTCTCCAGGTGTCCCAGGCGGGAGGTCCCTCCACGGAGGAGGAGCCGCCCCCGACGGAGACCAAGACGGTTCAGTTGACGCTGCTCATCACCCCGACGGAGCTTCGGCTGTCGGCGGACCAGAGCACGTTCGACCCCATCCCCCTCACCAAGGACGGCAAGGGGAAGACGGACCTGTCCAAGCTGGTGGCGCGCTTCAAGGAGTTGAAGGCGCAGCTGCCGGACCAGACGGCCATCACCCTTCAGCCCGAGGACAAGGTCCGCTACGAGGACCTGGTCCGTATCATCGACGAGTGCATCGGCTCTGGGTTGCCCCAGGTGTCGGTGTCCGCGGCGATGGGCTAGCCGAGCACGGAGCCACACCCAGTCATGGCCATCAAGGTTCCAGGCAAGCGGTACGGCAAGCGCCTCCAGCACTCCAAGGTGTTCGGACACGGCGCGCACGGCAAGCGCAGCGGCTACGCCGACCTGCTCATCACGCCGCTGGTCGACATGTTCGTCATCATCGTGCTCTTCCTCATCGCGAACTTCTCCGCGACGGGCGAGGTGCTGATGATGACCAAGGACATCCAGCTGCCCGAGGCGGTGAACGTCGCGGAGGTGGAGATGCACCCCGTCGTCATGGTCTCCGGCGACCAGGTCAGCGTCTCCGGCACCATCGTCGGACGCGTGGAGGACTTCTCCAAGGACGAGTACCTCAACATCCCCGCGCTGGAGGAGAAGCTGCGGGACATGAAGAAGCAGTTCGAGGACCTGCACGCGATGGCGAACGACGACGCCAACACGTTCAAGGGCGACATCAACATCCAGGCGCACAAGGATGTGGAGTACGCCATCATCAAGCGGGTGATGTTCAGCTGCGCCACGGCGGGCTACAACAACATCAACTTCGCGGTGATGACGGTGGCGCCCTCGGACGGGAGCGCCACCGCGGCGGCCACGCACTAGCGACGCGCATCCTCGAGCTGTCGGCTCGAACGCCCTGGCCCACCGTGGCCGGGGCGTTTTCGTTTTGTCTGGAGACCTCATCCCATGCAGCTTCGTGCCGTCTTCTTCGACCTCGATGGGACCCTGGTGGACTCGCTGGGCGACATCGCCGACGCGATGAACCATGCGCTCGCGCACCATGGATTGCCCACACATCCGGAGGCCGACTACCGCCGCTTCGTCGGTGAGGGAGTCAGGGAGCTGGCGCGCCGGGCGGTGCCCTCGGGTCGTGAGGACCTGGTGGAGCCGGTGCTGGAGACCTATCGGGCGTACTACGACGAGCACCTCTTCGACCGGACCGCGGCGTACCCGGGCATCCTCGCGATGTTGAAGGCGCTCTGCGCGGATGGCGCGGTGATGGGCGTGCTCAGCAACAAGTCGGACAGCTACGTGAAGCGGCTGGTGGAGCGGCTCCTGCCGGGGATTGCCTTCGCCCGGGTGTATGGCGAGCGGCCCGGCATCCCGCGCAAGCCGGACCCGTCGGCGGTGCTGGGCATGGCGGCGGAGCTGGGTGTCGAGGCGGGGGTGTGCGGCTTCGTGGGAGACACGGCGGTGGACATGCTGACGGCGCGCGCGGCGGGGATGTACGGCGTGGGCGTCACGTGGGGCTTCCGGGACGTGGCGGAGCTGCACGCGAATGGAGCGCGCGCGGTGGCGACCACGGCGGAGGAGCTGCTCGCGGCGCTTCGCGCGGCGCGGGGGTGAAGTCACTCCGGTGAGATGGACCGGGCCTTCCTCGCGGCGCCCGGTGATTGTCCGTAGCGACGTCGGAAGGCATTGCCCAGGTGGCCCTGGTTGGCGAAGCCCGCCTCCAGCGCCACGTCCGCGAGCGGCAGCCGTGTGTCCAGCAGGAGGGCGAGCGCGTGTCGCAGCCGCACCTCCTGGAGGTGTTGGTGGATGCCCGTCCCCGTCACCTTGCGGAAGACGCGGCAGGCGTGGAACGCGGAGACACCCGCGCTCGCGGCCAGCGCCTCGACGGAGACTCGCGCGTCGAAGTGGAGCGCGGCCTCGTGTGCGATGGCGTGCGCGATGTCCCGTTCGCGCGGGCTCACGGTGAGGGGGCCTCGCTCGCCAGGCGTGAGGATGAGCCCCAGGGTTTCCTCCACCTGGACGCGCTCCACGGGTTCTCCGCGCGCCACGTGGGCCAGCATCTCCTGGATGCGGACGTAGGCCTCCGTGCTGACGACGAGCGTCGATGCCTCCGAGTGCGACGCGTGACGCAGCCATGCTCCTCGCACGGACAGACAGGCGTCACCGCCGCCATGCGGATGGCGGATTTCACAGGGCCGCTGGGGACCGAGTCTCAGTCCGACACCTGGGGACACCACGGCCCGGGTCCGTGAGTCGCGGTACTGGAAGCGCCCGTGCAGCGCGAGGACGAGCCGCTCGCTGTCCACGCCTTCCTCCCGGGGCCTGGGGCCGTCGTGCCCGTCGCAGGTGACGCGGGCGAGCTGGAGGTCCGGCGCGCTGTAGAGGAGCGAGGCGTGCATGCGCGGCATGTCCTGAACATGGCGCGTCGCCCGAGGCGCGGGCAAGCGGTCCGGCCTCCGTGTGCTCACGAACAGTGGGAGCAAGGATGTGTAAGACGGCGCCGCCGCGGTTCCCTAGGGTGACCTCACTTCCACGAGCTACCCCATGAACGACCTGGACCTTCTCTCGAAGTCCTCGCGCCGCTGCGTCCGTGCCTGGCAATGGACGCGCGAAGACGAGCCCTGTGGCGAATACGCCGAGCTGCACGAACTGCATGACGGCTGGGCGCTGGCGGGCTCGGTGGTGCTCACGCGGGAGGGGACACCCTTCCTCGCGGAGTACTTCGTGGAGAGTGACACGCGGTGGCGCACGCGTCGGGTCCACGTCGCGCTGCGCGGGGCGGGTGTCTCGCGGAGGCTCGAGCTCCGCGTGGACGCTGGGCTGCGCTGGTGGCGAGGGGACGAGGAGGTGGTCCAGTTCGCGGGCTGCACGGACGTGGACCTGGCCTTCTCCCCGTCGACGAACACGCTGCCCATCCGCCGGCTGTCGCTGGAGGTGGGGCAGGGCAGCGACGTGGTGGCGGCGTGGGTGCGGATGCCGGACCTGTCGCTGGAGAAGCTGCCGCAGCGCTACACGCGCCTGTCCTCCACGCGCTATCGCTACGAGAGTGGTGGTGGCCGCTTCACCTCGGAAGTGGAGACGGATGAACTCGGGCTGGTGACGCGCTATCCGCCCGCGTGGGTGCGCGTGAGCTCCGCTTCGCGCTGAGCGCCCTGTTCCAACAACGCAATGCCATTCACAGGGGCGCCGGGTGACTTCGGCTCCTCACGGGAGACGTGCATCATGTCGCAGCCCGAATCATCGCTCTCGCAGCGGGCCGTGGAGCTTCTGCGCGCGGAAGGCCCCTTGCCCGCGCTGGCCGATTCACTCGCCCTGTTCGGACGCTTCATCGGCGCCTGGGACGTGGACGTCGCGTTCTTCGACGCCACCGGGAGACAGACCTACCGCCAGCCCGGCGAGTGGTCCTTCTCGTGGGTCCTGGACGGACGGGTCATCCAGGACGTGCTCATCTATCCGAACCCCGAGGGGCTCGGTGCCTCCGTGGGAGCGCGGCGCATCGGCACGTCGCTGCGTCAATTCATCCCGGAGCAGGGGACGTGGCGGGTCGTGTGGATGGGCGCCACCGCGGGGTATCTCGTCTCCCTCGTCGGTCGTCCCGTCGGGGATGAAATCCACATCGAGGGGAAGGACATGGACGGCAAGCCGCTGCGCTGGATGTTCACCGCCGTCACCGACGACTCGTTCCTCTGGCGCGGCTTCATGTCGGAGGATGGCGGCTCCTCCTATCGGCTCACGCAGGAGATGCACGCGCGTCGCAGAGTCCACTGCACCTGAGTCCCATGCGGACGTCGGTGGGCGGACGCCGTCCGCGGAGGTGGGGTACCCGCGGGCGGTGGTTCCGCGCTGGACTCGTTCAGGAAGGAGCGCCCGCTCGAGTGGCGCTCCCTTGCTGGAGGTCCCGCACATGAATGCCTTCTCCTTGCTTCGACTCTTCGTCTGTCTCGCCGCGCTGGTCGCGCCCGCCACGGTCCTGGCGCAGTCGCCACTCCTGTCGTGCACGGGGACGGCGGTCCGCACATACAATCCTGGCCTCACGTTGGTGACCCGGCCCACGGACATCCTCTCGGTGGGGAGCATCGAGTGCCTCCCAGGCGCGCCTGTCTCCTCGGGCTCCTACTCGTTCTTCGCCACGGGACTGCCCTCGAGTTGTCTGCTCGATGAGCCTGTCGGTACCGGCTCGCTGAAAATCGACTGGAACACGGGGGAGTCGAGTGTCATCAGCTTCACCCGAATCCTCACTCGGACTGGGGGGCAGACGGTGCTCGTCTTCGTCGGCTCGATTGCGTCGGGGCCCTTCGCGGGGAACCTCGCGACGGAGGTGGTCGTCGACCCTGCGCTCGACGTGGTGAGCTGCCTGCTCGGCCCTGGCATCACCGAGGTGCGGGGCGTGACGACCTTCGCCATCACCCAGTTCTGAGCTCGCGGCCTCGTTCACGAGGGGTGGCTTTCGCGGCCCCTCCCTGGCCTTTACGATGGGGCCGTGAGGTGCGTCGCTTGATGGGTCGGAGCCGTGGGAACGGGGTGAGGATGGGAGCGAGGCCGCCGTGCACGGGCTTTCGTGTCCGGGGGCGCGTGACGTGAGCCCGACGACGAAGTCCCAGGCCGCGGATGCGCCGCGCACGGTGGACGACGAGGGCGAGCAGCACGCAACGCCCGTCGACCTCGCGGTGGTCCCGGCGAATGCCCCGGTCGTCGTGCACGCGTCCCGCGGCGATGGCCTGACAGCAGGGACTCCCGAGGGGCCGCGTCGAAGCGTGGCGACCGTGGCCCGCTCGAACCTCTGGCCCGTGCTCCGCTTGACGTTCTCGCTCCTGGGCTCGGGGCTGTGGGGCGCGCTCAAGGGCTTCTTCATCTTCGGATGCGCCGGGCTCGCGCTGGCGCTCGCGTTCGTGCTGGCGCCCCTCTGGCTCGGAAGCACACGAGGGCCTCCCTGGCTGGACATGCTGAGCCTGTTGCTCATGCCGCTGTCGCTCGCGGTGACGGGCGGCTACGCGATGATGCTCCACGGTGGCGCCTCCCGGCTCGGCGAGGAGGCGGAGAAGCGCGGCTGGCTCGGCTACCTCTACGCGGTCATCAAGCCCGCCGCGCAGCAGCTCGCGGGCCGCTTGCGCAACAAGGGCTCGCTGAGCCGCAAGGAGCTGCTCCGAGCCGTCAAGGAGTCGGTGGCGGAGCGCGCGGGCGGGCCCTCGTCGCCGTCCACCGCCGCCTCGCGACTGGGGGGGCTGGAGCGCTTCTTCATGGAGCAGTCCTACCGGGTGCTGGGCGCCATCGCCGTGCGCGCGGTGGTCGCGTCGCCGGACGGCGCCACCGCGGTGCGGGAGCTGGAGTCGCTGGCCATCGAGCGATTGCAGGTCGCGCTCGTGGAGCGGCTGGAGGACCTGTTCCTCGTGCAGCAGATTCTGGCGCTTGGCGTGGGTCTGCTCGTCGCCGCGATTCCGCTGTTCATCCTGCTGATGCTGTCCTGATGAAAAGAAACGCGGGGCGGCCATCCCCCACGACCGACCCGCGCGAGCCCGCATCTCACGCCGCTAGACGACGGTGACGCGGTACTTCTCCTTGTCCTCCGCGCGGTTGTGGGCCGTGGCCGCGGAGATGATGTGGCACACCCAGCCGAGACATCCGCCGGTGCCAATCCAGAAGCCGGGGGTGATGATGAGCCAGAAGACACCGCGCAGGATGTCCCCGTTGTAGATCTGCCCGACACCTGGGATGAGGAAGGACAGCAGGGCTGCGATTCCGGGACGCGACATCGTCTTGGTACCTCCTTGCTCTTCCCTACGCACACAGGCCGGAGCCATTGCATCCGGCGGGGTGCCCCACCTATCGGCTCCTGGACGCTTGCCTGCCCTGCTCGACGAGGGGAAGGTGCAATACCGGTCCCGGCCCGCTACCATGGACCCACTTTGTGAACCCGTCGGGTCGGCGGACGGGCTTTCCGGGGGGATGGTCATCATCGGGCTGATTCGAGCCAGCGCGCGCGCGCTTCGCGGGCGGCATCTCGTCGAGATGCTGGTCCTGGCCGGCGTGTATCTCGCCGTCGCTCGGCTGGGCCTCTCCCTGGCCACCGTGGGTGGAAATGTCAGCCCCGTGTGGCCCCCCACGGGTGTCGCGCTGGCCGCACTGGTGCTGCGCGGACCCGTGCTGTGGCCCGGAGTCTTCCTGGGCGCCTGTCTGGCGACCCTGTCGACGGGAGTGTCCCTTCCGGTGGTGCTGGGCGTGTCCACGGGCAACACGCTGGCGATGGTGCTCGGCGCGCTCCTGACGCGGCGGCTGCGCATGGACGCGGGCCTGTCACGCATCCGTGATGTGGTCGTCCTGTGCGTGGGCGCGGGCGCGGTGTGCACGGGCGTCAGCTCGTTCGTCGGGCCGCTGTGCCTGTACTGGGGCGGCGCGCTGCCGTGGGAGCAGATGGGCCACGCCGTCTGGGTGTGGTGGGTGGGGGACATGATGGGCGTGCTCGTGGTGGCGCCGCCGTTGCTCCTGCTCAGCCGCCCCGCATGGCCCGCCCGCCTGGGTGAGGCGCTGGCGCTGGCCGGACTCACGGCGGTGCTGGGCGTGGGCATCTTCCTCTTCCGCAACTCGGAGCCGGGGCTCGCGCACGCGGCCAGCTTCCTGTTGTTCCCCATCTCCGCGCTGGCGGCGCTGCGCTTCGGACCGCGCGGCGCGGCGTTGGCGACGCTGGCCATCTCCTCGGTGGCCATCGTCGGCACGGTGCGCGGACAGGGCCCGTTCTCCTCGGGCAACGTGGCGCAGGACCTGCTGGTGCTCCAGCTCTTCATCGTCATCAACGCGGTGACGGGCCAGCTGCTGGCGGCGGCGAGCGAGGAGCGGCGGCGCGCGGTGGAGCGGCTCCAGTTGCTCGCCACCACGGTGCGCGGCGTGCACGAGGGCGTCTTCATCGCGGAGGTGGTGGGCCCCAGCAAGCTGCGCACCGTCTTCGCCAACGAGGCGCTGAGCATGCTGCTGGGCCAGCCCCCCGAGGAGCTGGTGGGCCAGGACCCGTGCCTGCTCTACGGCGACCAGGACCCGAGGCTGTCGCAGCGCGTGCACGCGGCGCTCCAGGCGGGCGAGTCCCTCTGTGTCGAGGTGACGGTGCCGCGCAAGGACGGCCGCATCGTCTCCACGGAGGTGCTGCTGTCGCCGGTGCGCGCGACGGGCGGGGATGTGTCCCACTTCGTGGCCACCCACCGCGACATCACCGCGACGAAGGAGCTGCAGGCGCGGCTGGTGGCGGCCGAGCGCGTGGCCGCGGTGGGGACGCTCGCGGCGGGCGTGGGGCACGAAATCAACAACCCGCTGGCCTACCTGGTGCTGAACCTGGAGTCCGCCTCGCGCGCGCTGACGGAGAACGGGATGATGGCGATGCGGGACGTGCAGGCCAGCGTGCGCGGCGCGCTGGAGGGCGCCGAGCGCATCCGCCTCATCGTCCGCGACCTCCAGGTGTTCAGCCGTCAGGGGGACCAGGAGCGCTCGCTGGTGGACCTCAACGCGCTGGTGCCTCCGGCGGTGCGCATCATCAGCCATGCGCTGCGCCACCGCGCGCGGCTGGTGGAGGAGTTCGGTCCGGTGCCCAAGGTGCTGGGCAGCGAGGCGCGGCTGGGACAGGTGCTGCTCAACCTGCTGGTCAACGCGATGCAGGCGGTGCCCGAGGGCAACCCGAGCCTCCACGAGGTGCGCGTGCGGACCAGCACGGACGTGACGGGCCGGGCCCGCGTGGACGTGGTGGACACGGGCGTGGGCATCGCCCCGCAGGTGATGTCGCGCATCTTCGAGCCCTTCTTCACCACCAAGGCCTCGGGAGAGGGGACCGGGCTGGGGCTCGCCATCTGTCAGCAGATCGTCCGCACGCACGGAGGTGACCTGGAGGTGCGCAGCGAGGAGGGCAAGGGCAGCGTCTTCACCATGTACCTGCCAGCGGCGCCGGTGCAGGTGGAGGTGCCGCCGCGCCCGGTGTCCCGCGGCAAGCCGCCCATGCCCTCGACGGGACGGCGGGGTCGGGTGCTGGTGGTGGACGACGAGCCCCGGCTGGCGCAGTCCATGCGGCTGCTGCTGGAGCCCTACCACGACGTCGTCACCGCGACGCGAGGTCAGGATGCGCTCGCGTTGGTGGCGGCGGGCAACCGCTTCGACGTCATCCTGTGCGACCTGCAGATGCCGGAGGTGGACGGCGCGGCGCTCTTCCGACGCCTGGAGGTGATGGCGCCGGAGTTGATCGAGCGCGTGGTGTTCATCTCCGGTGGGGCGTACACCTCGGAGACGCGCAGCTTCATCGAGACGGTGCAGAACCTGGTGCTGGAGAAGCCCGTCCGGCCCGAGGTGTTGATGGCGTCGGTGGACGCCGCGCTGGACGCGCTCGACGCACGGGAGGCCGAGCACGCCCCCGTGGTGGCCCGCGCGGGCGGCGTGCGTCACTGAGGACGACGCCACCCGGCGGTGCGTGTCACGGCTGACGGGTGCTGATGCGCTGCTGGAAGAGCCAGGTCCAGAGCGCCGGGTCCGCGAAGGCGTTCTGCCACACGGTGTTGGAGTGCCCCACGCCCGGGTAGGTGGTGATGGCGTGCATGGCGCTGGTGGTGCCTCCGCACTGCGTCTCCAGCTTCGTCTTGAGTGCGGTGGACTGGGCCGCGGAGCCCATGGAGTCCGAACCGCCATGGAAGGGCCAGATGGGCAACGTGCGCAGATTGCAGAGGTTGGTCGTGTTGGCCGTGACGGGAGAATTGGTGACGGCGAGGGGGACGAAGGCCGAGACGCGGTCCATGTAGCTGGCGAGACCGGTGGACTCGTAGAGGACGTTGGCGCCGCCGCTGAAGCCCGCGAAGTAGACGCGGTCCGCGTCGACCAGCAGGTCGCGCTTCAGGTCGTTGAGCAGGGTCATCAGGTGGTTGACGTTGAAGTAGGCGGGGCCTCCCGGTCCGGGGCCGTTGATCCAGTAGTGCATGGACACGGCGATGGCTCCGAAGCCCGCGCGGTAGGTGGCGTCGCGCAGGTTCCAGGCGAGCCCTTCCGCGTTGGTGTTCACCGCCAGGTGGTCATCGGTCAGCATCACGCCGCCGGTGCCCGGGAGCGAGAAGACGATGGGCCAGCGAGCGTTGCGGTCCGTGTTGTATCCGGCGGGGAGGAACAGCGCGTAGGAGTAGCGGGCGTCCTGCACTGCAATCTGCTCACCGGCCGTGCACGTCAGCGGACCCGTGGACGGGGTGGTGGCATGGCCCATCACTCGCAGCTCACGCACATGGGCATTGCCGCCCGCGCCGAGCCAGAGCAGGCGGACCTTGGAGGCCACCACGGGCGTGGTGAAGGTCACCGTCTTCTGTGTCCCCGTCGTGGGATTGTTGCGGACGGAGCCGCCTGGGATGGGCTTCCAGCAGCCGCCATCCCACGCCAGGAGGTCGAAGTTGACGAGGGCCTCGGGCGAGTCGACGTAGAAGGACGAGTGCACCTCCGCGCTGTGAATGAGGAAGGTGCCCTGGAGGTCCACGTCGAGGTACGTGCCCCGCTTGCCCGAGTAGCCCGACTTCCAGAAGGTCGACAGGTTGTCGTCGGTGGCGCGAGCGGGGACGTTCGCTCCGTCGGTGGACAGCGCGGTGGCGGGCTTGTTCTTCGCCACGTTCGTCAGCGTGGTGGTGGGGTTGCTCACCGTCACCGTGACATCGTCGGAGTGCGTCGCGCCGTCGTCATCCGTCACGGTGAGGCGGAAGACCAGTGTGCCGGCCGTGAGCCCGCTGACGGACAGTGACGGCGTGTTGGCGCCACTCAGCGAGGCGGTGGGGCCGCTCACCTGGGTCCACGCATAGGACGCGATGCTGCCATCCGAGTCCGTGGCGGAGCCCGTCAGCGTGATGCCCGCGTTGGGCAGCACCACCGTGCGGTCCGCGCCCGCGTTGGCCACGGGCGGCTGGTTGGGCGGCGTGTTGGCGACTGTCACCGTGACGTCGTCGGAGTGCGTCGCGCCGTCGTCATCCGTCACGGTGAGGCGGAAGACGAGCGTGCCGGCGGAGAGGTTGCTCACGGTGAGCGTCGAGGTGGCCTCGCCCGTCAGGGTGGCCGTCGGGCCGCTGACCTGTGTCCAGGCGTAGGACGCGATGGTCCCGTCCGAGTCCGTCGCCGTGCCGGTGAGCACGAGGCTCGAGGTGGGCAGCACCACCGTGCGGTCCACGCCCGCGTTGGCCACGGGAGGCTGGTTCACCGGAGCGCTGGTCACCGTCACGGTGACGTCGTCCGAGTGCGTGTCGCCATCATCATCCGCCACGGTGAGGCGGAAGACGAAGGTGCCCGCCGTGAGCCCGCTGAGCGAGAGCGTGGCGGTGTTCGCCCCGGAGAGCGTGACCGCGGGGCCGCTGAGCTTCGTCCATGAGTACAGGGCGATGGTGCCGTCCACATCCGTGGCGGAGCCCGTGAGCGTGAGGCTCGACTTGGGTAGCACCACGCTCTGGTCCGCGCCGGCATTGGCCACGGGCGGCTGGTTGGCACCGGGCGTGGCGGGTGCACCGAACACCCAGAGCTCCTTCACGCGGCAGTTCGAGCCCGCCGGCTCGTTGCACAGGAAGCGGACCTTCTGGCCCCGCACCACCTGCGTGAAGGTCCGGGACACGACGACGCCCGTGGCCGGGTTGCCCGTCACCGTGGAGCCAGGGATGGGCTGCCAGCTCGTCCCGTCGTGGTACTGGAGCGCGAAGCTCGAGATGGCCCTGTCGTTCTGGTAGCCCGTGTAGACCTCCATCCGGTGGAGGTCGAACGTCCCCTGCAGGTCCACGTCGAGATACCGCTGCGAGGTGAAGTACTCCCCCGTGCACCAGCGCGAGTCATCCGAGGTGATGTTCCCGTCCACCGCGTACTGCGGGAGGAAGATGTAGGGGTCGGTCTGGTATTGCGACGCCGTGGCCGGCTTGTTCAACGTGACGTTGACCAGCGTCTCCAGCGACGCGGACCGCGAGGACTCCTCGGTGGGCGCCTCCGGCGCCGGGTCGCAACCGCTCAGCACCAGGGCGCCGATACAGCTCCCCAGCAGGATGAAGGACTTGTTCAAGATGGAATCTCCGGACAAAACAGCAAAACAAGTTCTAGTCCAGGAGTGCACTCCGAGTACACGGGGAGGCGGGATGCTGAAGTTTCAGTGATACAGAAACATGTGGATGTCGCTGGTCAGGGCCCGGCTCAGGCGACGCGGATGAGGACCTTGCCGGTGGTCCTCCGAGCGGCCAGGGCCTGGTGCGCCTCGGCGACGGCCTGGAGCGGGAAGCCCTGCTCGAAGATGGGCTGGAGCAGGCCGCGCTCCACCAGGGTGAGGGCCTCGCGGAGCGCCGCCTGACGCTGCTCGAACGGGAGGGTGAAGGTGGCGAAGCCGACGAGGGACTGATTCTGGGCCAGCACGCCCATCATCTGCTCCCGGCTCCACGCGGTGTCGAACAGGCTCTCCGCGCCGAAGAGCACCAACCTCCCCCGGAAGGCGAGGGCCTGCAGACTCGAGGCGGGGACAGCTCCACCTCCCGCGACGAAGACGATGTCCGCGCCCCTGCCCGCCGTGGCCTCGCGTACCTGCGTGGGCCAGTCGTCGCGAGAGGTGTCCACGGCGGCGTCCGCGCCCAGGCGGAGCACGAGGGCGCGCTTGGCTTCACGGCTCGTGCCGCCGATGACCTTCGAGGCGCCCATCCGCTTCGCGAGCTGCACGAGCAGGCTGCCCACGCCTCCCGCGGCGGACGGGATGTAGATGGATTCGCCCTCACGCAGCTTCGCGCCCTCGCGCAGCCCGAGCAGCGCCGTGGGGGCCTGGGCCGGAAGACAGACGGCCTGCTCGAAGGACACGCCCTCCGGGAGGGGGAGCACCATCGAGGCGGGCGCCACGGCCTGCTCCGCGAAGGCCCCCTGGTTCGGCAGGAGCGCGACGACGCGGGTGCCCGGCTCGAGCCCCCGGACGTCGGAGCCCACGGCGTCCACGATGCCCGCGGCCTCCAGTCCCGGGGTGAAGGGGAGGGGCGGTGTGCCGGGGATGCGTCCCTCCCGTTGTCCCAGGTCCGTGAAGTTGAGCCCCGAGACGTGGACGCGGATGCGCACCTCGTCCTGGCCGGGGGTTGGCGTGGGGACCTCGTCGAGACGCAGCCCCTCGGGGCCGCCGAAGGCATGCAGGCGGATGGCTTTCATGCGATGGACCTATAGTCCTGGGTGAAAGGACGAACATGCGCCAGAAGTCCGTTTCTCTCGTCCAACCGTCCGGCGGAGCGCCGGGGCTCGATGTGCTGGGGGACGTGCTCCAGGGCGTGAAGCTGCGCAGCCGGGTGAACGCGCGCTACGAGCTGACCGCGCCGTGGGGCATGCGAATCGGCGGCTCACCGTTCCCGCTGTTCTACGCGGTGATGCGCGGCGGCTGTCTGTTGTCCACCGACGCGCGGGAGCTGTCGCTGGCGAGCGGTGACTTCGTGTTCATCCCCGCCGACGTGAAGTTCACGCTGAAGGACCGCCGCTCCACGCGCGCGCTGCCCATCGAGGACGTCTACGCGACACGAAAGCCCCTGCGCTGTGGCGGCCTGCTCCAGTACGGCGGCGGAGGCGAGGCGGTGACGTTGATGGTCGGCTCGTTCCTCTTCGAGGGCGAGACGCTCAGCCCGTTGGTGAGGCACCTGCCCTCGCTGCTCCACGTCCGCGCGGACGACCCCAGGTCTCCGAGGTGGCTGGAGTCGACGCTGCGCTTCGTGGCCTCCGAAATCGAGGCCCAGCAGCCCGGACACGAGGTGGTCGTCAGCCGGCTCGCGGACGTGCTCTTCGTGCAGGCGCTGCGCGCGCACCTGTCGTCGTCGTCGCGAGAGAAGGGCTGGCTGCGAGCCCTGGTGGACCCGCGCATCGGCGCGGTGCTCCAGCAGGTGCACGAGAAGCCCGAGGCGCCGTGGACGCTGGAGGGCCTGGCGAAGCGGGCCGGCATGTCCCGCTCCGTGTTCGCCGAGCGCTTCAAGTCGCTCGTGGGCGAAGCGCCCCTGGCGTACGTGGGCCAGTGGCGCATGCACCGGGCGATGACGCTGCTGAAGGACCGGGACGTGTCCCTGGCCGAGGTCGCTCGCGCCGTGGGCTACGAGACGGAGAGCTCCTTCGGCAAGGCCTTCCGAAAGTGGGTGGGCGTCACGCCCGGCGTGTACCGACGGACCGGCCTCGGCGAAGCGACGTCCGAGGCCCGGTGACGAGGCGCCGGCCTACGGCTTCAGCCCCGCGTAGACGGCGTCACGCACGGCGCCGGGGAACGCGCCCGACATGCCCTCGAACGCGGTGTTGGTCAGCGTCACCACGGTGACGCCGCTGCGCGGGTCCACGAACCAGGTGTGTCCGTACGCGCCGCCCCACTGCCACGTGCCCTGTGCCTGCTCACCCTGCGCCTGCTCCGCGTCCGTCAGCACCGCGGAGATGAGCCCCCAGCCCCAGCCCGGTCCCTGCGTCTGTGACTCCGGCCCCACCTGCACCGCGCCGAGCGTGTCCACGGTGGTCTTCTTCAGCACCGGCGCGCCGCCCTTGCGCAGCGCCTCCAGGAACTTCACGTAGTCCGCCGCCGTCCCCACCATGCCCGCGCCGCCCGAGGCGTACGCCTCCGCGCTCAGCGCCCGTCCCGGTGAGAAGCGGACCTGTCCACCCCAGAGGGGCACGTCCTGCGTCTTGCCCATGCGCGTCGGTGTGGGCTTCCCATCCGCGTACGCCGCCACCAGTCGCGATGCATCGCTCGCTCGGAAGGACGTGTCCTTCAAGCCCAGGGGCTTCGTGACGAGCTTCGCCACGGCCTCGGGAAGCGGCGCCCCCGCGGCGCGCGAGACCACCGCGCCGAGCACATCCGTGGACAGCGAGTAGCTCCAGCGCTGCCCTGGCTCGAACCACAGCGGCACCGCCGCGAGCCTGCGCAGGTTCTCCTCCAACGTGAGCCCCGGCACCTCGTCCAGCCCGTCGGAGACGCCCGCCTTCCCATAGGCGGCCTCGCTCTGCGGCTGGAAGCCGTACGCCAGTCCGGAGGTGTGCGTCAGCAGGTGCTTCACCGTGATGACAGGCTCGCGGCCGTCCGAGAGCTTCGGCCGGAAGTCCGGCAGCCACTTCGTGACAGGGTCCTCCAGCGACAGCTTGCCCTGGTCCACCAGCGCCAACGCCGCCACCGAGACGAGCGGCTTCGTCATCGACGCCAGCCGGAACACACCGTCCTCACGCATGGGCTTCTTCGCCTCGCGGTCGGCGAAGCCCGCGGCGCGGCGGTAGAGGACCGCTCCATCGCGCACCACGGTGACCACCGTGCCGACGATGCGCTGCTCGGCCAGGGCCTGGTCGATGACCGCATCCAGGTTGCGGGCCACGGCGGATGCTCCGGCGGTCTTCGAGGCCGCGGTGGACGGAGGCGGGGCCGCGGGGGCGGCGGAGGACACACCGAGACTGGCAGCCACCAGCAGGCTGGCGATGGCAGGATTCATGGGTCGG
This sequence comes from Myxococcus guangdongensis, assembly GCF_024198255.1. Classification (NCBI taxonomy): domain Bacteria; kingdom Pseudomonadati; phylum Myxococcota; class Myxococcia; order Myxococcales; family Myxococcaceae; genus Myxococcus; species Myxococcus guangdongensis. The sequence goes on from NZ_JAJVKW010000003.1 coordinate 234,613, forward strand.
GACTCCTTTTTATGTAGCGGGTGTTATTTAAATAGGACCCACCCTCCACGATTTCAATAGTGAGCGTTATGAAAAAGGACCCGACCCCCCAGCCCCGTCCCCGAGGTCGGCCCCGGGAGTTCGACGAGACGAAGGCCCTGGACCGGGCGCTGGAGGTGTTCTGGCGGCTGGGCTACGAGGGTGCGTCCGTCGCACAGCTCACCCAGGCCATGGGGCTCACCGCGCCCAGCCTCTATGCCGCGTTCGGCTCCAAGGAGGGGCTGTACCGGCGGGTGCTGGAGCGCTACCAGCAGGGCCCGGGCGCGTACACCTGGGACGTGTTCGCCCGGGAGCCCACCGTGAGGGCCGCCATCGAGCGACTGCTGCGCGAGACGGCCCATCACTTCACGCGCCGCAAGCAGCCTCCCGGCTGCATGATTTCCACGGCGCTGCTGCGCTGCGCGGAGGAGCACCAGCCGGTGGCGGACTTCGTCGCGAGCCTGCGCACGCGCGCGGTGGGCGTGTTCCGTGAGCACATCCAGCGCGCCATCGCCCAGGGGGAGCTGCCCGCGGGCACGGACGCGGAGGCCATGGCCCGCTACCACGGCGCCATCATCCAGGGCATGTCCGTGCAGGCCCAGGACGGCGCGAGCGAGGCGGAGTTGCTCGGGCTGGTGGAGGTGGCGATGAAGGCCTGGAGCCCTCCGGCCAGCCGGCCTCGCGCGCGCTGACCCCAGGGAACACCGCCCGCCCGGGCCGGAAAGTCCCTGCGAATCCAACCGGTTGCGCCGCTCCAGCCCCCTCCGTCCCCGCGCCACGCGGGTTTGCGGTGCGACGGACGTCCGGGAGGCTTATCAACACGGGTAAGGATGCCCGACATGACCGCCCAAGACCGCGTCGAGAGCGCCGCCGCCCGCGCGCTGAAGGTGTTTCCGCTGCCGTCGGCGGTGCTCTTCCCCCACACCCTCATCCCCCTGCACATCTTCGAGCCGCGCTACCGGGACATGGTGCGTGACGCGCTCGCGGGGGACCGCGTGGTGGCGCTGGCCCAGCTGGAGACGGGCTGGGAGGGCAACTACGAGGGGCGTCCCCCCATGCAGCCCATCATGTGCGCGGGCGTCATCGCCTGGGACGAGCAGGTGGAGGAGGGCCGCTACAACATCCTCCTGCAGGGCGTCAGCCGCATCCGGATGATTTCCGAGCTCTCCGGCGACAAGTCCTACCGCGAGGTGCGCGCGCAGGTGCTCGCGGACCACCCCTATCAAGGACCCGAGGAGGAGCGGCTGCGCCAGGCCGTCTTCGAGCTGGCCGGGCGCGTGCCTCCCACCTTCGCGGAGAGCCTGCTGCCGGTGGCGGCGCGCGCGGGCGGAGGCATGCTCGCGGACGTGGTGGCCTCGGCCATCATCCCGGAGGCCGAGCGGCGCCAGCAGCTGCTCGTCGAGCTGGACGTGAAGCGCAGGCTGGAGGCGGTGCTCGCGGACGTGGGCGAGCTCATCGCCCGGCTCCAGCCCTTACGCCCCTCTGGCCCACTGAACTGAAGCGCCCCGGGGCCCTCGTCGCGGGGCTTGCCTTGCGCGTCGCTCCAGGCATTGCTGGGCCCCTCGTCGGGAACGAAAGGGGAGTGGGGAACCATGCGGCTCGTGAAAGTCGGCATCGCCAGCGTCAACACCGTCGTCGGAGCCTTCGTCCGCAACACGGACCGGGCGCTGACCCTGGCGAAGCGGATGGCCGAGGACGGCGTCACCGTGGGCGTCTTCCAGGAGCAGCTCATCGCCGGCTACCCCGCCGAGGACATGGTGCAGTGGCAGGGCTTCATCGACCGGCAGTGGCCGGAGCTGGAGCGCTTCGCGAACCAGACGGCGTCGCTGCCCACGGTGTTCCTGGTGGGCGTGGGCGTGGCGCTGCAGGGCCAGCGGCTCAACTGCGCCGCGGTGGTGGCGGGAGGGCGCGTGCTGGGCCTGGTGCCCAAGGAGAAGCTGCCCACCTACAGCGTCTTCTATGAAGCGCGCACGTTCGGCCGCGGCCAGCCGGGCATGGCGGAGGTGTACCGGGGCGTGCCCCTGGGCGACTACCTGTTCCAGTTCGACTTCGGCCTCATCGCGCCGGAGGTCTGCGAGGACATCTGGAGCGCGGACGGCCCCATGCGCCGGCGCACGTACTCCGGCGCGGAGCTGGTCATCAACCTGTCCGCGTCCCCGTTCCGGCTGGGCTTCGTGGAGACGCGCCGCGAGCTCATCGCCACGCGCGCCGCCGACCACCAGTGCACCATCGCCTACTGCAACGCGGTGGGCAGCAACGACGGCCTCATCTTCGACGGCGGCGGCTTCCTCAACCAGAACGGCCGCCACGTCATGGAGACGCCCCGCTTCCAGGAGGGCTACGCAGCGGCCGTCGTGGACCTGGACCGCACCCTGCGCCTGAGGGGCGAGGCCACCACCTGGCGCGTGGACCGCGAGACGTGGCTGTCCTCGGGCGGCGGGCGCGTGCCGGTGCTCGACTGCACCCAGGCGGTGGCCACCCGGCGCGAGGCGCTCACGTACCCGGTGCCGCCGCAGCGCAGCTTCTTCCTGCCCGGCCCCGACAAGCGCCGCCCCGCGCGCGAGGCGCTGTGCGAGGACATCCTGGACGCGCTCGCGCTGGGCGTGGGCGACTACTTCGAGAAGACGCGCGCCTTCAAGGTGCTGGGCATCGCGCTGTCGGGCGGACGCGACTCGCTGCTCACGCTGCTCATCGCCCACCGCTACGCGAAGCGCGCGCGGCCGGACAACCCCGGCTCGCTCATCCAGGCGTTCTACATGCCCAGCCGCTTCTCCAGCGACTCCACGCGCGAGGCGGCGGAGACGATCGCGCGCGAGCTGGGCGTGGCCTTCCAGGTCGTCTCCATCGACGAGGCCTTCGAGCGCGAGCGCGCCGTGGCGGAGACGATGCTGGGCGGCGCCCCCGTCACCGCCATCACCGAGCAGAACATCCAGGCCCGCCTGCGCGCCCAGCGCATGTGGAACTGGAGCAACTCCTGCGGCGGCCTGTTCCTGCAGACGGGCAACATGAGCGAGAAGTCCGTGGGCTACACCACCATCGGCGGAGACCTGATGGGCGCGCTCGCCGTCATCTCCAACGTGCCCAAGACGGTGGTGATGTACCTGTTGGACTACCTCCAGGAGACCACGGGCCACGAGGGCATCCGCAAGGTGCTCGCCAAGCCCGCGGGGCCAGAGCTGGCGCACAATCAGGTGGGCGAGGAGGAGCTGATGCCCTTCCCCATCCTGGACGCGTGCTTCTACCTGTTCGCCGCGGAGAAGCTCACGCCCGCGGAGATGCTCCAGGCGCTCACGGCCATGTTCCCGGAGGTGGACGCGGCACGGCTGTCGGGCCACGTGGACAAGTTCGTGCGGCTCTTCAACCAGTCCATCTACAAGTGGGTCCAGTCCCCGCTGTCGCTGCACATCGGCAACCTGGACTTGGACCGCGAGCGCGCGCTGCAGCTCCCCGTCGTCACCGGCTCCGAGTGGCTGCGCGCGAAGTGAGGCACTGAACGCGCAACCGTGTTGCCCGTGCCCCACGTCTGGCCGCTTGCTGGGCGTGGGGGCGCGCTGGGGTGATCTCCACCTTTGTGCTCCTTGCCGGATGTCCTCCCGGAAACAACCTTCATGTCAGCCACTCGACGACGGAGGGTTGGATGAAAGCGAAGATTCTGGCAGGCGCCATCGGGGCGCTCATGTACGGCACCTCGGCCTTGGCTTCGGATGGCGATTGCCCGCCGCCCCAGGCGAGCACGGAGCGCCAGGGGCAAGGCGTGTTGTTGGCCCAGTCGCAGGACACCTCTTCGGGCAACTCGGACGTGCTCCAGGAGGAGGACATCATCATCGACACCGAGCCGGTGCCCGACTCCATGGGCACGGACGACAGCGCGGGCATCGGTGGCAGCGGAACGAGCGGACAGGATGACTCCTCGAGCGGGAGCAGCCAGGCCGTGCCGCCCGCACAGGGCGAGCTGCGCATGAACATGCCGCTGCGGTGTGAGCCCGTGGACTCGCAGCAGCAGGGCACGGGTGGCAGCGGCTTCGACAGCCAGCAGCAGGGCATCCAGAGCGTCCCAGCTCCGGCGGCCCCTCCTCCCGCGGCCCCCCCGCCGGCCGCGCCACAGCCTCGTCCCGAGGCGGGGGCTCCGGTGGACTCGAAGTCGGAGTCCTATCCGGCGCCACAGCAGGACGCCTTCGGTGGGAGCGGCATCGCGGCGCCTCCTCCGGCGGACTACCGGCCCTCGGCCGAGGCGGCCGAGCCGATTGAGCCGCTCGAGGTGAAGAAGAAGGACAAGAACGACATGAAAGGGCTGAGCCTGCTGCTCAACGGCGGTGTGGAGGGTTACACCGGCGCGCTGGCTCCGCAGCTCAACCCCGGCCCCACCGCGGGCGTGACGGCGGCCATCCGGCCCTCGAGGGTGTTCGGCATCGAGCTGGGCTACACCGGCGCGCTCAACAACATCGACTCGAAGCGCGGCGAGGTGGACACGGACGGTCCGGACCTGATTCGCAACGGCGGTCAGGCGGTGGCGACGCTCGGCCTGTTCCCCACCGCGTGGCAGCCGTACGTGCTGGGTGGCATCGGCATCAGCGACTACAACTTCCGAGGCGGCCAGTCGCTGGGCTACAAGGACGACACCGTGGGCAACGTGCCGGCGGGCGTGGGTCTGCGAGGCCACGTGGGCCACTTCACCGTGGACGCGCGCGCCAACTACAACTTCCTCTTCGACAAGGACTTCGCTCCGGGCATCGACTCCGGCGGCGGTGACTTCGACGGGGGCGGCAGCTACCAGGGCACCGTCAGCGTGGGCGGCACCTTCTGAGTGGCGGTCCTGACGCCTTCACACAGGGAGTAGTCAGTGGCGCGGTGCCCGGTAGCCAACGGGCCCGCGCCGCTGTGTTTTCAGGTGCGGCGCGCCGGGCACCCACGGGTTAAGGTGAAACCTTCCACTGCAACAGGAGAGGGAATGAGCCTGAAGGTCGAAGATTCGAAGGTGGGCACCGGAGCGGAGGCCACCGCCGGCAAGTCGGTCACCGTGCACTACGTGGGGACGCTGACGGACGGCAAGAAGTTCGACAGCAGCCGGGACCGGGGCCAGGGCTTCACGTTCCGTCTCGGTGCGGGTCAGGTCATCCAGGGTTGGGACCAGGGCGTGGCGGGCATGAAGGTGGGCGGCGTGCGCAAGCTCACCATCCCCCCGGAGCTCGGCTACGGCGCGCGCGGCGCGGGCGGCGTCATCCCGCCCAACGCCACCCTGGTGTTCGAGGTGGAGCTGTTGGACGTCCGCTGAAGTCATGCCCCGCTGACGGCGGGGAGAAACGAGGGCCGTCATGGCGACGGTGGAAATCACCAAGGACAACTTCAAGGAAACCGTCGGCAAGGACGGCATCGTCATCCTGGACTGGTGGGCGTCGTGGTGCGGCCCGTGCCGCCTCTTCGCGCCCACCTTCGAGACTTCGTCCGGCAAGCACCCGGACATCGTCTTCGGGAAGATAGATACCGAGGCGCAGCCGGAGCTCTCCGGGGCTTTTGAGATCCGCTCCATTCCCACGCTCATGGTGTTCCGTGACGGCATCCTCCTGTTCGAGCAGGCGGGGGCGCTGCCGGCCGCCGCGCTGGAGGACCTGGTCCGTCAGGTGCGGGACCTGGACATGGCGCAGGTGAAGAAGGAAATCGAGGAGCGCCGGGGCAAGGAAGCGCCCAAGGTCTGAGCGGCCAGCCTTCGCGCGAGCGGATGGAGGTTCGTCCGCTCGCGTGAGGTGGGGCGGCTCACCAGTGGATGAGCAGGGAGAAGTCCTTGTAGGGCGGCTCGCCCGACTCCAGCTCGACGCGGAAGCGGCGCTCGGGGTTGGTCTGCAAGAGGCCGCTGCGCACCAGGCCGCTGCACCATGCGGGGCCGAAGAACTCGTCCTTGAAGCTCAGGCGCGCGGTGGTGTCGGAGACGCGCTCGTACTCGCGCTCGCCGAAGGTGCTGGTGGCGCCCGCCAGGCCCGAGCCCACGGACAGGCCGCGGTGCGGGTCCTCGCCGGTGATGGCCATGACCATCTCGCCCACGGGGGCGGAGAAGACGTGGGAGGCGGCGGTGAAGGACAGCTGCTCCACGGCGGCCGCGTAGTCCTCGCCCAGCTTCTGGCCCACGGACAGGGCGCCCTCGTGCAGCAGCGCCAGGTAGTCGCTGGCGGCCCGGTGCGTGGGCGCGCCGCGCGCGGGGACGGCGGGGATGACGGGGGCTCCGGCGGCGATGGCGAGTGACTGGCCCATCCTCCTGGCGATGCTCTCCCTGAGGCAGTGGACGAACAGGTCGAGCACCAGGTGTTCGGGACGGCAGAGAGCCATGCGGGCTTGCAGGTGCGCAGGAGAGTCCATGTCACTTTCCTAGCGGCGCCCGGTGGGACAAGTCCAGGGGGGCTGGGTCGTCCGCGGGTCGCTCCGTCATTTGGCGACCGTGCAAACCCCTCCGCCGTTGAGGTGGGCCTGGTCGACGATGCTCTGGGTGACGAACTCCTGCAGCGTGCGCACATCGTGGGCGCCGGGCAGATACACCACGGGTTGACCCGCCGCGTCGCGCAGCTCGCCTCCGTCCCGACCTCGCAGGTCGGTGAGCAGCTGGGAGGCGAGTCCCTCCGGGGTGATGAAGTGGTCCTGCGTGGCCGTCGCGGCGATGGCGTCGAAGCGCAGCTGCACGCCCCGGTGGGTTCCGAGCCGGTCGTAGAACATGTGCTCCGCGTGGATGGTGACCTCCACGTCCGCGCGTGAGCCCTCGGGGACGATGATGCCCTGGGTACCATCCACCCCGTTGATGCAGTCCACCATGCGCGCGTCGACGGGGAAGCCCATCCGGAAGTTGAACACACCCACACCGGACTTCACCGCGCGGCCCTCCACCCAGTAGCTGAAGCCGCGCTCGCGCATCATCCGGAGGTCCTCGGCGGAGACCTGTCCGTCCGCCAGCTCGGTGCCGTCGTGGGGAGGGCTGACCCGGAAGCCCACGTTCCAGCGGCCCGCGGGCAGGCCCGTGAGCTCGGTGAGCGGGATGTCTCCCTTCTGCACGTCCACCAGCACGTGGCGTGGGCTGTCGCGCACCTCGCCGGACGCGGAGGTGAGGCGCACCTCGCCCAGGGACACCAGATACTTGGTGAACTGCACGGACCAGCTGTCCTGGAAGAGGGTGTCCGGCAGGCCGCGCTGGGTGCCGTCCCCGCCGCTCATCGTCACGCGCACGTCTCCGGTGGCCACGTTGTCGCACCCCGGGAGCGCCAGGGTGGCGAGCACGCAGAACAGGAGCCCGCTCAGGTTCGTTTTCATGTTTCCGAGGTGTATATGTAACCAAGTTGCAATTCAAGCGGGGCCCGTTGTATCTGCGGGGGGCGACGTTCGCGGTGGCGGGTGCCGCCGAACCCAGGAGTGAGGGCCTCGCCGTGTGGATTGCGATGCTGGTGATGTGCGCGATGGGGGCGCTGGAGGAGGTGCCCATCACACCGCCGGTTCCGGTGGAGGCGGCGGCGCCATCGATGCCCGTGGATGCGCCGGTGTTGGAGCGGCCGGCGACGGTGGTGTTGCGGTTGACCATCGACGAGGCGGGCGAGGTGTCGCGCGCGGAGGTGCAGTCGTCCGCGGGGCCGGTGTTCGACCGGGCGGCGATGGAGGCGGCGGTGCGCTGGCGCTTCCAGCCGGCGCGGCGGGGCGAGGCGCCGCTCGAGGTGCGGGTGGATGTGCCGGTGCACTTCGTCCCGGAGTCAGCGGGCGGTGTGAGCACGCACCATCATGGCGAGGCGATGGCCGCCACGGCGGTGCCGGCGCGAGGCGGTGAGTCGACGGGCGACTGGTCCACGGCGGTTGCTTCGGCGACTGGCCCGAGCGATGGGCCGGAGTCCCGCTCGTCGCGGGGAGCTTCGGCGCGAAGCGCGGCGACTGACGCTGAATCGCCCAGTGATGCGCCCGGCTCCGGGGCGGAGTCACGTTCGTCGCGGGGGGCTTCGTCTCAAGGCGTGGCGGCTGGCCGAGCGTCGCCAGGCGAGGAGACGGGCCTCGCGTCATCGACGCAGGCTGGCTCTGCTTCGACCCCGGGTGACGCGGAGGGTTCGACTTCGTCCGTGGAGCAGGGCGCCACGAAGGAGTCGAAGTCCTCCGAGCGGGTCCTCTCCACCACCGTCCGCGATGTCGCCGCGGCGCCGCCGCCGGTCGCGGTGGGCGACTTCCACATCGAGGTGGGGCAGCTCGCGGACGTGCCGCGCAACTCGGCCTCGGACCTGATGCTGCTCGCGCCCGGCGTGATGCTCGCGAACCACGGTGGTGAGGGACACGCGGAGACGGTGTTCATCCGGGGCTTCGACGCCGGCGAGGGCAAGGACGTGGAGATGCGCCTCAACGGCGTGCCCCTCAACGAGGTCTCCCACTCGCACGGCCACGGCTACGCGGACACGTACTTCATCATCCCGGAGTTGGTGCACGCGCTGCGCGTCACCGAGGGACCTTACGACGCCTCTCAAGGCGACTTCGGCGTGGCGGGCACGGTGGAGTACCAGCTCGGGCTGGCGCGCCGGGGGCTCACCACGTCGGTCAGCTACGGCAGCTTCGCCTCGCGTCGGCTCGCGCTGGTGTGGGGCCCTCCGGAGTCCAGTGAGGCCACCTTCGTGGGGCTGCTGCTGCGACAGGGTAACGGCTTCGGACCCAACCGCACGTACGCCAACGCGAGCGCCATGGCGCAGGTGGAGCTGCTGCTCGGTGATGACACCCGGCTGCGGTTGCTCGGGACGAGCTACGGCGCGCGCTTCTCCTCGGCGGGCGTGGTGCGCGAGACGGACGTGGTGGACTCGCGGTTGCCCTGTGCGCCGGACGCGGACTCGCAGTTCTTCTGCTTCTACGACGAGAACCAGGGCGGCGCGAGCCAGCGCCACATCGTCTCCGCCGAGCTCCAGTCGCGACTGAAGCGCGGTGGGCGGCTGGTGCAGCAGGGGTACGTGGTGCTTCGCCAGACGCGCATCCGCGACAACTTCACCGGCTTCGTCCAGGACACTCCGCCCGTCGGTCAGTCCCAGCGTGGCGACACGGCGGAGGGGTTCTACCGGGGCAATACCCTGGGCCTGCGTGGTCGATACATCCCGGGTCTCACGCTGCTGGGTGAAGCGCGTCCGTTGGAGCTGGGCTACGTGGCCCGTTACGACGACGTGCGCACGCGCTCGCGGCGACTGCGGGACAGCGGCGGCGCGCCCTACGCCACGCTCTACGACAACCAGGTGCGCACCACGAACCTGGGGGGCTACGCGTCCCTGCGCGTCTCGCCCCGTCCCTGGCTCACGCTGCGGGCGGGCCTGCGACTGGACACGTTCCTGTTCGGCGTGGAGGACTTGAACCGTCCCGCGGTGGACCGGGACGGGCCTCGGCTCACGGACGAGTCCGTGGATGCCTATGGCTTCTTCGCCAGCCCCCGGGCCAGCGCGGAGGTGAAGCTGTCCCCCCGGCTCACGTGGATGACGAGCGCGGGGCTCGGCGCGCGCTCCAGTGACGCGGCCGCGCTGTCGGATGCGGAGCTGGCGCCGTATGCGCGGGTGGCCTCGGGAGAGACGGGGCTCGGCTGGCGACTGGAGGGCGAGGGGAGCCCGTACACACTGGAGGCACGTGGCGCTGTCTTCGCGACCCGCGTGTCGCAGGACTTCGTCTTCGACGAGCGCCTGGGCCGCAACCAGCCCATCGGCGCGTCGCAGCGCCTGGGCGCCTTCGCCACGGGGCGCTTCGTGTGGAGCGAGTGGATGGACGTCCAGGCCTCCATCGCCTGGGCGCGCGCCACGCTGCCCGCGCCCGGTGCGTCCGCGTGGAAGCTGTGGGATGGCGCGGTGATGCCGTACATCCCGTCGCTGCTGGGTCGACTGGATGCGTCGGTGCGTGGCGATGTCACGCTCGCGGGTGAGCGTGTGGGGTGGAACGTGGCGCTGGGGCACAGCGCGGTGGGGCCTCGGCCGCTCCCGCTCGACCGCTACAGCGAACCCGTCTTCCTGTTCGATGTGGCCACGCGCGCGCGCTGGAGCTGGGTGGAGTTCGGCGTGTCCGTGGAGAACGCGCTCGACACGCGCTGGCGTGAGACGGAGCTCAATTACGTCTCCAACTTCCGAGGGGCGGATGCGCCCGCTTCGCTGCTCGCGACGCGGCACTTCACCGCGGGGCCCCCGCGCACCTTCCGGGGGACTCTCACGCTGTATCTGGACTTCGAGGAGGACTCTCCATGAACTCGCCCGTGTTTCCTCGCGGCATGTCCCGCCGTGCCTTCACGCTGGGCCTGGGCGCGGCCCTCGCGACAGGAGGCTCCGCCTGCGGACTGTCCGGCACGGGTGGTCGCGGCATCGTGTTCCACATGGGCCTGCGCACTGCGCTCGCGCCCGAGTCCACGCAGGTTGGTGAGTTCACCACGGACACGGGCTGGGGCGTGCGGCTCACCTCGGCGCGGATGGTGCTCGGACCCATCTACCTCTTCGAGAACGCATCCCCCCTCCAGCAACAGGCGCGCGGGGTTCTTCGCTCGCTGATGGACATCCTCGTCCCCACGGCCCACGCGCACGACGGAGACTTCTTCTCCGGAGGCACCGTGCTGGGCGAGTGGGACCGCGAGGTGGTGTTCGACCTGCTCAGCAGTGGTGAGGCGCGAGTGCTCGGGCGTTCTCCTGGTATCGCGGGTCGTGCGCGCTCGTTCTCCCTGCTGCTCCAGCCGCCCTCACGCGCGCTGGGCGAGGAGGGCGCCGCGCTGCAGGGCCACTCCGTGCTGATGGAGGGCACCGCCTTCCGGGGCGAGCAGCGCATCCCCTTCCGTGTCGCGCTCGACTTCCCTCCACCCGTGGAACTCCAGCGCGTGGACTTCGTGCCCATCGAAGCGGACCTGGACGATGACGGCCTCTTCGTCGTGGAGGTCCGCCCCCATCAGTGGTTCCAGGGGGCGCACTTCGACCGGCTCCCGCCCTCCACCGATGGGCTCGCGGTGGACATCACGCCCGAGACGCAGGTGCACCGCGCGTTGTCCGTCAACGTGCGGCGCTTCACCGCCTTCTCGGGCGCGTGGGAGCCGGGCTTCACCTCATGAGGTGCTCGCGCCACCGGGCACGGGCGAGGCGCTCCGGCTGGTCGCGCGCGAGATGCTCAGCCACACGAGCGTCACGGCGAGCCAGCCCACGGTGAGCGCCCGCCACGACAGGGGCGTGTTCGCCTGGACGAGCCACAGCGTCACGGCGCCACCCATGGCGAACACCCGCGCCATCTCCAGCGGCAGGCCCCAGCGCTTGGACTCCATCATCCCGCCCCACGCGGTGGCCATGCCCCAGAAGAAGACGCTCAGCATCAACTTCTGCCAGCCCACGAGCGGCGAGGCGTGGTGGCTGACCAGCAGCATGAAGGGCATCGACGCAATCATCTGGAAGACGAGGTAGCCGCGGATGTTCGGCAGCTCGGTGGACTGGAACTTCACCTCCACGCCCGTCTGGTTCCACTTCGTCTCCACGCGGGCCGGCAGGTCCGAGGGACGCCAGCCGGTGGGCATGACCCAGAGGCGGAGACGGTCCCACCAGCTGCGCGTCTTCACCGCGTCGCTGCAGAGCTTCGCCCAGAACTGGAAGTTGATGACGGTGGGGTCCCACGTGTTGGGCGGCGTGGTGACGCCGTAGGAGCACTCCTCCGTCTCCTCCTGGTACGTGCCGAACATCTTGTCCCAGATGATGAGGAAGCCCGCGTAGTTCTTGTCGATGTAGAGGTCATTGCGCGCGTGGTGCACGCGGTGGTGCGAGGGCGTGTTGAGCCAGGATTCAATCCACCGGGGCATCTTGGGGATGACGCGGGTGTGGGGGATGAACTGGAGCACCAGGTGGAAGGCCACCATGGCGAGCACGGCCTGCGGCGAGAAGCCGACGATGACGAGCGGCCAGTAGAACAGGAACGAGAACAGCCGCTGGGTGACGCTGGCGCGCAGGGCCACCGCGTAGTTGAGCTCCTCGGTGGAGTGGTGCGGCGAGTGCGCGGCCCAGCCGATGTTGGTGCGGTGTCCGAAGCGGTGGAACCAGTAGAAGAGGAAGTCGACGCCCAGGAAGAGTCCGACGAGCGCCCACGGCGACGCGCTGTCGATGCGCCAGAGGGACAGCTCACCCAGCAGGGTGAACAAGGGCAGCACCATCAGCGCCACGGCCACGTTGACGCACTGGTTGAGGACGGCGGTGCCCACGCTCGCGATGGAGTCCTGGAAGCTGTAGTAGCCGTTGCGCTTCGCCACGCAATAGATGAACTCGCCCAGCGCCAGCGCGATGACGAAGGGCGTGGCGATGGCGTAGACGTTGATGGACATGCCCTCGGGTGTACGGCGCCCGGCTCGCTGGGCGCCTTAACCTGGGTTAACCTCGTCCCACCTACCCGTGAGATTCCCGACGCTCTACGAGCAGCTCGCCCCGCTCGGCCCCATTCCCCCGAGTGAATGGGAGCGCGCCGAGTCGTTCGCGAGGGAGCAGGCGGTGGAGCGCAAGGCCCACTTCCTGCGTCCCGGAGACGCGGCGGACCGCTTCGCCGTGGTGCTCCAGGGCGTGTTCCGGCTGGTGCGCGTCTCCGCCCGAGGCGGCGAGTCGGTGAAGGCGTTCCGCGCCGAGGGTGAACTGCTGGGGGCCTACGCGGAGATGCTCCAGCGTCAGCCCTCGATGACGTCCATCGAGGCGCTGGAGCCCGCACGGGTGCTGGTGTTCCGCACCCAGGACTTCCAGGCGCTGGAGGAGGGCCACACGTGCTGGGTGCGCGTGGCGCGCCGCGTCGCCGAGCGGCACTTCCTCTTGAAGGAGCGCCGCGAGCAGGAGTTCCTGGAGCTGTCCGCGGAGGAGCGGCTGGACACCTTCTGGGCGGAGCACCCGCACCTGCGCGGGCGCGTGCCGCAGCGCGACGTGGCGGCCTACCTGGGCATCACCGAGGTGGCCCTGAGCCGCATCATGTCGAGACGGCGCAAGCGCGCCGAGTGAAGCCCGCACCGTCCGTTCACGATGGGGCTCGCGCGGCGCGCTCGAGACTTCGCGGCGCGCTTCAGTACCGCTCGAAGACGAAGGTGAACTTCTCCAGCGGAGTCGGGCCGTAGGTGAGGCGCAGGAAGCGGTCTCCGGCGGGCGCGGTGAACTTCAGCGTGTGGGTGATGGCGGGCAGGCAGACCTGCGGCGCGGGCGTCACGGTGGAGGGAATCACCACCTCGGCGTCCGTCACGTCGTGCACGACGATGGGCACGTCCTGGTTCAGGTAGAGGATGACCGGCCGGTCGCGCTCGTCCGAGACGACCTCCGAGTAGCCGAGGAACGCGCCGCCGTTCGCCGGGAGCGTCAGCTCGTAGAACTCGTGGGGCGCGTCCGTCGCGGGATACATGGCCGTGGGGGATGCACCGGCCGTGACGGCGACGGGGGCCTCCAGCAGCGCATGACCACAGGCGTGCTCGGTGACGCCGTCCCGCTTGCCCGTGGTGAAGTCGAGCCGTCCATCCCCGAGGCTCGCGTGCGCCGTGTCCAACGCATGGCCCGCCTCGTTGCGCAGCTGCGTGAGGTCCACCGAGTAGCGGCTCTCCTCCTCGAGCGGCGGCAGGTCTGACTCTGGCCGGGGAATCGAGACGGTGAGCGTCAGCGCGTCCTCGGACCAGGTGCCCGTCAGCAGGCGCGGAGCGTTGGCGGGCGTGCTCTCATCCCGCAGCGTCACCCGGCCCTCCGCGACGTCCATCTTCTCGTTGAACGTGACGGCGACCAGACGCCGCAGCGACGTGTTCGTGCCGACCTTGTACGTCTGCACGGGCAGCACCCCCGTGGCGCCCTCCGTCGGATTCGAGGACACGACGTGGGGCCGCGCGACGTCCGCACCCACCTGGAACGAGAAGCTGTAGGCCGTCGCCTGGCGGTTGCCCGCGAGGTCCTCGAACCGCTCCACCGTGACGTCCACCTTCGCCCCGGCGCGCAGGGGCTGCGTGGGATGCGCGATGAGCGTGCGCCCCTGGTCCTCCCAGTGCCCCGTCTCCAGCGAGAGGGAGACGTCGCCGTCCGCGGCGCGCACCGTGCCCGAGCCCTGTCGGACGGGCTCGCTGAAGCGCACCGTGAGCGCGCTGCCCGGGGCGATATCCACGGCGTCGGCCGTGGGCGTGGTGCCCGTCACCGTGGGCGGCGTGGTGTCTCCCGCGTCGGGGCCCGCGTCCGTCGTCGTTCCTCCATCGGGAGGCGCGGGCGTGGGGTCGTCGTTGTCGCAGCCCGTCAGGGCCAGCAGGGTGCAGGTGGCCAGCAGCGTGGCCGCGTTGGAGAAGCGCATCGGGTGTGACCTCGCGAGGGTGAGTCAAGGACGAGGGCGGAGCACCCCTGGATGTCTGGGATGCCCCGCCGGCAGTCACGCGGACTGCTTGCTACGGGTCAGCGACTGTCAGCAGTTGAAGATGGCGGGGTTGGTGTCGTCGCAGTCGAAGCGCGTCTTCGAGTAGCCGCCGTTCACCTCACAGGCGAAGCGGTAGACGGGCGTGTTCACGCCGTAGCCGTCGCCGTCCTGGTCCCGGTAGTAGCGGTCGCGGTTGTTGTAGAGGTACTCGGGGACGATGCCCACCTGGTTGCCCGACGCGGTGGCCGAGACGACGATGTACTGGGTTCCCGGCGTGAGGTCGTAGACCTGCGCCTTGATGAGCGAGCAGCCCGTCTCCGCGACGGACTCGTTGATGAGCGGGGCCACCGTCGCGCTGGTGGCGGCGTTCACCACCGTGAGGGCCACGTTCTTGTTCACATAGAACGCGACGGACTCCACGGTGCCGCTCCCGGACACGTTGGTCGGGGTGAACGTCACCGAGCCCTCGGCGCCAGCCGGCAGGGTGAGCGTGTAGTGCTTGTGCTGCGTGCTGATGTCCGGCGCGGTGGACACGCGCGTGGCGCTGGCCGTCACGCCCACGTTGTCACCGCTGTTGTTCGCGTGCGTGCACGCGTGCGTCGTCATCATCGTGTCGTCCACCGACACGCAGCCGGCCTCCAGCGGCTGCTCCGCCTGGCCGGTCGACTCCTGCTCCACGTCCTCCGTCGGTCCGCAGGCCGCGAGCGACAGGCCGAGCAATGCACCGCAGAGGGTCTGCTTCAGCATCTTCATGTGGGATTTCCTTTCAAGGCCGGGCGCGACGCGCGGGCACCGAAGCGGCGTCCTGCAACACGCCACGGCGCCGATATTCATGTCTTAATAGTAACTCAGTTGCAATAACGACGCGCACGATTTCCAGGAGTCGCTGCGTGCGGCGTTACTGGAGGTGCTCGATGACCATGCCGAGCTCGGCGAGCGAGGTGGGGCCGAGCGTGAGCGTGTATTGGACGCGGTCGGTCAGCTCGTAGCCGACCATGTGTTTCAGGCCCGGACAGAAGTCGCCGGTGGCCTGGGTGCCCGCGGGGGTCACGGTCTTCTGGACGGCGGTCTCCACGAGGGTGACGGGGACGTCGGGGGTGCCCAGGTAGACGACGAAGTTGCCGGAGGCGAAGGCCTTGTAGCTGAACGTGCCGGTGTACTGGCCATCCACCTCGCGCAGCTTCACGGTGTAGTACGTGTGGAAGTCGTCCACGCGAGGGTCGCGGGTGGTGGAGGCGGTGACGGTGACGAAGGGGCCGCTGGAGACGTGCCAGCAGGCGTGCTCCCCGTTGTCGCCGAAGTCGAAGCCGTCGCTGGGGACGTAGTCGGGGTCCACGACGCAGGCGAGGCCATTCTGCGCGGCCAGGTAGCCCTTGTGGCAGTGACACCAGTCACCGTCGGGCTCGCGGTGGATGTGGCCATTCGGCTCGCACGGGTCTCCCGAGGGCTCGGGTTTGGGTTCGGGCGGAGGGTCGTCGCCACCGCAGGCGGAGGTCGCCAGGGCGAGCGTGGCCAGGAGGGCACGGAGTTTCCAACGCATGGGGGAGCGCTCCACGAGGGCTCGAGAGGTGGATGTCATTGAGAGGCGGGCCGGGAAGAAGGTCTTGGACGACGCTGCACGGAGTGCAAGTGCCCGGAACGATTCCAGGCACTCGCGGGTGAGGGGTTACTCCTCGTGGTGGTGACCGGCCTCCTCGACGATGAGCGAGAAGGCTGCGTTGCGGCGCAGCACGGAGCGGAACTCCAGGTAGTACTCGGTGTCGGCCTCGAGGTCCGCGATGATGGTGGTCTTCAGCGCGCCGCAGACCTCGGCGGGGACGTTGTAGCGGCACTCACGCGCCACCTCGGCGCCGGTGGCCGCCTCGTAGATGCGCAGGCCCCGGTGACGCGACAGCAGGAAGGCGAACTCACCCGACTCGTCCGGGAGGAACGAGACGCGGCCGGCCCAGCCCCAGGAGTTCGTGCTCCGCGGTAGGCTGATGTTGAACGTGGTGTGGGGCGCGCTGACGTCCACCAGCACGGGGGCGCCGAGGGCCGCGGCGGTGACGGGCTCGAAGGGGCCCATCTCCGCGTGGATGCACGCGTGCTCGATGACCTCGTCGAGCTCCTCCGGCTCATCGCAGGAGGGCAGGGCGCCGAAGAGCAGCGCGGACTCGCTGGTGGACAGCTCCTCGGACTGGACGGCCGCTTCGTCGGCGGTGGAGCCGCAACCGGTGAGCAGCATCGCGACGCCGGCGGCGAGCAGGGACTTGTGCAGCAGGGACTGGGGCTTCATCGGGGGACTTCTCCTTGTTGTGGGTACGGCGGGTGTGTCGACTGCGAAGGGCGGTGGCTCAGGGCGTGTCCGGACGCAGCACGACCCAGGTGGCCAGGACCTGGCCCGAGGCGAGGTGCTCGGCGGGGAGCTGCAGGTGCGCGGCGTTGCCCGGCAGGCGCAGCTCGGGCGTGAGGCGGAAGGCCGCGTCGTGTGTGGCCGCGTCCGGGAAGGTGACGCGCGTGACGCAGCCCGCGGCGAAGCAGCGCGGTGGCTCGGCCTCGACGGGCTGGATGCTCGTCGTCATCCGCTGTCGCCACGCGTCCAGCGCCTCGCGGGCCCCGGCGGTCCAGGGCTCCTGACTCACGCCCGTGGACTCGAGTGACGCGAGCACGGCGCTGCGGCGTGCGTTGGGTTCGGCGGGCGCGCCGCGCAGGGCCTGGACGAGCAGCTTGCGTGACTCGGAGAGGGGACGGCGTGCGCGGACGGAGGGGGCGGCCTGCGTCTGCTCGAGGCTGGGTGCCTCGAACTCCAGCGGCTCGGGCTCGTCGGGGAGTGGAGGCTGGGGTGGGGCGGAGGGCGGAGGCTGGGTGTGCGTGAGTGCCGGCGGCCTGGGCGCAACCGCCGCGCGCTCGACACGGCGCGTGGGCTCGACGTGGAAGTCCTGGGGTTCGACGGGAGTGGAGAGGTCGGGATGCCGCAACAGCGCTGACGCGACGCACGCGAGCGCGAGCCCCACCACTCCCACGCTCCAGATGAGTCGCTTCATCGCTCCGCTCCCGCTCGAGGACCGTGTCGGCGGCCGACGGTGGTGTCAGCCGGTCAGTCCCCGCGAACCCCGCAAATATGCAACTGAGATCTAAAAGTAATCAAGTTGCATTTACTGGCCGTGGCCCCGGCATGTCCCGAGGGGTGGGCGAGCCGGGACCCGGTGCGAGTGCGAGAGGGGAGGCGCTGCGAACTCCAGGCGGGATGGGGCGCGAGCCCGCGGCGCGGACTCGGGTACTCGCCTCACGCGCAGGTCGCGCCCGCGCTGCTCACGCGAATGGTCGGTGACTTGTTCCAGCCAGAGAGGTCACCGTCGGACACTCAAGGAGGGACGTCACTTCGGGATGCGCGGCCATCGCGCACGCCGTGGCGCCCATGCTCGTGAGCAGAGGGCTGGCATCCATCGGGGAGCGCAGTCGAGGCGCGGAGCCGCTGGGAGCGCTCACCCGTCACACCATCGCCGAGAGACACTCAGGTCGACGGGCGTCAGGGCGCCAGGTCATCACCGGGCACCGCGCCTGGTGACCGCGAGACGCCGGACCCAGGATGGCCGGCGCCCCACGAACGTCGAGACCGCATCAAGCCGCGTTGGCGGTGACGCCTACGTCCTCGACGGCGGCGAGTCGAGGTCGATGCGCCTGGGCCCGGTGGTTGGCCTCGGCCTCCTCGGCGGCCTGCTCCTCGGCGCGGTTCCAGCAACCGAGCGCCTCCACCCAGCCCTCGAGCAAATCCATCAGCGCGCTGCGCTGCTCGCCGCCCAGCGGCATCAACAGGCGCGCCATGCGCTCCTGCACCACCGAGTCCGCGTTCTCCGCCAGCGCCCGTCCCTGCTCGGTGAGCCGCACGCGCACGCGGCGACGGTCATGCCGCACCGAGCGCTCGCGCTGCACGAGCTTCGCGTCCTCCAGCCGGTCCAACAGCCGGCTCAGTCGGGGCAGGGCGATGCCACCCAGGCGGTCGGCGAGCACGTTGACGGGCAGCAGGCTCTCCGCCTTCAGCCACCAGATGGCCTGGACTTCCATGGGGTCCAGCTCATGGTGGGGCAGGGCACCCAGGGGGCTGGCGAGCGCGCCACAACGCGCCACATCGATGACCAGGTTGCGTAACCGCGCCACCTGGACACGCACTTCCGCCGAAAGCTCGGTCATCTTCGTGCCTCCGCCTCGCGGACACCGTCTCCCCCATCCGGCCCTCGGGAGTCCGTCGGTCGTCCGCCATGAATGGAGGGCTTTCGCCCCCTGCTTGGGGACGTGAACGTGGCGGCGAAGGAGGCATATCGGACCCGTTGGAATATTTCCGGATCCGCGGGGAATCACTCACCCCGTCTGGTGGGGGCGCTGGGCCGCCTTGGCCTTGGCGTGGGCCTTGTCGAAGCCCTCATAGAAGCGCACGGCCTGCTCGCCCACGCGTTGGATGTGCTGGTTGTTGAAGTACGCGGTGATGGGGGCGGCCACGAGCGGCATGGCCCGTCCCAGCGTGTGCATCCCGCCCTTCTCCAGCACCATCGCGGCCAGCTTCCCCATCACCTTGGGGCTGGAGCGGTGCACCGGGCCCAGGCCGTTGGCGTAGCCGAACAGGTCCAGCATCTCCCCCCGGGCGCGCTCGCTCTTGAGGTTCACCTTGTAGAGCGTGGCCACGTCGGTGAGCAGGATGATCTGCAGATAGGACATGAACAGCAGGTCCGCGGGCAGCGCCACCAGGCCGAAGACGCCGCTGACGCCGCCCACCATGCTGGCCAGGTTCTTCTTGTCGTCCACCAGACGTTGGGCCAGCTCCCGGGTGTCCGCGCGGGGGTAGCGCTTCTCCAGCTCCGCCACCCGCACGCGGGCCCGCTTCGTCTCCTGCAGGACGATGTCCGACAGCCGCGCCGAGCCGAGCTTCTTGAGCTCCGCGGGCGTCAGCTTCTTCATGAAGGCCAGCCGCTCGGCCACGCTGTCGTAGAAGGCCATGAGGTGCGTCTCCCGCCTCGGGTTGTCCCGGGTCCTCTAATAACCCCGCTCGGAGAGGTAGAGGTCCACCAGCGCGCCTTCCTCGTACCAGGCGTGGCGCATCTCCGCGTTGAACCAGCGCGAGTCCGGCTTCGCCCCGCGCACCTCCAGCTTCACCTGGTTGGGCGACGTGTCGATGACGGCCGCGCGCGCCTTGCAGGCGTAGCCGGGCTCCTCGCCGTAGCCGCCCTCCAGGCAGACCTCGTCACCCACCGACAGGCGCCGCGTGTACTCGGTGGCCAGGTAGAGCGCCTCGTCACAGTGGGCGCGCACCGAGGACTTCCCGTGGCCCACGCAGCGCGTCTGCAATGGCGCCTTGATGACGGGAATGGCCCCGTAGAGAGGGTCTTCATCGTTGGGGTTGGGCCGGAACGAGCCCACCCCGGAACATCCGGAGAGTCCCAGCGCGAACACGCTGACTCCCGCCCACAGCCGCCTCATCGTGATGGTGCCTCCGGGGCCATGAGCCCCCCTCTAAAAGGTGGGGCGAGCATGGCAAAAGGCGCGCGGAGGCGAAAGCCGACGACGGGAGGACGTCTGCCCTCAGGCAATCCGGCGAGCGGGCCCTGGAATCTCTTCCGTCTGTCCGGGGACGATTCGGTTGGCCGCGTCGACGAAGACGACCTTGGGCTTCCAGTCCCGGGCCTCGGCGTCCTCCACCTCGGCGAAGGTCGCGATGATGACCAGGTCGCCGGGCTTGTTGAGGTGCGCGGCGGCGCCGTTGATGCAGATGACGCCGCTGCCGGGCTCACCCTCGAGGGCGTACGTCTCCAGGCGCGTGCCCTGGGTGACGTTCCAGATGGCGACCTTCTCGTTGGCGATGATGTCCGCCGCGCGGAGCAGGTTCAGGTCGATGGTGACCGAGCCTTCGTAGTCGAGGTCGGCCTGGGTCACCGTCGCGCGGTGGATCTTGGACTTGAAGAGGATGCGGCGCATGGCGTGTGTCCCACGAAAGGCGCCCAACCGTAACGGCTGGGACGCCCTGGGACAACCTTCAGGTGCGCTCCTGCCCGCCCGGCGCCCGGACGGGCGTCATTTCACGATGTTGACCAGCTGGCTCAGGTTCAGCGGCACGGACTGCGAGTCCGAGGTCAGCTTGCCGTCCAGGCTCAGCTTGGCGTTGCCCCCCGAGCGCAGGGCCACCGCGGCGGAGGCGGCCCGGGCGAAGTTGATGGTGAGCGGCAGCGTCACCTGCTTCGTCCCGCTGCCGTCGAGCATGCCCAGGTTTCCGGTGGACAGCGTACCCACATCCGCGCCGGCGACCTTGAGCGCGCCGGTGATTCCGGCGACGGGCAGGGGGAAGCTGTTGCGGTTGGTGATGGCCAGGGGGAACTCGACGGTGGCGCTGGTCAACCCGATGTTGGTGATGCGGGGAGGCTGGAAGGAGACCTGGGGAATCTTGGGGACGTCGAACGCGCCCTCCTTCTGGAGGGGGAAGGACAGGACACCGATGGGCGTCTGCACGCCGACGCTGCCCTGGGCCTTGTAGGCGGCGCGGTCCTTGTTGAGGAAGGTCTCCACCACGGGGACGATGTCCGCGAAGCGCACGTTGGCGGGGAAGACCAGCTCGCTTCTGCCATTGGCCTTGAGGTTCAGGCCCTTCTTGGGCTTGCCGGCGACCACCTGCTTGCCCTCGACGAAGAACGAGTAGTCCACCGAGGCCAGCTCCAGACCGAAGCCGTTGGGGTTGTTGACCTCGTAGACCAGGTCGACGGTGGCGTCGGAGAGCGACGCGCTGGACAGCCGCGCCGTCTTGAAGGTGAGGGTGGGCTTCTTGAAGGCCTTCTTCAGCGCGCTCTGCAGGCCAGCGCAGCCGGCGAGCGTGGTGAAGCAGAGGGCGAACAGGACGAGGGCGAAGCGTTTCATCGTGGGCATGGGCGTATCACCAGACGGCCGCGACCGCGTGGGATTCACGCTCGGGCGGTGTCGACGCAATCACTTGCGGGGGTGGGTGTACTAGGAGGCGGCAGGTGTTAAAGGTCGGTGCGCCCGCACCCTACAGGGAGACACACTTGGCCGGGGCCCACACCCACATCCGCTCCATCCTCCGCCGCCTGGCCTGGGTCCTCGGGCTCGTGGCGCTGTCGGCCTGCTCGCGGGGGGGGTCGTCCCCCCAGGCGCGCACCTTGAAGCTCGAGCCCTGCCAGTTGGAGGGGCTGGCGCCCCAGGCGCAGTGCGGCACGCTGGAGGTCTTCGAGAACCGCGAGACGAAGACGGGCCGCAAGCTGTCCCTGCGCGTGGCGGTGGTGCCCGCGCTGGCGGCGCAGCCCCAGCCCGACCCCCTGGTGTTCCTGGCGGGAGGGCCCGGGCAGGCGGCCACCCGATTGGGCGCCGTGCTGCGCGCGGTGGAGCCCATCCGCCGCCAGCGCGACATCGTGCTGGTGGACATGCGCGGCACGGGGGACTCGAACCCGCTGGACTGCGACTTCCTCCCGAAGGACGCCGGGCTGTCCGACTACTTCAGCGAAGACGACGACCTGGCGCCGCGCCTGCGCGCGTGCCGGGAGCGCTGGGACGCGGACGTGCGGCAGTACACCACGCCCATCGCCATGGCGGACCTGGACGAGGTGCGCGCGGCGCTGGGCTACGAGAAGCTCAACCTCTGGGGCGGCTCCTACGGCACGCGCGCGGCGCTGGTGTACATACGCCAGTATCCGGAGCGGGTGCGCACCGCCATCCTGGACGGCGTGGCGCCCATGAGCCTGTACCTGCCGCTGTACATGCCTCGCGACGCGCAGCGCTCGTTGGATCTGCTGCTGGCCCACTGCGAGAAGGACGCGGTCTGCGAGAAGAACTTCCCCCGGCTGCGCGCGCGCACGGAGGCCCTGCTGGAGAAGCTGACCCAGGAGCCGGTGCGGGTGCGGGTGCCCCATCCGCGCACGGGCGTGCCGGAGGACATCGTGCTGACACGCCAGGCCTTCGTCGGGGCGCTGTTCGGGCTGCTCTACAGCGCGGAGGACTCGTCGATGGTGCCGCTGATGCTGGACCGGGTGACGCAGGGCGACTGGGCGCCGTTCGTGGCGCTGAACGTGGGGCGCGGCGAGCGGATGGAGAAGGTGATGAGCCGGGGGCTGCAGATGGCCGTCATCTGCGCGGAGGACGTCCCGTTCGTCGACAAGGCCGCGGTGGAGCGCGAGGCGAAGGGGACGTGGTTCGGCGCGGGGATGGGCCTGGAGATGATGAAGGTGTGCGAGGACTGGCCGAAGGCGACGGTGCCCGCGGGCTTCCGCGAGGCGGTGGTGTCGGACGTGCCCACGCTGCTGCTCTCCGGAGAGCTGGACCCGGTGACGCCTCCTGCGTGGGCGGAGGAGGCGAAGCGCACGCTGAAGAACAGCCTGCACGTGCAGGTCCCGGGCGTGGGGCACAACACGCTGGGCGTCGACTGTGTGCGCAAGCTGATGGTGGACCTGGTGGCGGACGGTCGGGTGGACACGCTCAAGCCTTCGTGCGGCGCGGGACTCGCCAGGCCGCCTTTCTTCACGTCCTTCGCCGGACCGGTACCCTGAGGACGCGACGCGGATGATTCGAGCGACGAATCTGCACAAGCGGTTTGGCGCCGTGACGGCGGTGGAGGATGTGTCCTTCACCGCCGAGGACGGGATGATCACGGGCCTGCTCGGCCCCAACGGCGCGGGGAAGACGACGACGCTGCGGATGCTCTACACGCTGGTGCGCCCGGACAAGGGCACCGCGGTGGTGGACGACGTGGACGTGGTGGCGCGTCCCCAGGATGCGCGTCGGGGACTGGGCGTGCTGCCGGACACGCGGGGCCTGTACCCACGGCTCACCGCGCGCGAGCACGCGCGCTACTTCGGGGAGCTGCACGGGCTGTCGGGCGCGGCGCTCGACAAGCGCGTGGACGAGCTGGTGGACCTGCTGGACATGAAGGACATCGTGGACCGGCGCGTGGAGGGCTTCAGCCAGGGCGAGCGGGTGAAGGTGGCGCTGGCGCGGGCGCTGGTGCACGGGCCTCGCAACGTGCTGCTGGACGAGCCCACCAACGGCCTGGA
Source organism: Myxococcus guangdongensis (assembly GCF_024198255.1). Classification (NCBI taxonomy): domain Bacteria; kingdom Pseudomonadati; phylum Myxococcota; class Myxococcia; order Myxococcales; family Myxococcaceae; genus Myxococcus; species Myxococcus guangdongensis. The sequence goes on from NZ_JAJVKW010000003.1 coordinate 257,976, forward strand.
TGTGATGAGCACGCGCGCGGTGCGCACGCTCTTGCGCCGCCTGCGGGACGAAGGTCGGTGCATCGTCTTCTCCAGCCACGTCATGCAGGAGGTCGCCGCGCTGTGCGAGCGCGTCGTCGTGGTGGCGCATGGCCGGGTGGTGGCGGAGGGGACGCCGGAGGCGCTGCGGCAGGCCACCGGGAAGGACAGCCTGGAAGAGGCCTTCGTGGCGACCATCGGCAGTGAGCAGGGGTTGATGCAATGAGGCGGCTGGTGGGCAGTGTCCTGCGCAAGGAGCTGACGGACCACGTCCGGGACCGACGCACGCTGAGCTCCTCGCTCCTGTGGGCGGTGTTCGGTCCGCTGGTGTTCCTGGCGACCTTCCAGCTCATGTCCAACATGATGCGGGACAAGCCGCTGGAGCTGCCCGTGGTGGGCCGCCAGCACGCGCCCAGCCTGATGGCGTTCCTGGAGCGCCAGGGCGTGACGCTGAAGGATGCGCCCCCGGACTACGAGGCGAGCGTTCGCACGGGAGTGCTGGACGTGGTGCTGGTGGTGCCGGAGGACTACGGCCGGGACTTCTCCACCGGGCGCACCGCGGACGTGAACCTCGTCATGGACAGCTCCCGCACGGCGGCCCGCAAGTCGGTGCAGCGCGCGCGGATGATGGTGGAAATCTACTCCCGGCAGCTCGGAGACCAGCGATTGTACGCGCGCGGCATCGCGCCGGAGCTGTCGATGCCGGTGGACGTGGAGGAGTTGGATTTGTCCACGCCCGAGCGCACCGCGGCCACGCTGTTCAACATGCTGCCGCTGTTCCTGGTGATGGCCACCTTCACGGGCGGCCTGCAGGTGGCGAGCGACACCATGGCGGGTGAGCGCGAGCGTGGCTCGCTGGAGCCGCTGTTGCTCAACCCGGCCCCGCGCGGGGCGCTGGTGGCGGGCAAGTGGCTGGCGACGGTGACGATGGCGGCGAGCACGGTGCTGGTGTCGCTCTTGGGCTTCGTGCTGGTGGTGCGCGCGGTGCCGTTGGAGGAGCTGGGGCTCAAGGCGCGCATGGACCTGCCCATCATCCTGGGGATGGTGCTGGCGGTGTTGCCGCTGACGCTGGCGGCCTCGGCGGTGCAGCTGTGGGTGTCCACCTATGCGCGCTCGTTCAAGGAGTCGCAGACGTACCTCAGCTTGCTGACGGTGGTGCCGACGCTGCCGGGCATGTTGCTGGCGATGTCGCCGGTGCAGACGCAGACGTGGATGTTCGCGGTGCCGGTGGCGGGGCAGCAGATGCTCGCGGCCGAGGTGATGCGGGGCGAGGCGCTGGGGCCGCTGCCCTTCCTGCTCGCCGCGGCGTCCAGTGTGCTGCTGGCGCTGGTGGCCCTGCGTGTCACCACGGGGCTGTTGTCGAAGGAGAAGATCGTCTTCGGTCGGGCCTGAGCGGGGGCCCGGGCAGTGTCGTCGAGGTGTCGGTTGGTGCCAGGGCCTTCCGACGCGAGGTGACTTCGGCGGGAGGTTGGCTTCCAATGGGGTGTGATGACACCCGAGAGAGAAGCCCTCCTGCCCCTCGCCCCGGCCTCCGTGGCCACCGCCCAGGGCGAGCCCCGATTCGGCACGTACCAGGGTGAGCTGCCCGAGGTGGACCTGCCCAGGTTGCTGGGCCGCTGGGCGCCCGGGCGCACCTCGCGGCTGCTCAAGCGCAAGCGGTGGCACTACACCTTCACGGCGACGCCGGAGGTGGCCGCGCTCTTCGCGGTGGTGGACCTGGGTTATTCGGCGAGCGCGTTCGCGGTGGCGTTGGATTTGCGCGAGCGCAAGCCGCTGTGTGACGTGAGCTTCCTGGGGGCACCCGGGCCCATGGTGTCGCTGGGGGACAAGCCCGGCGCGGGGCTGGCCGCGTCGTTCCGCACGTTGGGTGGGAAGCTGGCCATCCGCCGGGGCGAGGAGGACGAGCGCTACCAGGTGGAGGTGGACGTCAGCCGCGTGCGCACGGGCAGCCTCAACACGTTCCAGTGGAATGGGGAGATGTTGGTGGCGGGGGGGCCTCCCGCGCTGACGGTGATTGCGCCGGTGCAGGGGGATGGGCTCGTCAACGTCACGATGAAGCGCAACGGGCTGTTGTCCTTCGGCAGCCTGGAGGCCGGCGGGAAGCGCTTCCGGCTGGATGGGGGCGTGGGCGGCATCGACTACACGCAGGGGTATCTGGCGCGGCACACGGCGTGGCGCTGGGCGTTCGCGGCCGGGAGGCTGGCGGATGGGACGCCGGTGGGGCTGAACCTCGTGGAGGGCTTCAACGAGACGGCGACCGAGGCGAACGAGAACGCCTTCTGGCTGGGGGACAAGTTGTATCCGCTGGCGCGCGCGCGGTTCGAGTACGACACGAAGGACCTGCTCGGGCCGTGGCGGATGACGACGGTGGATGGCGCGGTGGACCTGCGCTTCACGCCGTTCTACGTGCACCGCGAGGAGCGCAACCTGCGCCTCATCATCAGCCACTTCGCCCAGCCGGTGGGTTTCTTCGACGGCACGGTGACGGTGGGGGGGCGGACGCACCAGCTCTCGCACGTCCCCGGCGTCAGCGAGGACCAGGACATGCTCTGGTGAGGATGGGGGGTGTGCGTCCGGGCTCGCATCGTGCGTGGAGCCCGGGGCCGGAGGCGCTAGGCTGGGAGGCCCACGCCGTCGGTCTGGAGTGAGCCCATGTCGTCGTGTCCGCACTGCGGTCTGCCGCTTTCCGATGCGCGCGTCGTCGCGTGCCCGTCCTGTGGCCAGAGCGTGGGCGCGTCCGCGCGTGGAACCGAGTTGCCCGACGACGCCTCGGAGTCCGCGTTCCGAGCCGCCGAGGCTGCGGGCCGCGCGGTGCGCACGGTGCTCGAGGACCCTCGGTTGCGTGAGCGGCTTCCTGGAGGCTCGTTGCCGTTGCTCGGCTCGGGGCTCGTCGCCGCGGCGGTGCTGTTGCCGGGTCTGCCCTTCATCAGCGGGACGATTGGCATCCCGTGGTCGGTGGTGATGCTGGGGGGGAGCCTCCTGCTCGGGGCTCGGGAGTGGAGCGCGGCGGGGCGGCCTGTTCCTCCGCTCCTGGAGCAGCTCGCGCGGATGGCCACGTCCGCCACGTTCCTGCTGCTCTTCACCTCGCTGGTCATCACCTTCGCGTTCCTCTCGCTCGGCTTTGGAGTGGTGCCGCTGGTGTGGGTCGCGGCCGCGGTGGTGCTCGGGTACGTGCAGTGGCGCGTGTTCCAGGCGTCGGCTGCCGCGATGCCCGAGCTTCGGCCCGCGCCGGGGGCCGCGCGGTTGAAGCTGTGGGTGCTCAGCGGCGCGGCCGTGTGCGCGGTGTCGCTGCTGCTCACGTGGGGCTCGGGGATGCGGACGTGGACGTCGCTGGGGGGCTACGGCTACGACAACAACCTCGTGTACGAGGTGGACAGCACCGGCCGCTCCACGGGGCATACGTACACGGAGAATCGCTACGGCTGGCAGCCGGGCATCACCAACACGTTCACCTCGTTCGCGAAGTCGGGCCGTGCCCGGCCGGGAGCGCCGCTCGTCGTCATGGCGTTGATGTCACTCGCCATGCTGGCCGCCGTGCCCCGGCTCCGCGACGCCATCCCGTCCCAGACGCCTTTCATCCTGGCGGGTGCCGTCACCCTGTGGGGCCTGCTGGGCCTGTCCATGCGACTGGGGCCGCTGGTCTTCCTGGCGGGTGCGCTGGCCATCGACTTCGCCCTGTATCAGGCCCACCGCGAGGCGAACGCGCGGGAGGAGACTCCACCCGGGGGAGATGACTCATCGAGCTCCGGCTCGACGAGCGTCTGAGACACGGGCTCGCTGTCATGGCGAGCCCATGTGCCTCACTTGCCCGCGCGGCGTGACTCGACGATGGCTCGGAACGAGCGGCTCCGCAGCTCCTCCAGCGTGAGCCCCGTGGCGAGCACTTCTTCCTGACTGAGCGCGCCACAGCTCGAGCCGCGCAGGAAGAAGTTGAGCAGGCCCTGGCCCGTCGCCGCGTCGTCGAACACGTCGCCCACCAGCGTCGCCTGCGCCGCCTTCTCCATGAAGGCCTTGAGCCGCCGCGTGGCCGCGTCCAGTCCTTCGAGGAAGAACGCATACACGGCCGCGTAGCGCACCGGGAGCTGGGCCGGATGCAAGTCCCACCCCTGATACCACCCGCGCTCCAGCGAGTGCCGGATGTGGCGATACGACAACTGCCACACCCGCTGCACCGCCTCCGAGTTCTCCCTCAGCTGCGTGGGCAAGAGCGCCGTGTCCCCCTGCTTGCGATGCGGCGGCACCGGCATGACGTTCGTCGCGCCGTCCGCCATCTGGATGCCCGTGCCCGACAGCGACACCTGCACCAAATCCCTCAGGAAGTCACAGGCCGGGTGCAGCATGCTCTGCACATGCGCGCTGACGCTGAGCGCCGCCGTGTAGTCATACAACCCCAGGTGCACGCTGGAGCACCGCCCCGCCCCCGCGGCCACCAGCGCCGACAGGTGCAGCTTCCCCTCCTGGTCGAACAGGGCCTGAGGCGTCTCCACCATCAACTCCAGCCCCAGCGCTCCCTTCTCCAGGCCGTGCTCCGTCTCCAGCACCTCCAGGATGCGCGCGAGCGCGGCCACCTGCTCGGGCAGGGCCACCTTGGGCAGCGTGACGACGAACGACGGCGGCAGCTTCCCACCGCTCTGCTCCAACAACGTCGTGACGAACAAGTCCAACGTGCGCGATGCCCGCTCGAACAGCTCCTCGGTGAAGGACTTCACCCGGATGCCGATGAACGGCGGCAACGTCCCCTGCTCCAGCCCCCGCGCCAGCTCCTTCGCCGCGGAGACGGCGTGACCATCCTCCTCCGCGTCGGAGCGGTGGCCGTAGCCGTCCTCGAAGTCGATGCGATAGTCCTCCACCGGCTCGCGCTGGAGCTTGTCCACCACGCGCTCGTACACGCGCTGGGCGAACCTCCCTCGCTGGGGCAGGCCCAGCCCGTGCGCCAGCTCGGCCGCGTCCGGCGCATAGTCCTTCAACGCACCCAGGGCCAAATCGCCCAGCTTCCGCGCTGCCTCCGCGCGGAACAGGTGCGCGCCGCCGTACACGACGTGCACCGGCTGGCGACGGGGGGAGTCCCCCGGATACGTGCGTGAGAACCCGGCGTTGGCTCGCCGGAGGGACTCACGCACGCTGGAGAGGCTGTTGGGTGTCAGGGTGGTCTTCATCGAGTGCCTCTCGAATGGCTGCTCTCGCTACGGCTGACGCTTGAGCCAGGCGCTGACCTCCGGACCGCAGCGCTCCCGCAGCTCCACGTCCTGCGACAGCCGCTCCAACGTCTGCGCCGTGGCCTGCTGCGCGTCGTTCACCGGCTGCTCCTTGAGCAGCGCCCGCACCGCGTCCAGGTGCTCGCGCGTGCGCAACATGCCGAGCGCCTCCACGATGCGCCGCACCAGCATCGGCGCGCCACCCGTGCGGGCGACCACGTCCTTCCACTGCTTGCGCATCTGCGCCCACCACGGCTCGCGACCCGTGCGGTTGGCGAGCAGGCCCGTGGCGAAGCTCGCCACATCCTGCGTCTTCACCGTGTCCGAGAAGAACAACGCGCGCGCACGCTCGGCCAGCGCGGGCTCCTCGAACGCAGTCAGCGCCATCAGGTAGCGGCGCTGCGTGGCCGGGTCCGGCTCACCGGGCATCCGCTGCAGGAAGATGTCGAACAGCTCCGCGTCCCCCGAGCGCGCCGCCATGGACACCGCCGCGTCGAGCAGGTTGGGCTCCAGCGCGTCACGCTCGCCCTTCAGCATCCGCGTCACCCTCTGCCGCGCCTCCTCGAGCACCTTCGGCTCACGCGCCAGGCCACCCACCGCGCGCACCAGCGCCGCGCGCCGCAGCTTCACCCGGTCCGTCTCCCCGGCCAGCGCCTGCCACCCGAGCTTCTCCAGACCCGGACCGAGCAGCCGCGCCACCCACGCGCGCACCCGCGCCTGGTCCTCGTCATCCACCAGCCGGCTCTCCACGTACGCCAGCCGCCCCACCAGCTCGTCCAGGACCGAGTCGTCCTCCTCGTTCCCGAAGAGCGCGGCCAAATCCAGCAGCTCCCCCACCGAGGCCCGCCCCGAGCGCACCAGCCCCCACTGGTCCGCCAGCAGGGAGATGCGCTCCGACGGCGCCAGCGCGTGCAGGTTCGCCGACAGGCCCGCGAGCGTCGCCTTGTCGTAGGCCACCCGGTAGAAGCCCGTGGAGCCCGCGTTGGCGCACAGCCACTTCACCGCGCCCGAGCCCGCCTCCAGCTTCACCGTGGCCTGCTTGTCGCGCAGCAGCACCCGCTGCTCCTTCACGCCGCTGGCGTCCTCGTAGCGCAGCACCATGGGCACCGGCCACTTCTCCGCGCTCTGCACGCCGGGCTCCGAGTAGAAGCGCTCCTGCGACAGCGTCACCTCGCGGCCCTCCACGCGCGCCGTCACCAGGGGGAAGCCGCTCTGGCCCACCCACGCCGTGGCCAGCTCCTCCACCGGCTGCTTCGCCGCCTCACCCAGCGCGTTCCACAGGTCCTCCTTCACCGCGTTGGCGCGCGCGTGCCGGCGCATGTACAGCCGGATGCCGTCGCGGAAGGGGCCCTCGCCGAGGAACCCTTCAATCATGCGCAGCACCGCGCCGCCCTTCTCGTACGTAATCGCGTCGAAGCTCTCGCCGGCCTCACCCGCGTTGTTCACCTCGCCGTGGATGGGGTGCGTGGACTTGAGCGCGTCCAGGAACAGCGCGCTGGTGCGGTGCGAGTCGAAGTCCAGCCACATCCGCCACTCGGGGCGCCACTGGTCGACAATCTTGAAGGCAATCCACGTGGCGAACGCCTCGTTGAGCCACAGGTCGTCCCACCACACCATGGTGACCCAGTTGCCGAACCACTGGTGCGCCAGCTCGTGCGTCACGACCTCCGCCACGCGCTTCTGCACCGACAGGGGCGCGGTGGCCGGGTCGAGCAGCAGCGCCACCTCGCGGTAGGTAATCAGGCCGGCGTTCTCCATCGCGCCCGCCTCGAAGTCCGGGATGCCCACCTGGTCCACCTTGGTGAAGGCATACGGCAAGTCGAAGTACTCCTGCAGGCGCGGCAGCACCGCGAGCGCCACGTCCTGGCCGAAGCGCGTCAGGTGCTTCTTCTCCTCCAGCGCCCAGGTGCGCACGGGCACCGTGCCCACGTGCTCCACGGGCGTGCCCACCAGCGGGCCCACCACGAGCGCGATGAGGTAGCTGCTGAGCACCTCCGTCTCCTGGAACGTCACCTTCGTCAGCGCGCCGTCCTTCTCCTCCTTCACCACCGGGCCGTTGCCCAGCACCGCGAGGCCCTGGGGCACGCGCACGCTCAGCGACCACTTCGCCTTGAAGGCCGGCTCGTCGAACGAGGGGAAGACGCGGCGGGCGTCCGCGGCCTCGAACTGCGTGGCCGCCACCTTGCCCGCCGAGTACAGGCCGCGCAGGCCGTCCGTGAAGGGGCCCGTCCAGGCGACGTCCAGCTGCGCCTCACCCTGGGGCAGCGGCGCGTCGAACGTCAGCAGCACCGTCTCGCTCACGGCGTTGACCTGGAGGGAGGAGGGCTTGTGCGACGCGCCACCCTTCGCGCGGAACGTCACGTCCCCCAGCTTCAGGGAGATGGCGTGGAGGATGATTTCGCGCGTGGGCTCCGCCAGCGTCACGTCCACGGTCTGCTGACCGGAGAAGGTCTTCGCCTCCAGGTCCAGGGTCAGCGTGGCCGCGTAGCGCTGGGGGCGAACGGTGAGGGGAAGGCGGAAGTTCTTGTCTTCGGTCGGATGCGCCATAGGGAGGCGGAATCTAGCCTCGCTCAGGGCGCGCGTTCCCACTTCTGTCACGCCGGTGCAAGAAACCTGTCGTCGGACGGGTGGGGTGTCGTCCGCCTCACCCTTCCTTTTCCGGGCCTATGGCCGAGCCTTCTTCGGGCCTCGCGCGGCGGGCTTGGGTACCAGCTGGTGGAAGAGGCTGGATTCGCGCTCGAAGAAGCCCTCGGTGTGGAAGGAGTGGGGCAGCTCCAGCAGCTGGAAGTCCAGGTGGTGACACAGCTCGTGCAGCAGCGTGCGCAGGTACGTGCGGAAGGCCACGACGCGCGCCTGCTTCGCGGTGCGCATCCAGACCTGGAGGCGGGGGAGACGGCCGGCCTCCCAGGTGTACAGGCCGTGCAGCTCGCCCTCCTCGGAGGACGGGCGGACCTCCAGCACCTGGACCCGGATGGTGGCCACGTCCAACCGCTCGCACAAGGCATCCGTGAGGGCCCGGCTCGCGCGCTCCAGCGGGGCCCGGGCTCCGCTGGCCAGGGCCTCACGCACGGCGTCGACGCGGGGGGACAGCGCCCCGGGGGCCCTCACCCGGAGGGACTTCACCCCGTCGCTCATGCGGTAGATGCGCTGCTGCTCGGGGTCGAGGTTCTCGTAGTAGGCGAAGGGCACGGGACGGCCGCGCACTCTAGGCGAGCGCCGCGCGGCGTGATGCGTCGAGGCGCCAGGAGGGCGACCTGGCGGGGCAGGTTGGGAAAGGGATTGCTCACGGGTGGGGCGCGCGCGGGATGGGAGGTGTTCGCGAGCCGACGTCGGAGGCGGCAGGGGGCAGGGCACGTCCATTGCTGTGGCGTGCGGGGATGCATCGTGGCGCGTGGTTGGGGGCGTTGGTGGGGTTGTGGCTGTGGGGTGGAACGGCCGAGGCCGCGAGGCGGAGTCCTCCGAAGCGGGCCGCGCCAGTGGCCCTGTCGGACCGGGCCGTGTGGCGCGCGAAGGGTTGGGTGGGGCTGGGCTCGCTGAAGACGGTGAGCAGCGCGGTCAACGATGACTGTTCGGGCCTGACGCAGCTGGCCTACCGCCGCCCCGGGCTCAGCCTGATGCCGTCGCTCACCCTGCCTGGGGAGAACGGCGTGAAGGCCATCTACCGGAAGGCGGGCTCGCTGGGCGCGCTTCGCCAGACGCCGAAGCCGGGGGACCTGGTGTTCTTCCGCGAGACGCTGGACCGCAACCGGGATGGCCGCCGCAACGACGGGCTCACGCACATCGGCATCGTCGAGAAGGTGGGACAGGACGGCACCGTCACGTTCGTCCACCGCGCCGGCGGCGGGGTGAAGCGCGGTCGCTTCAATCAGGCGCGCCCGGAGGTGCACAAGGACGAGAAGGGGCGCGTCGTGAATGACTGGCTGCGCCGCCGTGAGAAGCGCCAGCGGGCCTACCTGGCGGGCGAGCTGGTGGCGGGCTTCGCCTCCGTGGACGACAGCTGGCAGGCGCCCGTCACCGCGTCGAGGACGCAGCGCTGAGCGTGGGGAGGTGACGTCCGGGGCGCGAGGCGCTATGCACGGCGCCGATGTCGACCACGGATGGACGACCGGAAGGCTCGCCGGAGGGCACCGAGGCCACGGCGGTGGTGCCTTCGGTGGCGGCTGTGCCCTCGCAGCCTCCGGTGCCTCGTCGGCGGGGGATGGGGCGATTCAAGTGGGTGCTCGGGGCCGTGGTGCTGCTCCTCGGCTTCGGCGTGTATGAGTACGTCACGCTCCCCAAGGCCGCGTCGCTCGAAAAGGAGAACCCGAAGTCGACCGCGTTGATGGACCAGCGCGCCGAGGAGGCTCGGGCCGAGGGGAAGAAGGTCCGTCGGCGACAGCATTGGGTTCCGCTCGCGTCGGTGCCGAAGCACGCGGTGGACTCGGTGCTCATCTCCGAGGACGCGAGCTTCTATCTGCACGAGGGTGTGGATACGACGGAGATGCGCAAGGCGCTGGAGGAGGCCTGGGCGAAGGGGCAACTGGGGCGAGGCGCTTCGACCATCACCCAGCAGCTCGCGAAGAACCTCTGGCTGTCCACGGACCGCAGCCTGTTCCGCAAGGCGAAGGAGCTGGTGCTCGCCCGGCGGCTGGAGGACGCGCTCTCCAAGAAGCGCATCCTCACGCTGTACCTCAACGTCGTCGAGTGGGGGAACGGCGTCTACGGCATCGACGCCGGTGCGCGGGAGCACTTCGGCGTGTCCGCGTCGCAGGTCTCCGTGGCCCAGGGCGCCATCCTCGCCGCGATGCTGCCCGCGCCTCGCAAGCGCGCTCCGTCCTCCGGCTCGCGCGCGCTGTGGCGGCGTGCGCATTGGATTGTCGACCGGATGGAGTCCGTGGGGCGCATCTCCGAGGCGCAGGCCACCGACGCGCGTGGGGACATCGACCGGTTGCTGGGGCGCACGCCCGCCGGGAAGAGCGACGACGAAGGCTCCGACGACGACGCGTGACCTGCGCGGCGGCTCGCGAAGCACGTGGAGCTTGCTTCCACGAGCCTCCAAGGTGGCTCGTGGCGTCAGCAAGCCGGTGCGTGGCTCCTCGCGTGCGCTCGCTCAGGGTGTGAGCTGGAGGAACAGCAGGTCTCCCTCGCCCCGTGAGGTGTATGACGCGTCACCGGGTGACAGGGCATTGCTGAAGGGAACGCAGAGCCGGGCCTGGCCACCGTACGTGACTTGAAGGGCCACGCTGTCCGGCGCGGTGCTCCCCAGCTCCCGGGCGTCGAGGTGTTTCCCCGTGCTGTCGTAGCGCGCGACGAAGTGGAGCACTTCGCCCCGTGAGAGCGCCGTGCTCCCGAGCGCGCCGCTTCCGAGGTCCAGCTTCGCGTCCCGTGTCCACCCGGCGACGACGAGCTCGCCCTTCGAGCTCCGGCCCAGTGAGTGGCCTCGCGCGGCTTTCGAGGTGCCCATGACGCGCGCCCAGCCATCCGCCGCCGTCTCGTGCAGCGTGCCCAGCAAGACATCCTCGCTCGCCTCGACCGCCTTCCCGTCGAAGGAGAACCGACCGCTGACGTCGCCGACGAAGGCCACGTCGCCGCGCGGCATGGGCGTGAGCGCGCGGATGCTGCCCTTCGCCCCGTTGAACGCCCGGAACCACTGCGGCGTACCGTTCGCGGAGAGCTTGCCGAGGAACGGCGTCTCGCCGCCCGTCGCGTTCAGCAGCCACGAGTCCGTGTGCCCGCCCACGTAGATGAAGCCCGCTCCATCCGTGGCGAGTGCCTCCGCGTTCGAGCCCTCGTCCCCACCGGGAAACGCGAGCGACCAGTCATGGGCCCCACTCGCGTGGAACTTCGCGAGGAAGAGCGCGGGCACCGAGTCATCCCGCGTCCGATTGCCCGGGTCCGCGTAGAGCCGTCCACGCCCCAGGCCCATCTCGCCCGTGAAGTGGCCCGTGATGATGACACTCCCCCGCGAGTCGAGCGTCACCGCCTGCGCCCTCGCGAGCCCCGAGCGCGTGTCGGAGATCTCCGCGCGGAAGCCTCGGGACCACAACGGAGTTCCTTCCGCGGACAGCTTGAGCAGGAAGATGCCGGACGCCACCGAGTGCTCCTCGATGTACGTCAGCGCGCCCGTCCCCAGGTCCGGGTCGCCCTGATACGCGCCCACCACCCAGACCTCACCCGAGGTCGCCACCGCGAGCCCCGTCGCCTCCACGCGCTCGCCCACCGCGAAGGCCCGCGACCACTGGTGCGCGCCATCCGCGCCGTAGCGCGCGACCACGAGTCCCCGTTCGCCCTCGAAGACTTCGCCGCCGAAGTCACCGCTCCCCTTGAACGCGCCCGCGACGAGGAAGTCGAGCCCATCCTCCGCGCTCGCCATCGCGGTGACGCGCTCGTCTCCCGCTCCGCCCCGATGCCAGCTCCAATCCGGCGTCGGGGCTCGCGGTGTCGCCGTCGGCTCCCGGGTCTCCACCACGAGGCGCGGCCGCATCGCCGGGTCCACATCCTCACGTGAGGCGAAGTCCGCGCCGTCGATGTCCGTGGAGAAGAGCCCGAAGTCCTGCGTGCCGTTCTCCGTCACCGCCGCCGTCACATCCATCTCCACCCAGCGGCCGGCGCGCACCTCCTTCGCATCGGACAACACGGGGCCCAACGCCGCGGGCTGCCGGTCGAACGTGACGCTGTCCTCCTTCCAGTCGGACTCCACCCGCCGGACGACAGGACCGTTGCCCGAGCCGTTCGTCACGAACAGCCGCAACACCGCGCGCTTCACCGGGTCCTTCAACCCCGACACCTCGAAGCGCAGGAAGGAGCGGTACTCGACAGGGGAGTCGTCCACGTAGAGCTGCGACGCGGCGCCGAAGTTCTTGTCGGGCCTGGCGGAGTCGACGTGCGCATCCGCGACGGCGACGAAGCTGCCGCCTCCGGTCGCGAAGTCGCCCTGCTGTTCGAGGGGCGCCACCGCCTCGGGTGACGTGAGGCCGCCACAGTGCGGCAGCAACGCCAGGACCGCCATCGCCCCCGCCTCCCGCCATCCCCGCTTCCAGCTTCCGTGCATCGTCCCCCCCACGCCACGTGCTCGCCAGGAGGCCGGCTGTGCATCGCGGGTGCCGCGCGCGGATGGGCTCGCGACGTGTGGAGCCCGACCCTCGCCTCATCCCGATGGACGAGGCGAGGGGCAAGGCGCTTCCTCCGAGGAAGAAGTCGGAGGCCCGGCGTGGGGCGCTACAGTCCGCCCGCTTCCAGCGCGCCACCCAGCCCCGGGAAGGGCTTGGTCAGCACCGCCTGGAACACGATGTCCTCGAGGAGAATCTCCACGGGGAACCGAGGCGTTCCCAGCCCGCTGCGCACCACGGTGTTGCTGACGATGAACCAGACGCGCCGCCTGCCCACCGCGTCCTTCAGCGCGGGATGGTCCAGTCGGATGGGCGTGCGGGTCTCCGGGTTGAAGTCGCGCGTGGGGAGGATTTCCGCCGCCTGCGCGTAGTACGCGGGCCGGTTCAGGTCCGAGTACACGAGGGGCTCGTCCGGCGTGGCCTGCCCGGTGAAGGACAGCCGGATGGACGTGCGCAGCGTCAGCGAGGGGGATGGGTTGACGATGGTGAACGTGGCGGAGACCTCCTCCACGACCAGGTCCAGGTCCTCGGTGTTCACCGACTCCTCGGGCAGGTCCAACGCCACCTCGGCGTAGACGGGCTGGAGCACGGAGGTGACGGGCACCCTCACGTCGAAGGGCTCGGTCTCGATGTCGATGCGCGCCGAGCAGCCGGACAGCATCAGGACACAACAGGCGAAGAGCGCGCGCATCATCGGAAGGACCAGGAGACATCGAGGACGGGAAGGACGGGGAGCGTCTCGCCGGGGACGGCCGGGTCGCTCAGGTCGACGTACGTGGCGCCGAGTCCCAGGCCGAAGTTCTCACCGCCATAGCGGACCCCCGCGGCGGCGCGCAGCTTCGCGCCACCCTTCACCCGCACGCCGGCCTCCGCCACCACGGACCAGTTCCCCACGAAGTTGAGCGCCGCGCCGCCGGTGAAGGACAGGTAGTCGGTGGTGTAGCGCGCGTAGCGGGCCTCGCCCTGCACCAGCAGCCGGCCGAGCGCCAGGCCATAGACGGCGTAGAACGAAGGCCCCTGCAGCTCGGGCTCGAAGCGCTTCAGGCCCGTCGTCCGGGACTCGACGATGCCCGAGTAGACGGAGGCGCCGACGAAGTGCGTGTAGCGCGCGCCCAGGACGACTCGGTGCGGGCCGGCCGCCAGCGCCCAGCGCAGGCCCAGGTTGGGCGCGAGCAGCAGGTCCGCGTAGACGGAGGTGTCCAGCGCGAGCCCCGCGAACAACGGCAACGCGGAGCGCTGCAGCCCGAGCACGGGTGCGTCGATGACCTCCGCCGCGTCAGAGCCCATCAACCGCGCGGTGTTGGTGCGCACGCCCACGGAGGGCTCCGCGGAGGCGGGCAGGGGAGACAGCCATGAGACGAGGAGACTGCACAGGGCGGCGGTTCCGGTGCCAATGACTCGCACGCGAGAACGTCTGGAGTGTTTCAAATGGGGTGCTCCTGGAGTGGGCGACGCGGGTCCGGCGTGCGCCTCACATGAGTCATCTTCGCACTTGAGCCATCATCTCGCCATCCAGCCTGGCTGGCCGCATCATGCACAGGGGATAGGGCGGGGGAGGGGCTGTGCTGACACCAGATGCCCGATGGCCATCACCGATGCTCCGGTATGGCATTCTCTTCCACGGGACGCTCGTCGGGGACATTGCATGCGACTTCGCTGGGCAGTGCCGCTGCTCCTGCTGATGTGCATCACAGGCTGTGCGACGACTCGCATCGTGCGGCTCGAAACCGGACAGGACTCTTTTGTTGTCACACCAGGCGAGGAGCCAGGCGCGGAGCTGGCGTCCGTCGAACTGGACGACGAGGAGTTCGAAGCGGCTCTCACGGTGCTTGCGCGGGACGTTCACCCGCGGCGCAACCCCATGCGGCAAGCGAGAGACCTCTTTGGCGTTCCGCCCCGCGGCGGCGTGTATGGCTATGAGAGCCACCCGCCTCGGTTGACACCCCAGTCTCGAGAAGATGTGGACGGCCTTCACCTGCTGGAGGCCTACGCGGACGAGGAGCTGACGCGTGCTTATGGCCAGTGGTGCGAGCGAAAGGACCGGCCTGGCGACTGCCTGCGCTTGTTGGACGAAGGCCCTCTGCTGGCCAGCGACGGCAAATTCACCTGGGCCTTCGCCATCGCGATGGATTCGGTATGGGAGCAGACCGCTGACGCCTTGAAGGGCATGACGGACGAAGTCGCGCTCATGTCCACCATCGCCGCCGCCGCGACGATGTACCTCATGCTCTGGGCCCTGCCGGAGCCGCTCTCGAAGGGGGTGGCGGCGACCTTGACGGCTCTCGCCATCGCCTATCTGGGGGTGGATACGGTCTGGCGCTTGCTCGACGGCTGGCTGACGTTGGTGCGCGAAGTGGAGCGGGCGACGACCTACGCTCAGCTCAGTGCGGCGAGTGAGGCGTATGGGGAAGTGCTCGGAGAGAACGCGGCGCGCGTGTTCGTGATGCTGGCGACCGCCGCGGTGGGCAGCGCCGCGGGCCTGGCTTCCAAGGCCGTGGGGCTGCCGGGTTCCGCCCAGGCGGCTCTCGCCGTGGAGTCTCAGGCGGGCATTCGCTATGTCGCTGTCGGAGGCGTGCGGACCGTCGCCGTGACGACGGAGGGCTTCACCCTGGCGCTCGCTCCCACTGCCATGGCCATGGCGAACCAGGGCACGGGTGGGGGTGAGCGGCACCACATCGCCACCAACAAGAACGATGTCTCATCCACGAGAGGCGGACCCTGGTCGCCGCGATTCAGGAAGCTGTTCGCGAGGGCCGGCATGGAGCTCAAGGACGCTGAGAACATCGTCAGGGTCTCAGGTCACAAGGGGCCTCACCCCAAGAAGTACCATGATGCGGTCTTCTTGCGGCTCCAGGATGCGTTGGGGACATGTCGGACGGTGGCTGCTTGTCGCACGGCCCTCACGAGGGAGCTGCGCAATCTCGCCACGGAAGCCCAGACTCCAGGAACGGTCATCAACAGGCTCGTGACTCAGGGTAAGTAGGCCCCTCGAGCAATCCACCATGGCGAACCCATCGCGATACTTCAGGCTCATGGAGAACGTCCAGGCAGGGAACTGGTACCTGGGCGACCCGCTGACGAGGCAGGGACACGAGCTGGAGGACTTCAGGGAATTCTCGTCGGGACGACCCACGCAGTTCTCCGAGCGTTTGACGGTTCCCATCGACGAGCCCGGGAGGCGATTGGATTTCAGCACCGCGGGGGCCGGAGCGACCCCCGTCGTGCACGTCCGGGTGGCCACCCTCTTCGCGGAAATGGCCCCGAACGACGTGCAGTTGATCCCTGTGGGCATCAAGGGCTGCCCCGATGAATACCTCATTCTCGTCGCGACGCGCCTCGTCCGGTGTATCGACGATGAGGCCTCTGAAGAGGTGCTGTATTGGAAGCCGGAGGATGAGCGTCCGGAGAAGCTCGGCATGTATCGAAGCGTCTTCGGGATGCGGATCGACCCCGCCCAAGTGGGTGACGTCAGGGTGTTCCGTCCCTGGGGATGGTCTGGAGTGCTCATCGTCTCCCAGGACATCAAGGCGGCGCTGGAGCGCGCGAACGTCACGGGGGCTGAGTTCGAGGAGGTCTAGTCCGGTGGGCGTGCTGTCGCCGGTGGGCTACCCTCGCGAGGAATGAGGAGCATCGAAGTCGTGGACGTCGAGCAGGAGCACGCAGGGGAGCAGCGGGAGCGCGCGCTGGGGCTGCTGCGCCGGTTCGGCTGGAACGCCACGTCCTTCCAGGTGCTGATGCCGGGCTTCCGCTACTGGTTCGACCCGGCGGGTGACGCCTTCGTCGCGTACGTGGACACGGGCGGCGCGTGGGTGGCGGCCGGGGCGCCCATCGCCTCGGAGGCGTCGCTGGCGCGCGCGGCGGAGGGCTTTCGTGAAGCCGCACGGCGCGAAGGTCGGCGCGTCTGCTTCTTCGCCACCGAGCCGCGCTTCACCGAAGCCGTCCCCATGGAGTCGCTCTCCATCGGCGAGCAGCCGGTGTGGGAGCCCTCTCGCTGGGACGCGGTGGTGCGCGGCAGCAAGAGCCTGCGTGAGCAACTGCGTCGCGCGCGCTCGCACGGCGTGGTGGTGCGCGAGCTGCCCGCGGAGGCGCTGGAGGACGCGGAGCACCCCGCGCGGCAGGCGCTGGAGCGGCTCAAGAAGCGATGGCTCGCGTCTCGGCGCATGGCGCCCATGGGCTTCCTGGTGCAGCTGCGCCCGGATGCCTTCGCGCGCGAGCGGCGCGCCTTCGTCGCCGAGGCGAAGGGCGAGCTCATGGGCTTCCTGCTCGTGTCCCCCGTCTACGCGCGCGACGGCTGGTTCCTCCAGGACCTGGTGCGCGACCCCGAGTCCCCCAACGGCACCGCGGAGGCCCTGGTCGACGCGGCCATGCGCACCGCCGCCGCCGAGGACCGCCGCTACGTGACGCTGGGCCTCGCGCCCCTCTCCGGCCCTGTGCGTCCATGGCTGCGGCTGGCGCGCGCCTGTGGCCGGCCCCTGTTCGAC
Source organism: Myxococcus guangdongensis (assembly GCF_024198255.1). Lineage (NCBI taxonomy): Bacteria > Pseudomonadati > Myxococcota > Myxococcia > Myxococcales > Myxococcaceae > Myxococcus > Myxococcus guangdongensis. Next base: position 274,758 of record NZ_JAJVKW010000003.1, read on the forward strand.
TTCGAGGGCCTGCGCACCTTCAAGGCGAAGTTCCGTCCCGACTCCTGGGTGCCGCTCCACCTCTCCTATCCAGAGCCGCGCGGCGGCGTGCTCGCCGTGTACGACGCGCTGCGAGCCTTCGCTCGCGGCAGCCTGGTGCGCTTCGGGGTGGCCACGTTGCTCAGGCGCCCCCGGCTGCTGGTGCACGGGCTCGCGGTGCTGCTCGTGCCCTGGACGGCGATGCTCGCGCTGCCCGCCACCACGCGGTGGTTCCCGTCGTTGCGCGTGCAGTGGAGCTGGGTGCTGTTCGACGTGGCGCTGGCCGCGGGCCTCTTCTCGCTGGTGCGGCGCTGGCGCGACGGGCTGGCCACGGCGCTGGTGTGCCTCACCGCCGCGGACGCGTGCCTCACCTTCGTCCAGGCCGCCGTCTACAACGCGCCCCGCGCCCGCGGCCCCGTCGACTGGCTCGTCATCACCGCGGCCGTGCTCGCGCCCGCCACCGCCTCCGGCCTGCTCGTCCGCGCGCGGGACTTCCGCCTGCCCGCGCGCTGACGCACCGCGCTCATTTCCGTGGCGGACATCACGCCCTCGCGGGTTTCCACAGGTCGACACTCCCCCGAAAGTCACCTGGACCCGAAGGCGAGAAGAATGGTGTTTTCCGGAAAGAGCTGTTCCGGCGTCGGGTGCCGCGACTTTCTCGCGGCGTCGTCCGTCGCCGGTTGGGAGGGGTGACCATGCGAACGCCGTGGGGCGTTGCCCTGTCGCTCGCCGTGTTGCTGTGGGTCCACGAGAGCCACGCCGCGCCCGAAGCCCAGCGCTCGGCTCCGCCACCCTCGCCGTTGCCGCCCGGGGTGTCGGCCGTGCTGTGGAAGCTGTCGGTGCCGGAGAGCGCGGCGCCCACGCCCGAGCGGGTGGCGTTGGGAGAGAAGCTCTACAACGAGAAGCGGCTGTCATTGGATGACAGCGTGTCGTGCGCCACGTGCCACGACCCGGCCAAGGGCTTCACGGACCACCTGCCAGTGTCGGCGGGCGTGAAGGGCCAGTTCGGCATGCGCAACAGCCCGACGGTGCTCAACGCGCTCTTCAACGCCTCGCAGTTCTGGGACGGGCGCGCGGCGTCGCTGGAGGACCAGGCGAAGCTGCCCATCCTCAACCCGGTGGAGATGGCCATGCCCTCCCCCGAGGCGGTGGTGGCCAAGCTCAAGGGCATCCCCGAGTACGTCACCGCCTTCCAGCAGGTCTTCAAGCGCGACATCACCTACGACGACCTGGCCGCGGCCATCGCCGCCTTCGAGCGCACGCAGTTCTCCGGCAGCGCCCGCTTCGACCGCTTCATCCACGGCGAGACGAAGGCGCTCAACGAGTCGGAGCGCCGAGGCTGGGCGCTGTTCAACGGCAAGGCGCGCTGCAACTCGTGCCACGCGGGCAACGCCGTGTCGCCGCTGTTCAGCGACCAGAAGTTCCACAACATCGGCGTCTCCGCCCACAAGCAGGACTTCCCGCAGCTGGCCCGAGAGGGCCTGAAAATCGTCCGCCTGGGAGACGAGAAGCAGATCGACGAGTTGGCGCTCCAGACGCGCTTCTCCGAGCTGGGCCGCTTCCTGGTGACGAAGCAGGAGAACGACGTGGGGGCCTTCAAGACGCCCACGCTGCGCAACGTGGGCATCACCGGCCCGTACATGCACGACGGCACGCTCGCGACGATGTGGGACGTCATCGACCACTACAACAAGGGCGGCGTGGCCAACCCGTTCCTGGACGGGGGGATGCAGCGACTGGGGCTGACGGAGCCCGAAATCGACGACCTGGTGGCCTTCCTCTTCACGCTCACCGACGAGCGCTTCACCCGACTCAACGGCCAGGAGCTGGCGAAGCAGCGGGCGCGCAAGAACAAGCGCCCGGAGCGCGACACCGCGGTGGCGATGGGGAAGAAGGGGAACCTGGGAGACCTGGCGCCCAATCCGGACCTGGCGGTGAAGAATCCGGCGGACATCGGCGCGTATGGCACCGAGACGCTGCCCAAACCCGCTTCGACGAAGCAGCCCTGAGGAGGCGCCGCCCATGGGGAACAAGTTCCGCAGCATCGAGACGAAGCACCACGAGGAGCGCGACGCCTTCTTCGAGGACCTGAAGCGGTTGGACCGCCGGGCCTTCCTGCGCGTCGCGGGCATGTCCGCCGGCATCGTCGCCGGCATGGGCCTGAGGACGCCTCAGAGCTTCCAGCTGGTCAACGTGGCCGAGGCGCAGGGCACCAAGCCGCGCTTCTCCTTCGCGTACATCTCCGACACGCACCTGTACGAGCAGAAGCTCAATGACCGCTTCGTGCGCTCCATCCTGAAGGCGGTGGACGACGTCAACGGGTTGGACCCGCAGCCGGACTTCGTCCTCTTCGGCGGGGACCTCGCCCAGCTGGGCGCCCCGGAGGAGCTGAAGCTGGGCGCGCAGATCCTCAAGAGCGTCAAGGCGCCCGTGAGGATGATGGTGGGCGAGCACGACTGGTTCCTCGACATGGGGGACATGTGGAAGGACCTGTTCGGCGCCCCGAACTATTCGTTCGACCACAAGGGCGTGCACTTCGTGGTGCTCAACTCCATCCTGGAGAAGGACTTCTGGACGGAGCGAAAGCTCACGCCCAAGGAGCGGATGCAGATTGTCGCGGGCCTGGACAACGGCATCCAGTCCCGCTTCGAGGTGGGCGAGCCGCAGCGCGCCTGGATGAAGCAGGACCTGGCGAAGGTGGACAAGAAGACGCCCGTCATCGTCTTCAGCCACTCGCCGCTCTACAAGTACTACCGCCCCTGGAACTTCTGGACGGACGACGCGGACGAGGTCCAGGCGCTGCTCAAGCCGTTCGACAAGGTCACCGTCATCCACGGGCACACGCACCAGCTGTTGTCGAACCGCATCAACAACATCCAGTTCCACGGGATGCTGTCCACCGCGTGGCCGTGGCCGTACGCGCCCGAGGGCCTGCCGCAGCTCACGGTGCAGATGAACCGGCCGGACCCGTTCAGCCAGTTCGACGGGTGCGGAGACGGACGGATGGACGTGCTGGAGTCGGGTCTGGTGGACAAGCTGTACAACCTCTGGGAGCGCAACCCCATCACCGTCCGGGCCAGCTACCTGGGCTCGGGTGGGAAGCAGGACGCGCCGCCCCGGACGAAGCTTCCGAGCTACTGAGCGCGAGGCGACACGATGAACTTCCGGATGAAGCTGTGGGTGGGAACCGGAGCGCTGCTGTCCTTCGCGGGAGGCGTGGCGCTGGCCACCGGTCCCGCCGAGCGCCCCAAGGCGGCCTCGCTGAAGACCGAGCCGCTGCCGCGTCACCAGGTGCCGGTGTCGAAGGACGGCAACCTGGTCGTGGGCATGTGCGACGGCCAGACGTCCCTGGAGGTCAAGGGCGTCAAGGAGGGCGAGTCGCTCACGCGCGAGCAGGCCCAGCGCGTGTCCGACGAGCTGATGGCCGCGTGGCACCAGAAGAACCCGGACGCGACGTGGGACCCGCCGCCCGCGACGCGCGTGGTGGCGCAGGCCCAGAAGCCGCCGCAGAAGCAGCCTCAGCCCAACCCGCCCATGGGCACCAACCAGCCCTCCACGGGCATCGGGGTGCGAGAGGGCGGCGTGACGGCGGAGAGCGGCGGCCGCGAGGTGCGCAAGGAGGCCGGCGCGAACATCCAGGACGGTCACTCCTACGGCGCCTTCACGCCTCGCGATGAAGCGGTGTGGGCCGCGTCCACGCAGCAGTTCGTGGAGGAGGGGCACCGCGTGTTCCACGACGCGGCGGCGGTGGGCGGCACCATCGCGGTCTCCTGTGACATGTGTCACCCGGATGCATCCAACACGCATCCGGAGACGTATCCGAAGTACCAGGTGCAGCTGGGCCGCGTGGCGCTGCTGCGGGACATGATCAACTGGTGCATCGAGAACCCGGTGCGCGGCAAGCCGCTCGCGGACGGAGACCCTCGGATGCGCGCGATGGAGGCGTACATCTACGCGCAGCGCAAGGGCGTGAAGCTGGAGTACGGGAAGAAGTAGCCCGCGCCGGCCCGTGCCTCGGTGGAGCGGGGCACGGGTGCACAGTCGAGGCGCCACTCCACCGGAACAGTCCACGGTCGGTTGGAGGTCCGACGAGCCCGGGGCTCACGCGAGGGTTGACGGCGGTGTCCGGAAGGACCATGTCTCGCCGGCACGACGCATGAGCTTCTCGCCCCCCACCAACGCTCCCTCCGAAACCGTCAACGCCTTGCGAGACAGGGGCTACGCCGTGCTGGACCGCGCGGGCCTGTCCGAGCTGGTGGGCATCCCCGCCGCCGCGCTGGATGCGTGGAGGCCCACGTGGGACGCGCTGCCGGCGGATGGCTATCTGCGGGACGGTGGCCGGTATCGCACGCGGCGCCACTCGTGCTTCGTCGTGGAGGGGGACACCGTCACCCAGGTGCCCCACCGCGCGCACTGGCAGCCCGTCGAGTACAACGCCCTGCACGGCGGCCTGGAGCGCTGGTTCGAGCCGATGACGTCCACCGTCGTCGAGCGCCCCGAGTGGCCTCGGCTGCTCAGCCGGCTGGCGGCCTGTGGCTCGGCGCTCAAGGGCGCGCAGCCCTGGTACGTGGAGGCGCACCAGTTCCGCATCGACACCACGGATGGCATCGGCCGACCGACACCCGAGGGCGCGCACCGCGACGGCGTGGACTTCGTCGTGGTGCTGCTGGTGGGGCGTGACGGCATCAAGGGCGGCGAGACGCGCGTGTTCGAGGCCGCCGGCCCCAATGGCATCCGCTTCACGCTGACGGAGCCCTGGTCGGCGCTGCTGCTCGACGACGAGCGTGTCATCCACGAGAGCACGCCCATCCAGCCGTTGGAGGCCGCGGGACACCGCGACACCCTGGTGCTCACCTTCCGCGCGAAGGGCTTCCAGGGTCCGTGAGCCACGGTCAGGACTTCGGGGCGATGGTGACCTTCACGCCCGAGGTCCAGACCTTGTGCTCGTCCCCGTAGTACAGGTAGGCGCGGCTCGCCGCGCCGGTGTACGTGCCGGGCACCGCGGCGATGAGGGACAGCGGGATGTCGTGGTGCTTCCTGGGCTCCATGCCTCGCCAGTACAGGACGACGTCGCGACCCCGCACCTCGTAGGCGTCCACGAGCTTGCGCTTCACCAGCTCCTTGAGCTGGTCATGGCGCACCTCCAGGCCTCCCGGCACCCCGAAGATGGCCACCGCGGTGGACAGGTGCTGGTCCGTGCGGTTGGTCACCATCACCCGCGCCTCCGTGGGCTCGCCCTCGGTCAGCTCCTTCTTCGCGAGCGCCACCTCGAGCGACACCAGCGTGTCCTTCGAGCTGTCCGGCACCAGCGAGTGGTAGGAGACCTCGACGGTGTACGGAATCTCCGCGGGGCCCTCCAGGCGCAGCTCCACGCGGTGTGCGCCGGAGCCGAGCAGGGGCCCCGCGTCCGGCAGGTGGAGCACCTCACGCGTGGCCGAGGTGAAGCGCACGGGCTCGCCCACCGGACGTCCGTCCACGTAGAGCCGCACCTGTCCCGAGGGGAGCGAGGCCGCGTGGGCCAGGTCGTAGGCGTTGATGGCGCGCAGCGTGAGCACCGTGCTCTGGGTGGACCCGTAGCGTCCACCCTTGTTGACCTCCGCGAAGTACCTCAGCACGCTCGTCACGTTTTCGAGGTGTGCCTTGGGCTCGCGCAGCCACGCCAGCGCGGCGATGGCCGTCGTCTCGATGTCGAGGGATGCGCCCCAGCCGCCGACGATGGACTGGGTGCCGCCCGTCACCTTGCCGGAGGGCTCCTGCAGCTTCGCCAGTCGCGCCATCAGCGCGCGGGCCGACGCGCCGTCCCCCGCGAGCGAGAGCACGTTGGCCGCGAGCGCCACCTCGTAGCTGTTGCTGCTGGCCGAGGCCGCCGCCTTCACCGAGGCAATCTCGCGCGCCAGCTCCTTCGCCTGCGCGGCGCGTGAGGTCCCCGCGCTCTCCAGCAGGGCCCAGGCGATGTAGGCGTTGGCGGTCTCCGCGTTCTCGGTCCAGGCGTGGGACGCGCGGTGGCCGCGCGCGAAGTTGCCCTTGCCGTCGCGCTGGTTCATCAGCCACGCGCGCGTGCGCTCCACCAGCCGCGCATCCACGGACATCACCTGCTTCATGTCCGTGAAGTGGAGCAGGCCGTAGGCCGTCAGCGCCTCGTGGCCGGGGGCTGCACCGAACCACTCGAAGCCGTGTGACTTCGTCTCGAAGCTCACCAGCCGCTTGTAGCCGCGCTCCAGCATCTCCCGCGCGGAGCTCATCAGCGCTGGGTGGATGCCCGGGTGCGTCTGGAAGTAGAGCTGCGCCATCGTCATCGGATACGTGGTCGAGCTCGTCTGCTCGAAGCAGCCGCTCGGCTCGCGGATGAGCTGGGCCAGGCTCTCCGTCATGTTGGCGAGGGGGCTGGGATACACGGCGATGCTGGCGCGGATGCTGCCGGGCGCCAGTCGCTCGGGCAGGGTGATGACGTGGCTGGCGGGCTTGTTCGCCGACAGCAGGCCTCCGTGCGAGACCGTCCCGGGAAAGCCCAGGGGTTGGATGGCCAGCGTGCGGGTGACGGTGTCCGAGTAGTCGCCTGCGCGCGCCACCAGCTTCACGTCCACGGGCTTCGACTGTTGTGAGCCGATTGTCAGCGACAGGAGCTGTCGCCCGCGTGCCCCGGCCGCGAGGTCCACCGCGCGGGCCATCGCGAGCGTCACGTCGCCCTGGGCCTCCGCCTGGACGCTGGCGTTCTTCAGCGCGGACTGCGTCCCGTTCACCAGCGAGACGGGCAGCCGCACCACGTCTCCGGAGGTGACCTCGAGCGGCAGCTTGGGCTCCGCGTAGAAGGGGCGCACCGACTCCAGCTCGAGCTCCGCGGCGCCGAGCGCGCCGTCCAGACCCACGGCTCCCGCAACGGCGCGGAACGTCGTCACCGCGTCGCTCAGCGCGAAGTAGACCTTCGCCTCGCCGGTAGCCGCGTCGGTGCGGACGGCCGGGCTCCAGTAGAGCGTCTCCGAGAAGTCCACGCGGTCGTCGGGTTTGCGGCCTGGTCGCAAGGCGTGCGAGTACTCGCGAACCCAGTGATAGGTGGGGAGCTCGTGGCCCGAGACGGGGTATTCGTCCTCCGCGTCGCTCTTCGAGGACTTCCCTTCCACGACCGAAGGGCTCACCGGGGCGGGCGGCGGGGCTTCGACGGGCGGGCGTCCTTGCTCGACCGGGGCGGCGAGGGGAACCGCGAGGGCCGGGTCCACGGGAGTGAAGCGGTCCTGCTGCTCCCTGGCCTCGTCGCGCCGGGCCAGGAGGTCAGCGGGGATGTTCCTGGGCCGCTCGCCCACGCGGAGCTGGATGAAGCGCCAGCCCACCTCCGGGTCACGCTGCATGACGCCCAGCGGGTCGGAGAAGCCGAAGCGGCGCCAGCCCTGGGTGCCCAGGAGCAGGTCCACCGCCAGCGTGCTCTTCGGGTTCTTCCGGTCGAGGTAGAGCTGCGCGTCCGCGAGCTCGCGCACCTCGGGCTCCAGCAGGACCATCACCGGGAGGCGGGGCGCCTGCTCGCGCTTCTCCACGAGCTGGAGCACGGAGTCGTCGGTGACGCTGAGCATCACCAGCGCGGTGACGGGCTGGCCATCCCGCGTGGTGCGCGCGGTCAGCTCCACCACGTCGCCGGGCACCGGACGTGTCTGGTGCACCGTCAGCTCCACCTGGACTTCCTTCGCGGGCTGACGGAACACCAGCCGCTCCGCGAGGGGACGTCCGTCCTCCGCCCAGGCCGTGGCGACGAGCACTCCGTCGGCCGCGCCCGCGTCCAGCGTCACGTTGGTGCCCGTCACGCGCTGCTCGGAGACCCGCAGGTCGCGCTGGCTCAGCGTCACCTTCACGCGGCCCGTGCCCGCGCTGGCCACGGTGAGCTTCACGTCCTTGCCCGCGGCAGTCACGTCCTCGCTCGCGCGCAGGACCACGCCCGTCTTCTTCACCTCCGGCAGCGGGAAGGTCTTCCGGATGCCTGAGGGCGCGTCGATGCGCAGCGCATAGCGCGCGCCCGCGCGAGGCGTCAGCTCGAAGCGGCCCCGGCCCTCGTGCTCGGAGCGCACGGTGGCGACGTCCTTGCCGGTCGACACGTCCACCACCGCGCCCGTCAGGTCCGCGGGCTTGCGCGCGGGCGTGCGCGCCTCGAAGTACACGCGCGACGTCAGGCCCGCCACCAGGTCGCCGCTCTCCGGGAAGAACGCCAGGTCCAGCGTCTGGAGGAGGATGGGAATCGTCTTCGCCGCGGTCTCCACCACGCCGCCGTCCTCGACGGTGAAGGACAGCGTGCCCTCGCCGCGCTCCATGCGCGCGGGCAACGCGAAGCGCACCAGGCAGTGGCCCTGGTCATCCACGGTGCAGGGGACCTGCGCGGCGCTGACGCCGTCCACCAGCGCGGCGGCGGTGACGCGGGCGCCCTTCGGGACACCGCCCTCGGCGCGCTTCACCTCGAGCGTCGCGGTGATGGTGTCGCCCGGGCCGTAGCCGTCACGGGCGAACTGGATGTGTGACTTGAGCCGGGGAGCGCGGTAGGCGCGCACGTCGAACTTCCGCTCGGCGACGGGCGTGTCGAAGCCGGCGCTGCTCAACCGCGCCGTGTACTCGCCACCCGGTTGCTCGTGGGGGATGTCCCAGCCGATGCCCCAGGCCGAGTCGGCGCTGTAGTGGTACTGCTGGTAGACGACCTCGCCCCGGGGGCCTCGAATCTCCAGTTGGGAGCGCACCTGGCCCTGGTAGGGCTTGTGACTCAGGCTCTGCAGGAACAGCCCTCCGATGAAGACCTTCTCCCCCGGCCGATACAGGGGCTTGTCCGTGGTGATGTACGTGGAGGGACGGTCGCTGTCCGGGGCTGGGCTGGAGGGCTGCTGGGTGCCCGAGGCGTCCCCCGGTGACGGCAGCAACAGCGTGGCGAACAGCCCCAGGACGAGGAGTGCCCCGAGCGAGAGGGGGACAGGGAAGATCATGTCGGCTCAGAACGGCTGACCACGAGGGAAGTTCTGGAGAAAGGGTGCCCCGTCTCCCGAGCGGGGACGATACCGAGGGGGCGCCGCGCGACGCCATGCGGGGCCTTGGGGACACCCCCGTGACGAGGCGCGTCCGGAATCGTCGGAACGACGTCCTTGTCCCCCGTGGACACCCGCCCGAGACTCGGCCTGCGGTGGTCGCGGCTCGCACGCTTTCGTGAGAGGGGGAGCGGCCAGCGGCCCGGGCATGTCCCGGCACAGGAGCAGGTGATGTTGGACACCCTCTGGCAGGACCTCCGTTACGGCGCGCGTGTGCTCGTCCGCAGCCCTGCTTTCACCCTCGCCATCTTGTTGACGCTGGCGCTGGGCATCGGCGCGAACACCGCCATCTTCAGCCTCATCCACGGCGTGCTGCTGCGGCCGTTGCCCTATGCGGACGGCGCGCGGCTGGTGCACCTGGAGCAGCCGGTGACCCGGGCGGGCGTCGAGAACACGGGCTTCTCGCCGGTGGAGCTGGCGGACTACCGGGCGCAGCTCACGCGCATCCAGGGGCTGGTGGAGTATCACTCGATGCCCTTCAGCATCGTGGGGCATGGCGAGCCGCGACGGGTGCAGACGGCGGTGGTGTCCGCGGGCTTCTTCGACACCCTGGGCGTGCGTCCGTTCCTGGGCCGCACGTTCCTCCCCGAGGAGGAGGCGCCCGGCGCCGCCCCCGTGCTCATCCTGAGCCATGCGTATTGGAAGAACGTGCTGGGCGGAGACCCGGCCATGGTGGGGAAGACCTTCACCATGAACGGGCGCACGCACACGGTCGTCGGCGTGTTGCCTCCCGTGCCGCAGTACCCGGCGGAGAACGACGTGTACATGCCCATCTCCGCGTGTCCGTTCCGCTCGGGGGCGGACTGGGCACACGGGCGTGCCAGCCGTGGGCTCACCGTCCTCGGACGACTGGCGCCGGGGGTGTCGCTCGCGGAGGCGCGTGTCGAGCTGGCCACGGTGGCGACGCGGCTGCATGAGACGCATCCCGAGGCCTATCCCGCCGCGGAGGGGTTCTCCTCCACGGCGTCGAGCCTCCAGGACCGGCTGGTGGCGCGTGCGCGGCCCACGCTGTTGTTGTTGCTGGGCACCGCGCTCTTCCTGCTGCTCGTCGTCTGCGCGAACGTGGCGAACCTCACGCTGGCGCGGCTGGCGCGACGTGAGCAGGAGCTGGCGGTCCGCGCGGCGCTGGGCGCGGGACAGGGGCGGATTGCGAGGCAGTTGCTGACCGAGCACCTGTTGCTGTCGTTCGTGGGCGGGCTGCTCGGGCTCATGGTGGCGGCGGCGGGGATGGAGCTGCTGGTGGCGTTCGTCGCGCGCTACACGTCGCGCGCGGTGGAGGTGGAGGTCGGCCTGCCGATGCTGCTCATCAATCTCTGCCTGTCGCTGGGCACGGGGCTGGTGCTCTCGTTGCTGCCCGCGATGCCGACGCGCACGGTGCTCGGCTCGGCGGTCACCGGTGGCGCGGGGACGTCACGGGTGAGCCCGCGTCTGCGTGGGTTCTTCATCGTCTCGCAGGTGGCGCTCTCGTGCATCCTGTTGGTGGGCGCGGGGTTGATGTTGCGCAGCATGGCGCGGCTGCATCGCGTGGACCCGGGGTTCGACGCGGACAACGTGCTCACCGCGCGCGTGGACCTCGGGTGGGACCGTTATCGCGAGGACGACAAGGTCCGCGCCTTCGTCGAGGAGCTGTTGCCCCGGTTGGAGGCGATGCCGGGAGTGACCTCCGTCGGGCTCGCCAATGCGCTGCCGCTCAGTGAGAACAGGCCCTGGACGACCACGTTGCAGGTGGACGGGCAGGAGCTCGTCCCGGGGCAGGTGCGTCCCCAGGCGGACCTGCGCAGCGCGACGGGCGGCTACTTCCGGGCGCTCGGGGTGCCGTTGCTGAAGGGGCGGCTGTTCGAGCCCGGGGACCGTCCCGGGACGGAGCCGGTGGTGGTGGTGAACCAGGCGTTCGTGCGCGCGCATCTCGGCGGTGGGGAGGGCGTGGGGCGGCGCATCTCGTTCGATGGCGGGAGCCACTGGGTCACGGTGGTGGGCGTGGTGGGCGATGTGCGGGAGCGCGGGCTCGGGGATGAGCCGCCGCGCGAGGTGTATCTCCCGTTCTCGCTGCAGCCGTTGAGGGATTTGAGGTTGCTCGTCCGCACGCAGGGGCCGCCGATGGTGCTCGCGGAGCGCGTGCGTGCGCTCGTGCATGAGCTGGACGCGGTGCAGCCCGTGACGGACGTGCACCCGCTGTCGAACGTGCGCAACGAGTCGCTCGCCGCGCCGCGCTTGATGACGATGCTCCTGGGCTTCTTCGCGGTGCTGGCGCTGGTGCTGACGTGCACGGGCCTGTCCGGCGTGGTGGCGTTCTCGGTCAGCCAGCGGGTGCGGGAGATGGGCATCCGTCTGGCGCTCGGCGCCACGCCCGCGGGTGTGCTCGCGCTGGTGTTGCGGCAGGGCATGCACCTGGTGCTGGTGGGGCTCGCGGTGGGGACGGCGGGGGCGCTCGGCCTGTCCTCGTTGATGGAGGGGCTGCTGTTCGGCGTGGAGCCCACGGACCCGGTGACGCTGCTGGGCGTGCTGGTGTTGCTGGGGGGCACGGGAGTGGTCGCCTGCCTGCTGCCCGCGCTGCAGGCCTCGCGTGTGGACCCGGCCATCTCGTTGCGCGGGGCGTGACGGTTCCTGCTCCTCGCGTGGCAGGGCCATGCGAGGGGCGTGAAATCCCTCGCCGTGAGGTCGGCACGGCGAGCCCCTGCTCGCGTCGTGGGGCTCGACGGCTGGGAGGTGTGACCTCCCTCGTTGCGATGCCTCGCGAAGCGCCCGTGCTCCCGAGGCGGGGCTAACATGCCCCGGCGTGAGGTGCGGATGACGGCGACACGGAAGCGGGTGGGCATTCTCGGCTACGAGGGCGTGGAGAGCCTGGACCTCGTCGGGCCGCTGGAGGCCTTCGCGAAGGTCCAGTCGGACGGACACCGCAGCTACGAGGTGCTGGTGGTGGGGCTGCACCCGGGAGAGTTCCGCTCCGAGTCGGGCGTCGTCTTCAAGCCGCACCTCGTGCTGGAGGACGCGAGCGGATTGGACACGCTCGTCATCCCCGGCGGCGCGGGCCTGCGGACCCCGGAGACCCACGCGCGGGTGACGCGCTGGCTCCGCGCGCATGGGCCCAAGCTCCGTCGCGTCGTCTCCGTCTGCACGGGCATCTATGCGCTCGCGGCGTCGGGGCTGCTCGATGGGCGACGCGCCACCACGCATTGGCAGTTCGCGAGGGACGTGGCCGAGCGCTTCCCGAAGGTCCGCATCGAGGCGGACGCGCTGTTCATCAAGGACGGCTCCTTCTACACGTCCGCGGGAATCACCGCCGGCATCGACCTGGCGCTCGCGCTCATCGAGGAGGACCACGGCCCACGCTCGGCGCTCACCGTCGCGCGGGAGCTGGTGATGTATCTCAAGCGCCCCGGAGGTCAGGCCCAGTACTCCGAGCCGCTGCGCTTCCAGGAGGAGAGCGGCGGACGCTTCGGTGACCTGCCGAGCTGGATGCTGGTCAACCTCGCGAAGGACCTCTCCGTCGAGGCACTGGCTCAACGCGTCTCCCTCAGCCCGCGACACTTCGCGCGTCAGTTCCGCTCCGTCTTCGGCCAGACGCCGGCCGCGTACGTGGAGCAGCTCCGACTGGAGGAGGCGCGGAGCCGGCTGGTGGAGGGCCACGGCGGCATCGAGCAGGTGGCGCTCGCCGTCGGTTTCCAGAGCGCCGACGTCTTCCGCAGGGCCTTCGAGCGTCGCTTCGGCGTGGCCCCGAGTCTGTATCGCGAGGGTTTCCGCGCCCACGCGTCGGGGCCCAGGGGCGCACCACGGCCTGGCGGCTCCAGGCGCATGGGGACTCGGGCACGGGCCGCGCGCTGAGGCCGCCGGGTCGGGACTCGGCGTGTCGCCAGCGGGGCACGCCGGGCGGGTGGCGAGGACCCGGGGCTTCAAGGGAAGCTGCCCGCCGTGTGGGAGGGAGAGGGGCCGTGGCCTGGAATGGGAGCGGCCGAGCCGTGTTGGAGGCCCGCCGCATCCCCACCAGGAGACGAGGACCATGGGCAGGTTGTTTGTCGCGCCGCTGCTGACCGGGCTGTTGACTGCTTCGCCGGCGATGGCCGAGGAGGACCCCTTCCTGTGGCTGGAGGAGGTGCAGGGACAGCGCGCGCTGGAGTGGGTGCGCGCGCAGAACGCGAAGACGGAAGCCGTGCTGGAGAAGGACCCGCGCTTCGAGCCCTTCCAGGCCGAGGCGCTGCGCATCTTCACCGCCACGGACCGCATCCCCGCTCCCTCGTTCCGCGCGGGCGGCGTGGACACCTTCTGGCAGGACGCGACGAACCCTCGCGGCCAGTGGCGTCACACCACCACGGAGGGCTACGCGAGCCCCACCATCCCCTGGCAGACGGTGCTGGACGTGGACGTGCTGGCGAAGACGGAGGGCGCCAACTGGATCTGGAAGGGCAAGGAGTGCCTGCCCCCCGCGGACCAGCGCTGCATCGTGCGGCTGTCCAATGGCGGCAAGGACGCGGTGGAGGCGCGCGAGTTCGACGCGAGCACGAAGCAGTTCGTCGACAACGGCTTCAAGCTCGCCGAGGGCAAGCAGTCCGTGGACTGGCTGGACACGGACACGCTGCTCGTGGGGCGCGACTGGGGCGGTGACACGCTCACCGAGTCCGGTTACCCGTTCGTGCTCAAGCGCTGGAAGCGCGGCACGCCGGTGGAGCAGGCGACGGAGGTGTTCCGCGGCGAGCGCACGGACGTGTCCGCGTCGCCCATCATCCTTCGCGACGAGGAGGGCGCGCTCCAGGCGGTGTTCGTCAACCGCGGGGTGACGTTCTACGAGTCGGAGCTGTACCTCCTGGGCGACGCGGCGCCCGTGCGGCTGCCGTTCCCCCGGAAGGTGTCATTCCAGGCCTTCCTCCAGGGACAGGTGGTCTTCACCATCGAGGAGGACTGGGGCGGCTTCAAGCAGGGCGCGCTCCTGGCCTATCCGCTGGCTGCGCTGAAGGCGGACCCTGCGAAGGCGAAGCCCACGCTGGTCCTCCAGCCCGGTCCCCGGCAGGGCATCGAGCGCGTCGCGGCCACGCGCAACCTGCTGCTCGTCAACGTGTACGAGGACGTGAAGGGCGCGCTGGACGTCTACACGCCGGGCAAGAAGCGCTGGACGCGCAAGCGGCTGGCGATGCCGAAGAATGCGTCGGTGGAGATTGTCGACACGTCCTCCGCGCATGACCAGGTGTTCGCGGGCGCGGAGGGCTTCCTGGAGCCGGGGTCGCTGTGGCTCGGCGACGCGGCGGCGGGGAAGGTGAAGCGCATCAAGTCACTGCCCGCGCGCTTCGATGCGTCCAAGCACCGCGTGGAGCAGTTCTGGGTGAAGTCGAAGGACGGGACGAAGGTGCCGTACTTCCTGGTGCGTCCGGTGAAGGCGAAGGTGGCCGGTGCCACGCCGACGGTGGTGTACGGCTACGGCGGCTTCCAGGTGTCCAAGCCGCCCGTCTACCTGCCGGAGATGGGCAAGCTGTGGCTGGAGCGGGGCGGCGCGTATGTCGTCGCCAACATCCGGGGTGGCGGTGAGTTCGGTCCGAGCTGGCACCAGGCCGCCCTGCGCGAGAAGCGTCAGCGCGCGTTCGATGACTTCGCCGCGGTCCTGGAGGACCTGGCGCGCCGCAAGGTGACGTCGCCGGAGCACATCGGCATCTACGGGCGCTCGAATGGTGGCGTGCTCACCAGCGTGGTGATGACGCAGCGGCCGGAGCTGCTCAACGCGGCGGTCATCGAGAGCCCGCTCATCGACATGATGCGCTACCCGAAGCTGCCCGCGGGCGCGTCCTGGGTGGGCGAGTTCGGTGACCCGGCGGTGCCCGAGGACGCGGCGTTCATCTCGAAGTACTCCGCCTACCAGAACCTCAAGCCGGGGGTGCGCTACCCCAAGCCGTACATCACCACGAACACGAAGGACGACCGCGTGCACCCGGGACACGCGCGCAAGTTCGCCGCGAAGCTGGAGTCGATGGGGCTGCCGTATCTCTATTACGAGAACACGGACGGCGGGCACAGCAACGACTCCGACCCGATGCTCAATGCGCGTCGGTGGGCGCTGCACTACGTGTACCTGTCGCAGCAGCTGATGGACGCGACGGCGCCCTAGCTGACGCTCTCCGCGCTGTAGCGGGCGATCAGGCCCGTGCGCACGGCGTGGCGGAAGACGCGGGTGAAGAAGAAGGCGGCCAGCAGGATGTAGAGGATGGCGAGGCCGCCTCCCAGCGCCACCGTGGACCAGGACACCGAGCCACCGGCGACGATGGCTCGCATGCCCTCGAACACGTACGAGGGCGGCAGCATCCGGCTGATGCCCTGCATCCACGAGGGCAAGGTGGACAGCGGGTAGAAGACGCCGACGAACGGGGACAGGAGCGCGGGGATGGGCCAGATGAACCACTCCGCGGACGGCCCCAGCCGCAGCACCACCGCCGTGCCGATGATGCCCAGCGCGATGCCGAAGAGGAACAGCACGAGCAGGAACGGCACCAGCATGGCGCCATAGACGAGCATCGACAGGCCGAACACCGTGCCCGCGACGACGAGCATGACGACCAGGCCCACCGAGCTGGTCGCGATGCTGGAGAGCACCAGCCCCAGCACGTACTCGCTGATGGACATGGGGGTGGCGAAGACGTTGAGGAAGTTGCGCGACCAGACGTCCTCGAAGAAGGCCATCGTCACGCCCTGCATGACGCGGGTGAGGAAGTCCCACAGGAGCACCGCGCCCAGCAGCGCGGGCACCAGGTCCATGCCGGGCTCGTGGGTGATGGTGCCCAGGTAGCGGGTGATGAACCCCCACAGGACGATGTCGATGGCCACCCACGCGAAGAGGGGGAAGACGCGCGAGGGGCTGCCCTTGAGCAGGTAGAACTGGCGCAGGACGACGGCGGCGGCGCGGGACAGTCGCATGGCTTCAGTGATTCCCCAGCGCGAGCGGCTCGCGGGCGACGGTGATGAACAGCTCCTCGAGCGAGGCCTTGCCGTGCTCCTTCGGCAGCTCGCGCGGGTCTCCCTGGAGCAGCACCTTGCCGCGCGACATGAAGAGGACGCGGTGACAGACCTCCTCGACCTCGTACATGTTGTGGGACGTCCACAGCACGCCGCCGGTGCCCTGGGCGGCGAAGTCGCGGATGCGGGCGCGGATGTCCTTCGCGGTGGCCGGGTCGAGCGACGCGGTGGGCTCGTCGAGCAGGAGCAGCTGCGGCTGGTTGAGCATGGCCTTGGCGAGCGCCACGCGGGTCTGCTCGCCGGAGGAGAGCACGCCGCTCTTGGTGTCGCGGAAGCGCACGAGGTCGAACTCGTTGAGCAGGGTCTCGATGCGCTCGGAGATGTGCTTCACGCCGTAGATGAGGCCGAAGTAGCGCAGGTTCTGGACGACGGTGAGGTTGCCGGGCAGGGGCGCGTAGACGGCGGCGAAGTTGGTGCGCTCCAGGGCCTGGGAGCGGTGCTTCGCCAGGTCCACGCCCTGGATGTGGATGGAGCCGGAGGTGGGCTCGAGCACGCCGAGCACCATGTTGATGGTGGTGGTTTTACCGGCGCCGTTGGGGCCGAGCAGCCCGACGATTTCGTTGCGGCCCACCTCGAAGGAGATGCCGTCCACGGCGACGGTGCCCGCGTAGGTCTTGCACAGCTCGCGCACGGCGAGCACGGAGGGGGTGCTGGGAGGAGAGGCGGGCATCAGGCGTGAATCTTTTCGTTCCGGGCGAGCATGTCGACGTACTCGGCAATCTTGCGGGCGCGGGTCTCCGCCTTCTTGACGTTCTGGATGCGGAACAGGATGGCGTAGCGGTTGACGGAGTTGAGTGTCGCGAAGAACGCCTGCGCGCGCGGGTTGGCGGCGAGCGCCTGGGCGAGGTCCTCCGGCACGGTGGCTGTGCGCGCGGAGTCGTAGGCGGCGTCCCAGCGGCCGTTCTTCTTCGCGTTCTCGACTTCGGCCAGCCCCGTGGGGCGCATCTTCCCGGCGTCGATGAGGGCGAGCACCTTCTCGCGGTTGATTTTCGACCAGATGCTGCGCGGGCCTCGCGGCGTGAAGCGCAGGAGGTAGGCCGTCTCGTCGAAGCGGCCCTTCTGGCCGTCGATCCAACCCCATATCAGGGCGACTTCGAGCGCCTCCTGGTAGGTGACGGAGGTGGGGCTGTGGCCCTTCTTCGTGAACTTGAGCCACGCGCCGCGCGTGGTGTGGTGCTTCTCCATCCACCGGTCGAAGGCGGCGGGGGACTCGAAGAAGACGATGGGCAGGCCGTCCGCGGGCGCGGTGGCGGACGGCGTCTTCGTCGCGGCGGGCGCGGACTTGGATGGCATGGGCGGGCTTCGCGTGGCGCTGGCGGTGGGCTTCGCGGCCGGGGACTTGTGGGTCGCGGCGCTGGCGAGCGTCTTCCGGGCGTCGGACTTGCGCGGCGCGGAGCCCGTGGCGGGCTTCGCGGCCGAGGACTTGCCCCTCACCGGGCTGGCCGGGGTCTTCAGGGGGGAGGACTTGCTGCGCCTGGTGCCGCGAGGAGGCGTCTCTGAGGCCACGGACTTCGCGTCGAGGGCGTTCCGGGTGGCCTTCACGGGCGTGGTGGTCTTCTCGCGCTTCGACGCGGGGCGGGCGGACTGCTTCGTCGAGGAGCGAGGCTCGCGGGCAGGGCTCATGGGGCCCGGCTTGTAGCACGGGGATGCAGGCGCGGGTCCGCGCGGTGCTACGGCTTCAGCCGGAAGTCGTCCGTCGCGGCTTCGCGGAGTGTGTGGGGGATGAAGTCCGGTCCCACCACGGTGCGCAGCCACGCGTCCTTCATCTGTCGCGCGCAGCGGTTGGGGGGCATGCGACCGACGGCCGTGCCCAGGCCCGGGGTGAGGAGGGTGCGGATGGGCGTCTTCGCCGTCTTGTTGTGCGCGAGCACACAGCGCAGGGCGGCGCGCATGGCGAGGTAGGCGTTCACCGTCTCGCTGACATCCACGGGCACGCGCATGGTGGGCGCGCTGATGCACCAGGGAATCTCCTCGCGGCCGGTGGGGACGAGCACCGCGCTGCCCACGGGCAGCTCGCCGCCCCAGTCCTGCTCGAGCAACTCGCGCAGGCGGTCCTGGACCTGCTGGCCGAGCTGGTACGTGTACACGGCGTCGATGCCGCCATCCATGAACCCGAAGCTGTTGGCGGGGCTGATGATGGCGTCGGCGCGGAGGTCGATGGGGTCGCTGGGGGACACCTGTCCCTCTCGCTCGGAGAAGATGTCTCCTCGGGAGATGGTGACGCCTTCGATGCCCGCGAACTCCTGACGCCAGGCCTCCACCAGGGAGTGGCTGATGTCACGCAGGTGCAATTGGAGGGGAGGCGCCATGTCGGGGTTATACATCCTGGTCAGGTCCGGCGTAGGTTCTCGGGCCTATGCGCACTCTGTATGGGTTGCGGTACTCGGGTTGGACGGAGAAGGCCCTCTGGGCGTTGGACCACCACGGTGTCGACTACCGCTACCGCGAGCACACGCCGCTCACGGGTGAGCTGGTGTTGCGCTGGCGCACGCCGAAGGGCACGCGTCCCACGGTGCCGTTGCTGGTGGAGCCGGAGGGCGCGACGACGGGCTCGTTCTCGATTGCGCGCAGGGCGGAGGCCCAGGGGCGCGGGGCGCCGCTGTTTCCCGCGAGCGCGTTGGAGACCATCGAGCGCTGGGAGGCGGTGAGCGACGCGGTGCTGGGCATCGCGCGGGCGAACGTGTTGCGTCGGATGCTCGAGAATCCGCGGGCGCAGCGGGAGAGCCTGCCCGCGTACATCCCCGGGTTCCTCCGCGGTGTGTCCGCGCCGGTCGCTCGGATGGGAGTTCGGTTCATCTCGCGCAAGCACCACGCGGTGGCGGACCCGGAGCGTGTCCTGCAGGAGAAGGCCATCCCCGCGCTGGAGCGGCTTCGCGCGGAGCTGAAGGGGCGTCCCTACTTGATGGAGCGCTTCACGTACGCGGACATCACGGCGGGCTTGATGCTCC
This sequence comes from Myxococcus guangdongensis, assembly GCF_024198255.1. Lineage (NCBI taxonomy): Bacteria > Pseudomonadati > Myxococcota > Myxococcia > Myxococcales > Myxococcaceae > Myxococcus > Myxococcus guangdongensis. Next base: position 293,761 of record NZ_JAJVKW010000003.1, read on the forward strand.
AGTTCGTGCGGCCCGTGGATGACGCGTGGTTGCCGGTGGGACCGGGGACGCGTGAGGTGTGGCATCACGAGTCGTTGGCCGCGGCGTTCCCGGACCTGCTCGCGTGGCGGGACTCGCTGTACGCGAAGCACCGCCGCCCCGCGTTGTTGGGGGACGGCGGCGTGGTGGCTCGCGCGAGCTGAGGCGGGCTACTTCGTCTTGGCGGGAGGCGGCGCGGGCGGAGCGCCTTGGGGGGCGGCCATGCGCTGACGAATCATCTCCTGGATCTGCTCGGGTGACTTGCCCTTGAAGTCCTCGGGCTTGAAGGAGCCCATGACGGAGTCGTTGGGGCCGGGGGCGTCGAGCTCCTCGTAGTCGGCGGGGATGACGAAGAGGGAGGCGGGCTGTTCGCCGACCTTGATGTTGGTGACGTCGATTTCAGCCTGGAGCTTGCCCTTGGTGTCGAACGTCTGGCTGCGCACGTAGGCGACCTCGGGGAGGTCGGTGGGGCGCCAGACTTTCTGACGCTCGACGGCGCCTTCGGCACCGGGAGGGACCCCTTCGTAGATGACGGTGGGGTGGCCGTTGACCTTCTGGGTGCCGACCTTCTTGAAGCCCTGCTCCTTGAAGCACGCGTCGAAGTCCTGGTTCTTCCCGGAACAGGCGCCGGGAATCTTCACGGACATGTCGTCGAGGTTGCGCGTGGTGGCGGCCTTGCGGTCGTGGAAGAGGGTGGAGCCGGTGCGCTTCTCCCAGTTGAAGAGGATGGACATGCCGCCGGGGACCTCGACGGGGGACAGGTCCATGCGGAGCATGCCGGTGCGGCCGTACATCTTGCCCTTGGTCTCGGGGGCGGCCTTCTGGCCGGGGGCGGGAGCGCTCTTCACGCGCAGGTCACCGACCCAGTCCGCGAGCGCGGGCGCGGACACGAGCAGCGTGGCGGCGAGGACTTTCGACAACGTGTGACGAACCGTGGATGTGCTCATGGGCGCACCACAATCCAGGGCCTGTGTGGGTGTCAAACATGCTCGTGCTCCCTTGCTGGCCCGGGCGCGAGGCCGTGTCAGGGCCGCGCGGCATGGTTCGGGCTCCTGACACGGAGGGCCCATGTCGCCACGTTGGTGCGTCGCGCTGCTCATGCTGTTGACGGGAGTGGGGTGCTCCTCGGCCCGGGTCGTTCGCCTCGACACTGGCAGCGAGATCTTCACCCTGACCCCACGTGAGGAAGAGGGCGCGGAGCTGGCTGATGCCCGACTCGAGGATGGCGAGTTCGAGGACGCGATGAAGTCCCTGGCGCGGGATGTCGTTCCCTCGAACAACCCGATGCGTCAGGCCCGTGAGCTGTTCGAGCTCCCCTCCCGCAGTGGCCTGTACCTCTACGAACACCGGACGCACCGTCTCTCGGCCCGAGACGTGTCCCTGGGTGAGGGGCCTCACCTGCTGGAGACCTATGCGGACGAGGAGATGACCCAGGCCTATGGCCGATGGTGTCGGAACCAGGGCACGCCGGGCGACTGTCTGAGTCTGCTGGAGGAAGGCCCGCTGCTCGGCAGTGATGGCAAGTACGTGCTGGCGATGGCCATCGCCATGGGCTCGGTCTGGGAGGAATCCGCCGAGGCGCTGGAGGACATGACCGACCCTCGGCAGGTCCTCTCGATGGTGATGGCCTCGGTGACGATGTACATGCTCCTGTGGACCTTGCCCGAGCCCGTGTCGAAGGGACTGGCGACGCTGCTGACGGCAACGGCCATCGCCTATCTGGGCGTCGACACGGTGTTGGGCATCATCGGTGGATGGTGCGTGCTCGTCAGGGATGTGGACCGCGCGACCACCTTCGAGCAGCTCGACGATGCGGGCTCCGCGTTTGGTGCGGTGCTGGGTGAGAACGCGGCACGCGTCTTCGTGATGTTGGCCACCGCCGCTATCGGCAACACGGCGGGGCTGGCTGCGAAGTCAGCGCAGCTGCCGGGCTCCGCACAGGCGGCGCTGGCGGTCGAGTCGCAGGCGGGTTTTCAATTCGCGGCGATGGGTGCGGTGCGCTCGGTCGCGGTGTCGAGCGAGGGACTCACCATCGCGCTTGCACCCAATGCGCTGGCGATGGCTGGCCAGAGGGATGGGGCGAGCAGGCCGCATCGTCATCACATCGCTACAGACAAGAACAGCATCTCTGCTGTCCAGGGTGGACCTTGGACCCCTCAGTTCAGGAGACTCTTCCGGAAGGCGGGAATGAAGCTGAAGGACCCGGAGAACATCGTGGAAGTGCGAGGCCACAAAGGCCCTCACCCACGGTCGTACCACGAAGCCGTTTATGAGCGACTCAACGGCGCGACGAGGACTTGTCGCACCGTGGAGGCTTGTCGCAAGGCGCTGACCACCGAGCTCCAGGCCCTGTCCGTGGAAGTCAGGACGAAGGGGACGAGACTCAACGAACTGGTGACGCGAGGAAAGTGAGGTAGAGGGCCAGATATGCCCAAGCGCTACTTCAAGCTCGCGCAAGTGATGGAGTCCGGGAACTGGGACCTGGGAGATCCGCTGGATGCGCATGGCGTGGAACTGGATGACCCGTATGTCTTCCGTTCCGGGCGAGCGCTTCCACACCCAGGGCGTTTGAGCATTCCCATCGATGAACCGGGGCGACGCCTGGAGTTCAGCACTGCGGGGCTTGGCATGGCGCCAGTCGTCCATGTCCGTGTCGCCACGCTCTTCATGGAGCTGGCACCTGACGCGGTGCAGGTCTTCCCCGTCGAAATCCAGGGGATGCCCGACCAGTACCTCATCCTGGTGGCCACGAAGCTCCTGCGCTGCATTGACGACGAGGCCTCCGACGAGGTCCTGTACTGGAAGCCGGAAGACGGTCAGCCCGAACGGGTGGGGGAGTACAGGTCCGTCATCGGCATGCGCATCGACACCTCGAAGGTCGGCGACGCCAAGGTGTTCCGCACCTGGGGCTGGGACCTGGGCCTCATCGTCTCCGAGGACCTCAAGCTCGCCCTGGAGCGCGCCCGCGTCACCGGCGTGAGATTCACCGAGGTCTGACCCCGGAAACACGAACGGCGCCGGCCTCCAGGAGGCACGGCGCCGCGGTGCTCACGACACAGGGCCGAAGCTCAGCCCGGCTGGCAGACCTGACGGAGGATGTCGAGCGACTCCAGCGCCTTGCCCGCGCCAATCACGACGGCGGACAGCGGGTCCTCGGCCAGGAACACCGGCAGGCCCGTCTCCTCACGCAACAGCGTGTCCAGGTTCTTCAGCAGCGCCCCACCACCGGCCAGCACGATGCCCCTGTCGGCGATGTCACCGGCGAGCTCCGGCGGCGTGCGCTCCAGCGTCAGCTTCACCGCCTCGACGATGCCGTTCACCGGCTCGGCGAGCGCGTCACGCACCTCGTCGCTCGACACCGTCAGCGTGCGCGGCACACCGGCCACCAGGTCGCGACCCTTGATCTCCATGGTCATGACCTCGTCCGTCGGATACGCCGTGCCGATGCCCATCTTGATGAGCTCCGCCGTGCGCTCACCGATGAGCAGGTTGTACTTGCGCTTCACGTACTGGATGATCGCCTCGTCCAGCTTGTCGCCGCCGATGCGCACGCTCTTGGCGAACACGATGCCGGCCAGGCTGATGACCGCGACGTCGGACGTGCCACCGCCGATGTCCACAATCATGTTGCCGCTGGGCTCCGTCACCGGAAGGCCCGCGCCGATGGCCGCCGCCATGGGCTGCTCAATCAGGTAGACCTCGCGCGCCCCCGCGTTCGCCGCCGCCTCGCGCACCGCGCGGCGCTCCACCTCGGTGATGCCGGAGGGGATGCCGATGATGATGCGCGGGTTCACCAGCGTCTTGCGGTTGTGCGCGCTCTGGATGAAGTAGCGCAGCATCGCCGCCGTGATTTCGAAGTCGGCGATGACGCCGTCCTTCATCGGCCGGATGGCGACGATGTTGCCCGGCGTGCGGCCCAACATCTCCTTGGCTTCCTTGCCCACCGCGAGGACCTTCTTGCCCCCGCGCGCGTCGTGCTGGACGGCCACCACCGAGGGCTCGTTGGACACGATGCCCTGACCGCGGATGTAGATGAGCGTGTTCGCCGTCCCGAGGTCGATGGCGAGGTCGCGCGAAAAGAGGGTGTGAAGCCAGTCGAACATACGAGGGCGGAAACTTTCGGAGAGTCGGCGGAATTTCCCGCTGGCGCGTGGGGGAATGCAGCCGTGAAGGTACTACGCGACGCGGCACGGAGGAAGAAAAGCCGGAAGCCCTTTCACAACCGCCTGGGGAGCAGTCGACCAGCGGACTCGGCGGGGGGAAGGGCCATCCCCCCAGTCCCCAGGCCTCAGGGGGAGACTTCCACCACCTGGGCCTGCTCGAAGCGCGTGGCCACCACACCGGCCTGCTCCGCCTCGCCCTCGGGAAGGCACCCGGCGGGCACCACCCCGGCCTCCTCGGCCTCCCGGTACTCGGGCGTGTGCCGCAGGGCCTCGCTGGTGACGTGGAGCAGCCCGTCACGGACCGGCTCGAACAGCAGCGCGGTGAGGTACCAGGCGGGCGCGTAGTCCAGGCGGATGAACCCGTGCACGCTCCAGCGGTGCGGCGCGTAGTCCCAGGGGCAGCGGCCCAGCAGCTTCTTCAGCAACCACCCCGTGGCGTACTCCGCCCCGAAGATGAGGGCCGTGTAGGCCAGCGCCCTCACGGGCCGGGGCAGGGGCTTGAGCCGCGCGGAGACCTCCTCCAGCGCCAGCGCCGTGCCCCCGTAGATGGGGTGCATCCACAGATAGGTCTGCGCCGTGGCGCTCCTGTCCCGGCGCAGGGCCGCGTTCGCCCCCGTGAAGAGGACCTCCAGCACCCAACCCGTGCACCCGTAGAGCAGGAATCGTGAAAGCACATCCTCAACCTAGGGATGCTCCCACCCGGCGGCACGCCCACGCACGCGCCGCACCGACGCCTGCCGTCGCTGTGCACGGGTGGACGTTGTCCTCGTCCACGCGCGCCTTCGCGCTGCGTCCCGGTCGGCTCAGCCGTGGAGAGGAGGACATGGGCCTACAACCCGGTGACGCACCCGCCTGGAACGGGGTGTCGTCCCCTCGCGTCAGGGCGCGTGGAGATCCACGGCCGCGCCGCCGCGAATCTCGCGGGAACTCCGGGCCCGAGGTCGTTACCCGTGGAGCCCCAAGCCCGCCCCAGGCCACGCCGCCCGAGCCTCGGACCCCAGCCCCCGCGTCACCCCTCAACCCCATGAAGGCGCCACCTCCCCAGCCACGCACGCGCGTCCGGTCCGCCCCGAGCGGAGGCCCCCGGGATGGGAGTCCCGCGGCCCCCGGGACGAGGGCGCAAATCATGCGTCGAGCGGCGAGCGAGCAGGGCGCTCCACGCGCTCGCCACCTCGTCCGCGCGCCGGGGCCCAGCGGACTGGCGGGCTGGGGGCAACCCGCGCTTTACGGGGCCATGTCCGGCGTAGTACCTGAACGAGCGATGCGCTCCCCCGGCACGACATCGCGAATGCCCGGTTCCGGGAGTGAGCTGCTCCGGACCGGACTGCTGGCCCTGGGCGTGGTCCTGGTCCTGGCGACCGTCCTGCGCGCCGGGGACGCCGAGTGCCCCACCCGGGGCGCCACCCCCGAGCGCGGCTTCTACGCCGACTCTGGCGCGACGTCGGTGCGCCAGGGCGCCAGGTCCTCCAAGAAGTCCTCGCGGCGCTGGGGCGCGCAGTTCCACATCACGGATTTGGGCGGCTGGGACTTGGCCCTCCATGTGGGCGGGGGGCCCGCCTTCGCGGCGGCGTCCTCCGTGCGGACCCGCACCGCGCTCGAGCCCGACCTGTTGGCCCTGTACCGCTGGGGCCGCGAGCGTCACCACGCCTTCACGCGAGTCACCTTGCGCGAACGTCGCGCCCCGGCGGCGCCCACGTCGAGCGGGGAAATCGCGGACCGTCCCTCCATCGCCAGTCGCACGCTGCGCGGACCGCCCGAGTTCGGCTGACCCGTGCGCGACGCGGGCCCTTCCCGGGCCGGGGTCGCGCGTGGAGCCCCGCGGTGGTCCGGGCGAAAAAGCCCGGCGTGACGTCGTCTTTTCCTTTCATCCCCGAGGGATGGCCCTTGTCTTCCGAGTCCTCGGAAATCATGGGGCGCGTCCCGTCCGAGTCTTCCAGATTGAGGTGACCTGATGCACGGAGCCCACGAGGTCCTCCAGGCCATTGCCATTGTCCTGTGCGTCGCCGCGGTGACGACGGTGGTCTTCCAGAAGCTGCGCCAGCCCGTGGTGCTCGGCTACATCCTCGCGGGCCTCGTGGTGGGCCCCTACCTGCCGATTCCGCTCGTCGCCAATCAGGAGGTGGTGACGACGCTGTCGGAGCTGGGCGTCATCCTGCTGATGTTCTCGCTCGGGCTGGAGTTCAGCCTGCGCAAGCTGTTCTCCGTGGGGTTCACCGCCGGAATCACCGCCGTCATCCAATGCAGCATCATGGTGTGGCTGGGCTTCATGGTGGGGCGCGCCTTCGGCTGGACGACGCTGGAGAGCATCTTCACGGGCGCCATCATCGCGGTGTCCAGCACCACCATCATCGCCAAGGTGTTCGACGAGCAGGGCATCCGCGGGAAGCTGCGGGAGCTGGTGGTGGGGGTGCTCATCGTCGAGGACCTCATCGCGGTGCTGTTGATGGCCACGCTGACGGCCATCTCCACCGGCGCGGGCCTGTCCGTGAAGGACCTGACGCTGACCACGGGCAAGCTGGTGGCGTTCCTGGTGGGCCTGGTGGCGGTGGGCCTGTTCATCATCCCCCGGGCGATGCGCGCGGTCATCAAGCTGAACCGGCCGGAGACGACGCTCGTGGCCAGCGTGGGCATCTGCTTCGCGGTGGCGCTGCTGGCGCAGTCGTTCGGCTACTCGGTGGCGCTCGGCGCGTTCCTGGCGGGCTCGCTGGTGGCGGAGTCGGGTGAGGAGAAGCTGGTCGAGCACCTGGTGCAGCCGGTGCGCGACATGTTCGCCGCCATCTTCTTCGTGTCGGTGGGCATGCTCATCAGCCCCGCGCTCATCATGGAGCACTGGGCGGCCATCATCGTGCTCACCGTGGTGGTCATCGTGGGCAAGCTGATCAGCGTGGCGCTGGGCGCGTTCCTGACGGGCAACAGCACGCGCACCTCGGTGCAGGCGGGCCTGAGCCTGGCGCAGATTGGCGAGTTCTCCTTCATCATCGCCGCGCTGGGCCTGTCCCTGAAGGCGACCGGCTCGTTCATCTATCCAGTGGCGGTGGCGGTGTCGGCCATCACCACGCTCACCACGCCCTTGCTCATCAAGGCGTCCGGGCCCGTCGCATCGTGGGTGGACCGCAAGCTGCCCAAGCCCCTGCAGACCTTCGTCACGCTGTACGGCACGTGGGTGGAGCGGCTGCGGCAGGCGCCGCGTCGGGAGACGCTGGGCGCGGGCGTGCGGCGCCTCATCCGGCTGTTGGTGCTGGACGCGGTGCTGCTGGTCATCCTGGTCATCGGCACGTCGCTGATGGCGGACCGCATGGCCCACTTCGTCGAGGTGCAGACGGGCGTGGACGAGGACCTGTCGAAGAACCTCATCCTCGGCGGCGCGGTGCTGCTGGGGGTGCCGTTCATCGTGGGCGTCATCGGCATGGCGCGGCGGCTGGGGACCATCCTGGCGGAGGCGGCGCTGCCGGCGCGCCAGGACGGGAAGCTGGACCTGGCCGCGGCGCCTCGGCGGGTGCTGCTCGTCACGCTGCAGGTGGGCATCGTGCTGCTGGTGGCCATCCCCGTGGTGGTGGTGACGCAGCCGTTCTTGAAGGGCGCGGCGGGCCCCCTGGTGTTGTTGGTGCTGGTGGGCGCGCTGGGCGTCGCGTTCTGGCGCGGGGCCACCAACCTGCATGGCCACGTGCGCGCCGGCGCGCAGGTGCTGGTGGCGGCGCTGGCGGCGCAGTCGCACTCGAAGGAGCCGGGCGCGGACGAGCACGCGCTGGACCACGTGCAGGGGCTGCTGCCGGGCCTGGGCGCGCCGGCCTCCGTGCGGTTGGAGGAGTCGAGCCCCGGGGCGGGCAAGACGCTGGCCCAGGTGAACCTGCGCGGGCTCACGGGCGCGACGGTGCTGGCCATCCAGCGCGGCGAGCAGAGCCTGTCGGTGCCCACCGCGCAGGAGGTGCTGCAGGTGGGCGACGTGCTCGCGTTGACGGGGACGAGCGAGGCGGTGGACGCGGCGAAGGCGCTGCTGCTGGGCGCGCCTCCCTCGGTGCCGCCGCCCGAGCCCTCTCCTCCGGAGGAGACACGCGCCCACGGGTAGCCTGCCCGCCTGGGGGGCGGCGGTGAGCCTCACCGCCCCCGTGTGCGGCGCTCCGGTGTGTCCCGCGTCCGCATGCTCCCTTGCCTCACGGTCCACGGGAGGGGCGTTGTGCCTGGGCGTCCTGCTCTCCGAGCAAAGGCCCGACACCCCTCGCCATGTCCCTGCCCTTCGTGCGCCTCGTTTTCACATTGAGAGGTCCACAGTGGCGGGGAACAAGACCATGAAAGATTTCCGAAGAGGGTGGTTGATTGGCGCGCTGGTGCCGGCGATGGCGCTGGGCTGGGCCTGTGAGTCCCGGCAGTCCTCCGATGCACGCAATGACCAGGGCACGGGGGGCTCGGGCAACACGACGGAGATGACGGGGGGCTCGCAGGAGGCGGTCCCCGGCGGGTCCACGCGGGACAGCAGCGGTGCGGGCTCGGGCTACAACGGCACCGGCGGCAGCGGCAGCAGCTCCGATATCCAGGGCTCGGGCACCCGCCCTGGCAGCACCGGCTCGGACCTCAACGGCGCGGGCTCCGGCGGCAGTGGCGCGAGCGGGACGGACACCACGGGCACGTCGGGGACGAGCAGCACGAACGACCCGGCCACCAGCGGCACCAGCCCGGGCGGCACCGGTGGCACGGGCGCGAGCGGCACCAGCACGGGCAACCCGAACACGCAGGGCGGCACCGGCGGCTCGGGCGCGGGGCTCGACAACACCGGCACCGGCGGCACCACGGGCACCAACGCGGGACCCTCGGGTGCGAGTGACAGCGGCACCCAACGCTAGTCGTGAAGGGAGCCTGTGTCCGGGCGGACCTCGTGTGCGCGAGGCCCGCGCCGGACGACCCGGGAGGTCCGCTTCCGTCCCGACGCGCGCCTAACGCTTCAGCGCGTACTTGCCGATGACGTAGAGGGCGCGCACGCCGTCCTTCCATCCAATCTTCTTGCCCTCCTCGTACGTGCGCCCGTGGTAGCTGATGGGCACCTCGTAGATGCGCCAGTTGCCGCGGGCCACCTTGGCGGTGATTTCCGGCTCGAAGCCGAAGCGGTTCTCCTCCACCTCGACGGAGCGCAGGACCTCGGCGCGGAAGGCCTTGTAGCAGGTCTCCATGTCGGTGAGGTTCAGCCCGCTCGTCATGTTGGAGAGCATGGTCAGCAGGTTGTTGAGCACCGTGTGCCAGAAGTACAGCACCCGGCGGGGCGTCCCGGTGAAGCGGCTGCCGAAGACCACGTCGGCCTCACCGTCCAGGATGGGCTGAATCACCCGCGGGATGTCGCGCGGGTCGTACTCCAGGTCCGCGTCCTGCACGAGGATGATGTCCCCGGTGGCCTCCGCGAAGCCTCGCCGCAGCGCGGCGCCCTTGCCCTGGTTCTGCTCCTGGAACAGCACCCGGACCTCGTTGCGGTTCTTCGGCGTGCCCCCCAACAGGCCCACACCCTGCTCGGCGAGCTGCTGCAGCAACTCCCGGCTTCCGTCCCGGGAACAATCGTCCACGAGGACAATCTCCTTGGGGAAGTCGACCGCGATGCAGCGGCGCAGCAGCTCCGCCAGGGTGGGAATCTCGTTGTAGACGGGGATGACCAGGGAGACGAGCATGGCGCCCCGGCTCTATCGCATTTCGACCCGGGGGGCGACTGTCCAGCACCCGGCGCGTGTACTCGCGTCTCATGCCCTTTCCCCGCGTCCCGGTGTGAGATGGGGGGTGGCAAGAGTCACCTGTTTTGCATGGAATACTTCCTCCGGGGGAGCAGCCGTGGGGGCCCCCGCCATGCGTGACAGTGGAAGGGAACGCCATGAACGACCAGCTCGGACACGCGGTGCGCGGCGCGGTTTCCCTGGAGCGGTTCTCCCAGCTCACAGAGGGTCTGCGAGACTTCTTCTACGGTGCCTGGAACATGCCGCACGGGCACTGCTACCTGTGGAAACAGGACCTGGTGGCGATGCATGTCGTGTCGGACACACTCATCGGCGCGGCGTACTTCTTCATCTCGCTGACGTTGTACGCGCTGGTGCGGCGGGCGCGGCTGCCCTTCGGCGGGATGATTCTGTCGTTCGGGGTCTTCATCGGCGCGTGTGGGCTGACGCACCTGATGGAGGTGTGGAACGTCTGGTACTCGGCCTACTACCTGGGGGGCGGCATCAAGGTGGTGACGGCGGTGGCCTCGGTGGCCACGGGCATGTACCTGGTGCCGCTGCGCGGGCGGGTGGTGGAGGTGACGGAGGCGGCGCGGCTGTCCGAGGAGCGCCGGGTGCAGTTGGAGAAGAGCTCGCGGGAGCTGGAGACGCTGTACGCGAAGCTGAAGGCCTCCGAGGCGCAGCGCACCGGCTTCTTCGCCAATGTCAGCCATGAGCTGCGCACGCCGCTGACGCTCATCCTGGGGCCGGTGGACCGGCTGCTCCAGCAGGGCACGCTGCCGGACGCGGCGCACAGGGATTTGGAGGTGGTGCGCCGCAACGCGCGCGTGCTCCTGCGGCACGTCAACGCGCTGCTCGACGTGGCCAAGCTGGACGCGGGGCAGATGCGGCTGTCGTACGAGGAGGTGGACCTGGCGCGGCTGGTGCGGCTGGGCGCGGAGAACTTCGAGGGGCTGGTGGCCGAGCGGCGGCTGGACTTCGCGCTGGAGCTGCCCGCGATGCTGCCGGCGCAGGTGGACCCGGAGAAGGTGGAGCGGGTGGTGCTCAACCTCCTGTCCAACGCGGCCAAGTTCACGCCCGACGGTGGGCACATCCGCGTGGCGGTGAGCGCGGAGTCGGGCCGGGGGCGGCTGGTGGTGGAGGACAGCGGGCCCGGCGTGCCCGCCGAGCAGCGCGAGAGCATCTTCGAGCGCTTCCGTCAGGGCGACGCGGCCACCACGCGCGACACCGGGGGCACGGGCCTGGGGCTGGCCATCGCCCGGGACTTCGTGGCGCTGCACGAGGGGCGCATCTGGGTGGAGGAGCGCCCGGGTGGCGGCGCGCGCTTCGTGGTGGAGCTGCCGCTCCTGGCGCCCACGGGCGTGAAGCTCGCGGCGCGCGCGGAGGCGCAGGCGCACGAGCAGAGCGTCGAGGCGGCGCACGCGGAGCTGGACGTGCTCCAGCCGCCCGAGCGCGAGGTGGCGGTGAGCACGCGCGCGGATGACTCGAGCCGGCCGCGCGTGCTGGTGGTGGAGGACACCCAGGAGATGCGCCGCTACGTGGTGGACACGCTGGCGAGGGACTTCCAGGTGGCCACCGCCGAGGACGGCGTGGAGGGGTTGGCGAAGGCGGAGCGGATGATGCCGGACGTCATCGTCAGCGACTTGATGATGCCGCGCATGGGCGGGGACCAGCTGGTGCGCGCGGTGCGCACGCGTCCGGGGCTGGAGTCCACGCCCATCCTGCTGCTCACCGCGCGCGCGGATGACGCGTTGAGGGTGGACCTGCTGCGCGGCGGCGCACAGGACTACGTGGTGAAGCCCTTCGTGTCCGAGGAGCTGGTGGCGCGGGTGACGAACCTGGCCGTGATGAAGCGCACGCGCGAGGTGCTGCAGGGGTTGCTCGCCGCGCGCTCGGTGGACCTGGAGGCGATGGCGCGCGAGCTGGGCATGCGCAAGCGGCAGCTGGAGGTGGCGCTGGAGACCACCGAGCGCGCCAGCGCGTCGCGCAGCACGCTGTTGCAGCTGGTGTCGCACGAGCTGCGCACGCCGCTGTCGGTGCTGCAGCTCACCCAGCACGCGCTGCAGCGGGAGCTGGGGGGGCTGCCGCCCCGGGCGCTGGACATGTTCGACCGGATGCACCGCTCCACGCTGCGCCTGCGCGACATGGTGGAGATGGTGCTCCAGTACAACCAGTTGGAGGAGGGCCGGCTGGTGGTGCGGCGCGAGACGGTGGACCTGGGCGAGGTGGTGGACGAGGTGGTGGAGGAGGCGCGGCTGGAGGCGCGCCGCAAGGGGCTGGCGCTCGAGTGGGACCGGCCGCAGGGGCGGGCGGTGGCGCGCACGGACCCGCGCATCGTGCAGATGGTGCTGCTCAACCTGGTGTCCAACGCGGTGAAGTACACCGAGCAGGGTGGGGTGTTGGTGGCGGTGGAGGAGCGGCCCCAGGGCTGGTGCCTGCGGGTGCGCGACACCGGGCCGGGCATCCCCCGCGCCGAGCAGGGCCACATCTTCGAGCCCTTCTCGCACCTGGAGCCCCTGGAGCATAAGTCCAAGCCGGGCGTGGGGCTGGGGCTGACGCTGGTGCGGGAGATGGTGTCGGTGCTGGGCGGCGTCGTCTCGGTGGCGTCCGAGCCGGGCGTCGGCAGCGAGTTCACCGTCGAGCTGCCGTCCTGAGCGCCTCCATCAATGCGTCCAGGTCCGCGTCGGTGGTGAGCGGGTTGATGAGGGTGACGCGCAGGAACACGCCCTGGGGCAGCTTGGTCTGCACCAGGTAGAAGTCTCCGCGGGTCACCAGCCGCTCGCGCAGGCGGACCTGCAGCGCGTCCCATGCGTCGGGCGGGACGTGCTCGGGGGTGTGGCGGAAGCAGAGGATGTTGCAGTCGGGTGGGACGGGGACGTGGAAGTCGCCGGCCTGGGACAGCCGCTCGGCGAAGCGGCGGGTGAGGGCGTAGGACTCCGTCACCGCGTCGGCGAACAGGCGGGTGCCCAGCACGCTCAGGCAGGCGTACAGCTTGAGCGCCATCATCTCCTTGGTGCACTCCATCGTCCGCAGGGCCACGTCGCTCCACGGGCGCTCGGTGTCGCCGAAGAGGTAGCTGGCCTCCTGGGCGAAGGACTCGAAGGAGCGCGCGCCGTCGCGGAAGAGCACCGCCGTCACCAGCGCGGGCATGAGCAGGCCCTTGTGCGCGTCCCAGACGACGGAGTCCGCGCGGGCGATTCCGCGCACCTGGTGCCGATGGGCGGCGCTGAGCGCGGCGGAGGCGCCGTGCGCCGCGTCCACGTGGAACCAGAGGCCGTGCTGCTGGCAGAAGTCCGCCACGGGCTCCAGCGGGTCGAACGCGCCGGTGGCGGTGGAGCCCGCGCTGGCGACCACGGCGATGACCTTGCGTCCCGCGCGGGTGGCGGACTCCAGCGCGGGGCCGAGAGCGTCCGGGCGCAGGCGGAAGCGCTCGTCCACGGCGACGGGGATGGCGCCGCCCTGGCCCCAGCCCATGACGCGGATGGCACGCGACAGGCTGTAGTGGGCGGAGGCGGGCACGAGCACCGCGAGCGGGGGCCCGGCGTGGGCGCCCTCGTTCCATGCGTCGTAGCCGGCCTTCGCCTGACGGGCGGCGAGCAGGGCGGTGAGGTTGCCCAGGGAGCCGCCCGAGGTGAGCACGCCGTCCGAGGTCTCCGGCAGGCCCAGGCGCGCGGCCATCCAGCGCAGGACGTTGCGCTCCATGGCGGTGGAGACGGGGCCCATCTCGTACACGGCCATGCCGTTGTTGAGCAGCGAGGAGACGGCGTCGCACAGCGCGGCCAGCGGCACGGGGGCCGTCACCTGGTGGCCCACGTAGCGCGGGTGGTGCAGGTGGTTGGAGCCGGAGAGCACGCGCGCCACCAGCTCCGCGAAGTCGCCCGTGGGCTCCTCGGGGAAGGCGGCGGGGAAGCGGTCCACGCTCACCGCGGGCGCGGCCCATGGCAACACGGGCAGGTCCTGGCCGTGCGTGGCCTGGCCCAGGTAGTCCGCCAGCGTATCGACCAGCCGCTGGCCCTCGCGGCGGAAGGACTCGACGTCATAGGCGGCGGCGATGCGCTCACGAAAGTCCGTCATGGCGGAGGACAACCTAGCGCCTGGACCGGCGCGCGTCCTGTTCCCGGCGCGGTGGCGAAACCCTCGCCTCGACGCCCTCGCCTCGGCGCGCGCTCTCCGCGGAGCCCTCTCCAGGGCTTGCTCTCTCCAGGGCGCGAGGCAGGCACCTTCGCCACGCCCCCCTTTCCATGGCGTGCTCTCGCCCCGGGTGCTCTTCATGGCGCGAGAGGCAGGTGCCTTCGCCATGGCGCGAGGCAGGCACCTTCGCCACGCCCCTCTCGCCACGGCGCGAGGCGCGTGTCCTCGCTACGGGCCCCTCGTCGCGGCGCGCCCTCCGCTGGCCCGGGGAGCAACCTGGCTGGCTCGCGGGCCGCGAACGCACTATCTCTCAGGGACGCGGGCCCGAAGCCTCGCCCGCGCGAGGAGACACACCATGGCCGACAAGAAGGTCACGATTACGTACTGCAACTCCTGAGGCTACAAGCCCAGGGCCGCCCGTGCGGCGGTCGCGTTGAAGGACGAGTTGGATGTGGAGGCGGAGCTGAAGCCCGGGCCGTCGGGGAGCTACGAGGTCGCCGTCGACGGCAAGGTGGTCATCCGGAAGGCGTCGCTCGCCTTCCCCACGGACCAGGAGGTGGTGGACGCGGTGGCGCGCGTCCTCGACGCCTGAGCCGTAAGGGGCCGCCTCCGGAAGAGCGGTGGCGGCCCCGCATCCTGCGGGCCCTTCAGCGCTTGATGAACGTCATGGGCGGGCGGTCGTTCTTGCCCTTGCCCGCGGCCTTGAGCGCCGCCGGGTCCAGCCCGGACAGGTGGAGCGCCGTCGCGTAGACGTGGCCCGCGTCGGACACGAAGCTCGTGGGGTTCTTCGTCCGCCCCGGCACCAGCAGGCCCGTGTCCGCGTCGTACGCGGGGTCCAGCGTGCCGTTGGGCATCATCGGGATGCCGTCCAGTGACGAGCTGCCCACGCGGCCGTACTGCGTGTTGCCGCGCACGGTCCCACCCAGGAAGGCCACGCTGTTGACGCGCCAGTGCTGGCAGCAGTCCTGGAGCATGATCTCCTCGTACTTCTGCGCGTCCGTCACGCCCGCCTTGGTGAGGATGCCCTCCACGTCGCCCTGAATCGTGCGGCCCATCTCCGAGGCGAGGACGATGGTGGTGAAGTCGTAGTAGCTCTTGCCCGTGGTGCCGTAGGGCGTGGCCTTGAGCTTCGCCACCAGCGTCTTCAGCGGGTTCCAGAGGTTCTTGCGCATCATGTCGCGCTGCTCCGTCTGGCCCTTGTTGCTCATGATGGAGCGGCGGTCGCGGTGCGTGTCGAACTGGCGCAGGCCGCGGTTCTCGATGAAGAAGCCGATGGAGAGCCCCTTCGTCATCATCTCGTACGTCATCAACGCCTGCACGTTGGTGTTGGGCGTCTCCTTCGTGCGCGCGGGATTGCCGTTGATGGACGACGAGTCGGTGGCCTCGTCCGCCGCGGTGATTCCGAACTCGGCGCGCAGCGTGGTGTTGGTGAACAGTGTGCGCGGGTCCAGGTTGATGCTGCCGCCGGCCGTCAGCGCGCGATGGATTTGCAGCGCGGAGTTGAAGGCGCGCACCGACTCGCTGTTCTTCTCCGCCAGGAAGCTCGACTGCAGGTTGTCGGTGAACTGGCGGATGCGCGCGTCGCGCTGACCCTGCGCCACGTTGCCCAGCGACGCCAGCCGCTCGCGCATCGCCGCGGGCGTCTTGCCGTAGAGCGTGTGCGCGTGCACCGGGCCCAGCTTCTCGTAGTAGCCCGTGCCCTCGGGATAGGACGGGATGGACAGCTCACCGTCGGACAGCCACCGGTGCCACGAGACGTGGGGCAACAGGAAGCCCGTCCCGTACGCCTCGCAGAACGCCTGCATCACCGTGCGCTCGTCCGCGCCCCGCTTGCCGGACAGCGACGCGCTGTACTTGCCGTAGTGGTACTCCCACCGTCCACCCGAGTGGAAGGTGTTGCCGTTGTGGCTGGACACCACCGCCAGCTCCGGGAACAGGTCCAGGCCGTCCTGCGCCAGGTAGCCGTACTGGATGTTGCCCTGCGTCCTGGGCGGGTCCGACGGCGTGGCGCCGTAGCCCTTGGGGCGGTAGCGGTGGTTCGTCCACGACGGCGTGGGCCGCAGCTCGCCCGCGGGGATGACGCGGATGGAGTCGTTGGGCGTGTGGACGGGGTTGAACATCGAATACCCGTCCCAGCCTCCCTCCTGGAACCAGTAGATGAGGAAGCGGGGGTTGTCGGCCTCGGCGGCGGCGGCCTCGGCGAAGCCCAGCTCCTTCTTCGTCCCGGGCACTCCGAAGGCGCGGAAGAAGCGGAGCCAGTCCAGGGTGCTGATGGCGGCGCCCGCGGCGGCGCCCGCGAGGAATCGGCGGCGGTTCATGGCGGCGGTCCTTTGGGCGGGTTACTGGCGCAGGTACTCAGGAGAGGTGGCGAGCGTCTTGAGCACGGCCTTGAGGTTGCCGTCGTGCTCGTGGCTGACGTCCCACAGGCGCTTGTAGATGACGCGCTCGTCCTGCTCGTGGCGCATCTCGCGGCCGAACAGGAGGGCGAACTGGGCGTTGAGCGTGCGGCGCACGAAGGCTTCCTTCTTCACCGCCTGCGTGGCGAAGGCCTCCATGCCCTGGCCCTTGAAGGCATACGTGGCGGCCAGGTTGCGGTCCGTGTCGTCCAGCGCGACGCCCTGCTCGTCCTGGGTGCGGTAGTTGCCCTCGTCATCCCAGCGCAGGCGCTGGTGCGCCAGGGGGGTGAGCGTCTGGTGGCAGGAGTAGCAGATGCTGCTGGGGTCCACGGTGGAGGACGCGGTGGCCGCGCCCCGCATGTCGAAGACCTCGGCGGGGACCTCGTACATCGTGCCCATGAAGTCCGTCATTACCCGCGCCGCGTAGTTGTAGTGCGGCAGGCCCGGCTTGTTCTTGATGAAGCCCTTCATCGTCAGCACGCCCGTCTTGCCGTGCTGCGTGGGGCGCGTCACCTGCTGGAAGCTTCCGTCCACCGAGTAGTCGCCGGTGAGCAGCTCCTCGAAGGGCCGCTCCTGCTCCACCAGGAAGGTCCACAGCCGCGCGGGCTCGTCCGTGTCGGGCGTGCCCTCGCTCTCGGTGCGCACGCGCATGCGCTTGAAGTAGTTCGTCCGGAAGTCCGCCGAGGCCAGGTAGCCGTCCACCAGGGCCTCCCACGACGTCTGTCCCCCCTCCAGCGCGGTGAAGTCCTGCGCGGACGGCGGCTTGCCGAGCAGGTCCATGGCCAGCTTCACCAGCAGCAGCCGCTCGCGCTCCTTGCCCGTGAAGCGCTCGTACGAGGGCGGCAGCGTGAAGAGGAAGTCGGGCGCGCGCATCAGCCCCTCGCACAGGCCGCTCCAGGCCTTGTTCGCGTTGGCCTCGATGTCCAACAGGTCCGTCACCAGCGCGTAGCCGTTGGCGCGCTCCTCGGGGGTGGAGGCGCGGTACAGCATCCGTCGGTAGAGCGTGTCCACCTTGGCCTTCGCCGCGTCCGCGCGCTGGGTGCCGGTGGCGGCCTCCGTGGGGCCGTACACCACGAGCGCGTCCACGTGCAGGTTGCGGTCGCAGACGCCCGTCTCGCCGTAGTCGTTGGTGAAGCCCACCGTGAGGATGTGGTCCCCGCCGGCGACGGCCTGCGTGTGCACGAAGTCCGCGTAGGCCGTGTTGTTGGAGACGCTCCACTCCTTCACCAGCACGCCGTCCACCTTGAGCTGCATGTTCGGCAGGTCCGGGCCGCACAGGTCTCCCTTGGCCTTCACCGTGAAGCGGTAGGTGGCGGACGCGGGGAAGACGTAGGGCTGCAGCGTGGTGAGGGTGCCGGTGGTGTAGAGGTTCCAACCGGTGCTGCCGGACTTGCCGCCGGTGCTCGCGAGAATCTGCGTGCCCGCGGGGACCGTCATGCCGTCGCGCACGGCGGCCTCCATCTCGTACGTCTTCGTGGAGGGCGCGGGGATGTCCGTCAGCGGCTGGGCCAGGTCCAGGCCCGTGAAGGGGCCCGTCTTGTTGGTGGCGGCCGTGAGGCACACGTCGCGCGACAACTCATCCAGGCCCAGGAAGAAGTCGGCGGTGGCGACGCGCGCCTCGACGAAGTGGTCCTTGTAGTCCACGCCGCCCAGCAGGCCCACGTTCTGCGCGAAGCGGTCCTGTCCGCCGCGCACCCAGTCGTCGTTGAAGACGGCCTTCACCTTGCCCTTGAGCTGCTCGAAGCCCAGGAAGGGATTGTCATACGTGGCCACGGCCGGGCCCCGGTAGGGCTCCAGGAGCGCCTGGGGGAACTCCTCGTCCGGACGCGACGAGGGCTGGCGCGTCTCCACCGCCTTGAGCTGGCAGGTGAGCGCGGCCACCGCGGCGATTTCGCGCGCGTTCCACGCAGGCTCGCCGCGCGGCATGCGCGCGCTCTCGTCCGTCGTCACCAGGCGCGACAGCATGGAGCCCGACGCGGGCGTGAGGTAGCCGGCGGCGCGGATGGCGTAGAAGTTCTCCACGCCGTTGAGGCCCACCTTGAAGAGCCGCCCGCTCGTCGTCGCGTGGCAGGAGATGCAGCCGGACACCTCGCGCACCAGGGCCGGGTGCACCTCGCGCTCGAAGTCGGAGGCGATGCTCGCGAGCGTCACGCCCGCCGGCACCCGGTCCAGGTCACAGTCGAGCGTGCCGTCCTGCTGCACGGGCGGCGGTTGGGGGTTGGGGTTGCCGGGGCCCGGCAGACCTTGCATGTCGAGCGTCGCCTCTCCGAGGCATCCGGCGACGAACGACGCGAGCACTGCCACGGCGAGGCTCCACGGGCGCGAGGGGGTAGCGCTCATGTGGCCCTCCAGGGGGTGAGGGGTGACCCGATGCTGGCACGACCAGGGGGCGATTGACCAGTCGTGAACATTGCTCAACGCGACAAAACAGGAAGTTATCGGACTCCTTGGGGTTCAAGTTGCCTCAAGCAGGCGAGGAAGCGGGCGCGCGAGGGGTGCTCCTCTGTGGGCAAGAGGAGGTGCACCTTGGGGGCAGGAGGTGGAACGCATGGCCTGGCCCGAGACGGCGTCGCCCTACGAGCGGCGCTCCATCATCCGAGGGATGCGCGTGCGCGATGAGGGCGGCGCGCTGCTGGGATACGTGGCGATGTTGAGCGACACGCACCTCTACCTGCGCCGCTGGCCCTTCAGCCGCAAATGGGGTGAGGTGCCCATGGCCCGGGTGAGACATGTTTCACGGGGCGCGGTGGAGCTGGAGGGGCGCGGGCTCACGGAGGTGGCGCCTCACTCACCGCACGGGGAGATCACCACGCAGACGCTCCCCCTGGTGGAGCCCGGCGGCGTGCCCGAGGCGGACGCGGCCCCGGCCGAAGCCGAGGCGTCCCCCACCTGACGGGTCTGCGGTTGGTGCGGCGCGGCGCGCTGAAGTGTGCTTCAAGGAGGCGCCATGTTGCCCATCGAAGAACTGTCCCAGAAGGTCTCGGCCGCGTTCGCGGACCGGACGAAGCTCAAGGATGCGGACTTCGTGTCCGCCGTGCGCGAGACGGTGGCGCGGCTGGACGCAGGCGAGCTGCGCGTGGCGGAGAAGGGCCCGGACGGCTGGAAGGTCCACGCCTGGGTCAAGGAGGCCATCCTCCTGTTCTTCGCCGTGTCGGAGATGAAGGTGATGGAGGTGGGGCCCTTCGAGTTCCACGACAAGGTCCCCTTGAAGAAGAACCTGGACAAGGCGGGCGTGCGGGTGGTGCCGCCGGGCACGATTCGCTACGGGGCCTTCGTGGAGAAGGGCGCGGTGGTGATGCCCGGCTACGTGAACATCGGCGCGCGCGTGGGCGCGGGCACCATGGTGGACACGTGGGCCACGGTGGGCAGCTGCGCGCAGGTGGGCAGTGACGTGCACCTGTCGGGTGGCGTGGGGCTGGGCGGGGTGCTCGAGCCGCCCACCGCGTCCCCCGTCATCATCGAGGACCGCGCCTTCCTGGGCAGCCGCTGCATCGTGGTGGAGGGGGTAGTGGTGGAGGAGGAGGCGGTGTTGGGCGCCAACGTGGTGCTCACCGCGTCCACGCAGATCATCGACGTCACCGGCCCCGAGGAGCGCGTCTACAAGGGCCGCGTCCCCGCGCGCAGCGTGGTGATTCCGGGCATGCGCGAGAAGCAGTTCCCCGCGGGCAAGTACATGGTCCCGTGCGCGCTCATCATCGGCCAGCGGACACAGTCCACGGACAAGAAGACGAGCCTCAACTCGGCCCTCCGCGACTTCGCGGTGGCCGTGTAGCCCCAGGGAAATCCACCAGGGCGGCGGCTTCCGTAGTGCTCGTGTGACGGGACGGGATGGGACGTGATGACGGAGCACCTCGACGACATCCTGGCCGAGTGGGCACTGGGGACGCTGGACTCCTCCTCGCGGGAGGCGTTGGCGCGGCACCTGGCGGCGTGCGAGCGCTGCCGGGTCGAGGCCGACCGCCTGGCCTCGGTGCGTGAGGGCCTGCTGGCGCTGGAGTCGCCGGTGGAGCCTCCGGCCGGGGTGCTGGCCGCGTTGATGGCGCGGATGGAGGGGCCGCGCCGGCTGGAGCGCTTTGTGGAGAAGCTGGCGGCCTTCTTCGACGTGACGCGGGAGCGGGCGAGTGCGCTGCTCGAGTCGCTGGAGGACGCGTCGCTGTGGATGCCGGGGCCGGTGGAGGGCTCGGAGCTGTTCCCGGTGGAGACGGGCCCCGCGCGCGAGGGGATGATGGCGGCGGTGCTGAAGTTGAACCCGGGCGTGCGCTACCCGCGTCACCTGCACCTGGGTCGCGAGTGGAACCTGGTGCTGGAGGGGGGCTTGCGCGAGGACGGCGGGCGCGAGGTGTGGCCCGGTGAGACGCTCGACAAGCTCGAGGGCAGCGCGCATGGCTTCACCGCGCTGCAGGGCCCCGCGTGTCTTTGCGCGTCGCTCCTGGAAGGCGCGACGGAGTTCGAGGAAGAACTCGCACCGCCTGGCTGAATTCAGTTAGGCTTTGAGGCATCTGGCGCCCCTACTTCGTCCATGAATCCCCGTTGGCTTGCCAGCGGGGATGGGGCGCCGACTTTTTCTCCGGTCGGAGGGGACATGCCTCGGGTGCTGCGTGACGTCGTGGACTCACTGACGCACGAGGGGGCCGCCGCCTTCGACTTGTCGAAGACAGACCCGCTGCTGCACCTGACCTTCACCCAGGGCGCGGCGCTGCTGGAGGAGACCTTCTACCGGACGCAGGTGGAGGAGATCCGCTCCTACGCGGCGGCGCTGCTGGCGGCGGAGCGACACGAGCGCGGCTTCGGCTGGAAGTTCGGCGCGTACATGAGAGACCCCGTGAAGGGGAAGGGCAACCGCATCCAGGGGAGCGTGGCGCCGGCCATCCTCGCGGCGGCGGACCCGGAGGGGCCCTTCACGGAGGAGTACACGTTCCGGTGTCTCCAACACCGCGCGGATGACGTGGCGCTGTTCCTGACCCACTTCGAGAACCTGGGGCTGGGCGAGGTGCCGCTCGCGGCGCGCAAGGGCATGGCTCGGGCGCTCGCGCGGATGGATGTGTATCAGCTGCTCAAGTACGCGCGTCGGCAGTTCCCGTTGGCGCGGCGGCGGAAGAACGGTCAGCGCGCGAGCCTGCGGCTGGTGGACGCGATGGGCGTGGCGAAGGCGCACCTGGATGAGCGCACGCTGAAGCTCTATGGGTACCTGCATGCGCCCACGCGGGAGCGCGGGCCGTTGGCGGCGGGGCTCGAGCTGCTGGAGGCGCGGCGCGCGTTCTTCGGTGGTGACGCGAGCGTGGAGCACTTCGTGAACGGGCGCCTGACGACGGAGCAGGCGTTGTCCTTCATGGGGTCGACGGAGGAGACGTGGCGGCGCGTGCTGGACGTGCCGGGGCTGCTGCCGGACCTGGCCTTCAAGGGCTACCTGCGAGCCATGTACCTGGCGGGCATCCCCGTGGAGACGCTCCTGACGGAGGCCCGGCGGAGGCGCTTCGCGGGCCTGTGGCCGCATCAGGTGTATATGGGCTGGCTGGCGGCGGTGAATGGCAGCAACCGCATGGACTTCAGCGGCGATGAATGGGTCTTCCGGGCGGACCCCGTGCCCGCGCTCGCGCCCGTGTTCGAGGCCATCCTGGAGCGGGTGTGCGAGGGGTTGCTGCCGCAGGGGTTGAGCCTGGGGCTCGCGGACATCTCCGGCTCCATGTTCGGCGCGGCGCTGGGCGGCGCGAAGAGCAGCGCGAAGGTCGGAGACGTGGCGGTGGTGCTGTCGGCGGTGATGGCGCGCGAGCTGGGGTACGCGGCGACGTTCTCCGACGATGTCTTCCTCGAGCAGCGTCGGCCCAAGCAGGGCGTGTTCGACCTGGCGATGCGGCTGCGGGAGGGGAAGGGCTGGGGCGGCACGCAGGTGGCGAACTCGGTGGTGAACCTGGTCGCCCAGTTGCTGGAGGCGCCGGCCCGACCGAGGCCTCGCACGCTCTATTTCTTCTCCGACATGCAGTTCCATCCGCCGGAGGTGCAGACGCTGTCGCCGGCGAGGGTGGCGTGGCTGCGCGAGCATGGCATCGCGTTCGACGCGAGCGTGCCGCCGCTCCAGGCCGCGCTCCAGGCGTGGCACCGCGCGCTGGGGCCGGTGGACGTGGTGCTGTGGAACCTGGCGGCCTATGACGCCTCGCCGCTGCCGTCGCGCGTGCCCAACGTGCTGATGCTGTCGGGCTTCGACGCGAACTCCTTCCGTCACGTGTCCGCGTGGCAGGCGGCGGGCAGTCCGGCGGCGCCCGAGAAGCCGGCCCTCGCGGTGACGGACTCCGACACCGGGAAGAACCCCGGCGTGGAGCTCGACTTCATCCGGACGTTCTGACGCGGGAGGCGTGCTCCCGCGCCATCGCCACGGGGCTACTGCTCGCGGAAGACGGGCAGGCCCTTGCTGATGCGGTCGAAGAGCGCGCCCTTGTCGATGCGGGCCGGCTCGCCATCCTCTTCGTCCCTCTCCCCGGCTGGCTCGAGCACCTCGTCGACGAAGAGGGCCTTCAGCTGCTCTCCCACGCCGTCGCCGTAGCCCTGCGCGTAGGTGTCGATGTCGAAGTGGTGCTGCGCGTCGACGCGGGCATCGAAGGCGTGGTCATCCTCGATGACGACGCGGGCGCGGATGGTGTTCGCCGCGAGGATGTGGTCGTTGTAGTAGCCGAGCACCACGTCGCGCGCCTCGATGTCCTTGCTGACGCTGAACTCGCCGCTCGAGTAGAGCCCGTGGCACTTCAGCTGGCCCAGGATGTTCACCAGCGAGTCGTTGCCCGAGTCCCACACCACGCCGTGCACGATGACGTCCCCCGTCACCGCGAACGGCCGGTCGATGTTCAGGTCTCCGTCCACCTCCAGGTCACCGTGGTGGAAGAAGGCTCTCCGGATGTTCAGCGAGTCCTTGATGTGGATCTTCCTGGGGGGCGCGGTGAGCGTGTCCCGCAGCGTCTCCAGCTTGCCGAGGGCCTCGGCGGGGTCGCCGTAGCCGTGCAGCCCCGTGATGGCCTCCTGCGCGGAGGCGATGGCGTGCTTGAAGGAGAGCTTCTGCTTCTTCTCCGTCAGGGCTCCGCGGAACGCCACCTCGTCGATGGGGTAGGGGGCGAAGACGTCATCGCTCAGGGAGATGGCGACGCTGGCCTTGCCGCCCGCGGCCTCGAGCGCCTGGATGACGGCGTTGAACCCGGCCGTCCGCTTGTTGTGCGCGACCCAGACCTCCTCCTTGGTGCGCAGGGCGATGCCCAGCGGCGTGCGGCCCCGGCCGTCGATGGCGTTCGCCTCGGCGCCGCGCTCGAGCATCAACTGGATGACGTCGGGGTCTCCGGAGACGATGGCGCTGTGGAGCGGCGTCTCGCCCTTCTCGTTGCGCGCGTCGAGGCGGCCCCCCGCGTCGAGCACCTCCCGGAAGAGCTTCGCGGTTGTCCATCGGAACGCGCCGCTGTTCCCGTCCGTCACGTCCGAGGCCACCTTCCCACCGGCGGTCTTCAGCAGGGCGATGATCTCCATGGCCAGCGCCTCGTTCTCCGGCGTCGTCTCCGAGGGGAGGGCCCTGATGAGCGGCGTCTGCTGGTGGTTGTCCCGCGCATTCACATCCGCGCCCGCCTCGATGAGCGCGCGCACCACCTGGACATCCGGGAGCGGGTCCGACTTCAGGTACTGCCCCTGGACGGCGAGATGCAGCGGGCCCTGGCCATTGACGTCCCGCGCGTTCAGGTCCGCGCCGTCGGCGATCAGCTTCTTCACCGCGTCCAGGGTCAGCTCCTTCTTCCATCGGCGCTTGTCCCCGCAGAGGGAGAGCAGGGCCTGGGTCGCTTCGCTGTTCGACGACATTTCATCCTCGGAGGATTGGGGGCGAGGGCAGCTTCGGTGAACGTGCGATCAGTGTCACGCCCTGCCTTCGAGTGAGACGTGGGAATCACCGGGCGTCAATCCGGATGGGCTGGAGTCCAGGGGAGACCGGTTCGTTGTCGAAGAGTGGGGAGGCCAGCGAAGGGGGAGGGGGTGGGGTTATGGTAGTGACCGAATGTCCTCTCAAGACCTCGCCATGAGGCTCGCCCGCACGACGCTCGAGCTGTGCCGCATCTCCAGTCCCATCACGCAGGAAGGCCCCATCGCGGATTTCGTCGAGCGCTGGGCGCTCCAGCACTTCCCCCCTGGGGAGGTCTTCCGCGTGGGGCACACGTTGTTGCTCGGTCGACTGGAGGACCCTCGTCCCACGGTGGCGCTCATCGGCCACCTGGACACGGTGCCCGCGCACCCGAGCGACCAGGGACGTGAGCCTCGCATCGAGGGTGAGCGTGTCTTCGGCCTGGGTGCGTCGGACATGAAGGGTGGGCTGGCGGTGATGATGGCGCTGGCGGAGGACCTCCGTCGCGACACGCTGCCCGTCAACCTGGCCTTCCTCTTCTACGAGCGTGAGGAGGGCGCCTATGCGGAGAGCGGCCTCATCCCGCTGTTCGCGGCGCGCCCGGACCTGGCGAAGGTGAAGTTCGGCATCGCGATGGAGCCCACGGACAGCGAGGTGCAGGTGGGCTGCGTCGGCTCCATGCAGGTGACGGTGCGCTTCGGCGGACGCAGCGCGCACTCGGCGCGGCCGTGGCAGGGGGAGAACGCCATCCACAAGGCGGGCCCGTTCCTCACGGAGCTGTTGGCGCGGCAGCGGGTGGAGGTGGACGTGCAGGGCTTCCGCTTCTACGAGGTCATCAACGCCACGCTCGCCAAGGGGGGCCGCGCGCGCAACGTCATCCCCGAGTCGTTCGAGCTGAACCTCAACTACCGCTTCGCGCCGGGCAAGAGCATCGAGCAGGCGAAGGCGGATGTGCACGCGCTCGTCGCGGGGAGGGCGGAGGTCATCATCACGGATGCCTCGCCCAGCGGGCCCGTGGTGGCGGGCAATCCGCTGTTCCAGAAGCTGCTGGCCATCACCGGGCTGCCCGCCGCGTCGAAGCAGGCGTGGACGGACGTGGCTCGCTTTGGTGAGTGGGGCGTGGACGCCATCAACTACGGGCCCGGTGAGACGGCGCAGGCGCATCAGGCCAACGAGAGCGCGCCCATTGCTCCGCTCGCGGTGGCGTACGAGAAGCTGGCCGCGTTCCTCAAGGGTTGAGGGGTGGGCTTCGGCAAGGGACGCGTGGGCGGACTAGAGTCCACGCCGTCCACCATGTCGACGAGCCCTCCCGTGCCGTGGAGTCCCGTGTCCCCCGCCGAGGCCTCGTCCACCGGGGCTCGGTGGGGACTGTCGTCCCGGTGGTTCTGGCCCGTGGTGATTGGGGCCGGATACACGGTGCTCGCGCTGCTCTATGGGGCGCAGCTCTTCGTGTACCGCGCCTCGCACGGGGAGCCGCCGCGCCTGGGCGAGGCCCTGCTGACGGGCGCGTGTGTCTGGTACACCTGGGCGGCGCTCACGCCGTTCGTGCTGGCGGTGGCGCGTCGCATTCGCTCGATGGGCCGGCCGTGGTTCGTGCAGTTGTTGCTGCACTTGGTGCCCGGGGTGGGCTTCGCGGTGCTGGCGCTGGGGCTGTTCGCGGTGCTGCGCGAGTGGCTGGTGGTGGAGGTCAGCGGCGGTGCGTCCGCGGCGTGGACGTACTTCCTGTTCATCGCGTCGAAGACGACGGACTTCGACCTGCTCATCTACTTCTCCCTGGTGGGCATGGAGGCCGCGGTGGCGTCCGCCCGGCGGATGCGCGAGGAGGCGGTGCGCGCGTCCCAGCTGGAGGCGCAGCTCGCTCAGGCCCAACTGCAGCTCTTGCGCAGCCAGCTGCAGCCCCACTTCCTGTTCAATACGTTGCACGCCATCTCCGCCCTGATGCACCGGGACGTGGAGTCCGCGGACCGGATGGTGGGGCAGTTGAGCGAGCTGCTCCGCTCGAGCCTGGAGCGCGATGGGCGACACGAGGTCCCGCTCTCCGAGGAGCTGGAGCTGCTGTCTCCCTATCTAGACATCGAGCGCACGCGCTTCTCGGACCGGCTCCAGGTGGACGTCGACGTGGCGGAGGACGCGAGGGACGCGCTGGTGCCGTCGTTGTTGCTCCAGCCGCTGGTGGAGAACGCCATCCGCCATGGCATCGCGCCGCGCAGGGGACCTGGGAGGGTCTGGGTCCGGGTCCAGCGTGAGGGCGCGCGGTTGGCGTTGGAGGTGGAGGACGACGGGGTGGGGCCGCCGGTGGGGCGGACGGAGCTGGAGGAGGGAATCGGGCTGGGTGCCACGCGGGCGCGACTGCAGCGACTACACGGTGCCGAGCAATCGCTGACGTGGAAGGCGCGTGCGCCGAGCGGGTTCCTGCTCTCGCTCTCGCTGCCCTATCGGAGGACGCGGGCATGACGGTGCGCACGCTCATCGTCGATGACGAGCCGCTGGCGCGCGAGCGGCTGCGGACGTTGCTGGCATCGGAGACGGACCTGCATCCGGTGGTGGAGTGTGGGGACGGACAGGAGGCGCTGGAGGTGCTGGCGCGCGAGCGGCCGGCGCTGGTGTTCCTGGATGTGGAGATGCCGGAGCGGGACGGGTTCGGCGTGCTGGCGGAGATGGGGCAGACACCTCCTCCCGTGGTCGTCTTCGTCACCGCATGGCCGCAGCACGCCCTGCGCGCGTTCGATGCCGCCGCGGTGGACTACCTGCTCAAGCCGTTCACGGTGGAGCGCTTCCGGCGCACGTTGACGCGGGTTCGGGAGCGACTGACGGCGCCTCCAGGCGATTTGCGGCAGCAGCTCCAGCGGATGTTCCAGGAGCTGAAGCCGGAGCCCACGGAGCGGCTCGTGGTGAAGTCGGCGACCCGGACGCTGCTCGTGTCGGTGGAGGACCTGGACTGGGTGGAGTCCGCGGGGAACTACGTCACGCTGCATGTCGGCACGGAGACACATCTGCTGCGCGAGACGATGGCGGAGCTGGAGGGACGGCTGCCGGCGCGACGGTTCGCGCGGGTGCACCGCTCGGCGCTCGTGAACGTGGACCGGATTGTCTCCCTGTCCCCCACGCTGTCCGGGGACCACAGGCTGGTGCTGAAGGATGGACAGGAGCTGACGCTGAGCCGCACATATCGGACCCGACTGGAGCAGGTGCTCGGCCATCCGCTGTGAGCCGCGTCAGTCCTCTTCGAGCAGGGCGAGGGCGAGGGGCTTCGTCGTCCGGTTCAGGTTGATGGGCGACACCGCGCGGATGCGCTCCACCGACTCGCGGTCCCCGAGCAGCGCGAGCCCCAGGGAGGCCAGCCCATATTCGTGACAGGAGTTCGTCCTGGCGAAGAACGACTCGTCGAACACCCGCCTCAGCGTCGCAATCGCCCCTGTGTCCCCCGCGAGCGCCTGACGCGCGGCCGCCGCGAGCTTCCCGTAGCCCATGGCGTCGTCTCCGCCCCACCGCGTGGGCGACTCCCAGTGGACCACCTGCTCCAACAAGAGCGCCCGCGCGCGCTCCACGAGCTTCTGCCGTTCCTCGGCCGTCATGATGTCGGAGAGGGTAACCCCCTCCGAGGTGCCCCTGACAGCGGGACACTCATCCTTCGCCATCCGCGTCTCGTCCCTCCCCTCCGCGTCTCATCCCATCGCCGCCCCACGGTGACGCGCGCTCCTTAGCCTCGTCCGCGCGATGGGGGGCACGACGCCTCTCCAGGAGGACTCGGACATGCGGCAGGTCATCTGTGTGGGATTGGCATCACTCATCACCGCTTGCGCGACCGGCCGGTCCGCCCAGGCCGCCAACGCTGGCACCGCCGCGGAGCAGGGGCGCCCCTTCAGCGAGGCCGCCGTCACCGTGATGCAGGCCTACGACCTGGAGAGCCGCTTCGATGACGCCGTGTCGCTC
The DNA here is from genome assembly GCF_024198255.1 of Myxococcus guangdongensis. Classification (NCBI taxonomy): domain Bacteria; kingdom Pseudomonadati; phylum Myxococcota; class Myxococcia; order Myxococcales; family Myxococcaceae; genus Myxococcus; species Myxococcus guangdongensis. Next base: position 321,953 of record NZ_JAJVKW010000003.1, read on the forward strand.
GGCCAGTTCGCCAGTGCGCGCGCTCGGACCCTGAAGGACCCGGGGGGCGAAGCCCGCATCCTCGCCGAGCAGGGCCGCGTCATGTCCCGCATGCTCCGTCACCGGCCCGGGATGGACACCACCCAGGTGCTCGACGTGCTGCGCCGCGCCCGCCACCTCGCCGACGCCTCCGGGGATGCCCGCGCCCGCGTCGCCGCGCTCGATGCCGAGGGCATGTTCCACTACTTCATCGTGCTCCTCACCGGCCAGGGCGAGTGGGCCCCCGTCGTCTCCCTCTTCGAGCAGGCCCGAGACCTCGCCGCGTCCGCCGGTGACACGCGAGGTCACCTCGACGCCCTGTTCCACCTGGGCCTCACCCAACAGTTCCAGGGACAGACCGAGGCCGCGAGGTCGACCTACGCGCAGGGCCTGTCCCTCGCCCGCGCCTCGAACGATGTCCTGATGGAGTCCTACAACCTTCGCCACCTCGCCTCCCTCGACGAAGACCGGGGCGAGCTCGACTCCGCCATCACCCGGTATGAACAGTCCCTGCGGCTGCGTGAGCAGGTCGGCTTCGCCACCGGCCAGATGTTCGCCCTGGTCGCGCTGGCCAACGTGCGCTCGCGCAAGGACCCGAAGGACGCCCAGGCCCTGGTGCTCTCCGAGAAGGCCCTCGCCCTGGCGCGCGAGGTGAAGGACCCCGCCGGCCAGCGCGAGGCCCACACCTCCCTCGGCCGGCTCCACCTGCGTCGGGGGGACGTCCCCGCCGCGCTGCCCCATCTGGAGCAGGCCCTCACCAACGCGGAGTCCCACGAGGACTGGTGGTCCGCGGTCGATGCGTTGCTGGAGCTGGGCCGGGCCCACGCGCTGCTCGGGGAGAAGGCGCGCGTCGAGGAGCGACTGCGGCGCGCGCGCACCGTGGCTTCCTCACGAGGACTGAAGGAAGCGCTCGAGCAGGTGGAGAAGGCGGAGCGCGAACTCGGCTACGCACCCTGATGCGCGAAGCTCGACGCGCCATTCGTCCGCTGTCGTTCATCTTCGCGAGGGGGAGGGCTCTCATCGCGCGCGCACAGGCGTACGCTGCGTTTCGTATCGCCAGTTGTTCTCGTTCACCGGAGGAGATGGAATGACTCACGAGACCGTCAATTCGCAGATCACCGACAGCCTGGCCCCCTCGGAGATGGCCACGGCTCCCTCGACGCCCTCGACGCGCAAGTCGTCCACGCGGCGCCGTGGCGCCACGAAGAAGGCGTCGGGTCGCACCGGTGCTCGCGCGAAGAAGACCACCTCGCGCCGCAAGGCCGCGGCGAAGCGCACGACCACGCGCGGGAAGACCGCGCGCAAGAAGACCCCGGCCCGGAGCAAGCGGGGCGGTGCTCGCAAGACGACCGCGCGTCGGACCGGAACGGCGGGCCGCACCGCTCGCAAGAGCCCGGCCCGTGGCCGCACCACCGCGCGCAAGGGCGCCGCTCGCAAGGGCGCGGCCCGGAAGACCTCGCGTCGCACCCCGCGTCGCTAGGCGCCATGTCCCCACGCGCTGGTGAGCCGTCCGCCTCGGGATGCAGGTGCCTTCCGAGCGGCGGCTGACCGGACTTCCCGGCGCGAAGGCCCCTCGCCCCACACGCCGCTGACGTGCCCCGTTCGAGGCCCGGTGGGCTCAGCCGCCCCGGCGCCACGCACCCATCCCGCGATGCTGGACCCGACCCGAGGCCTGGCGCCTCTCGTCGCGGCGTGCGCCGGAAGTGTCCGTGCCATCCGAAGGCCGAGGGCCCCGAGTCGCGCTCGAGGCCCTCGCAGGCGCCTACTGCTTCATGCGCAGCAGGAACAAATCACTGCGCGCCGGCGCGCGCCGCCCGGTGCCGAAGTCCGAGTTGCGGTCCGTGTGACCGAACAGCAGGACATCACCGTCCGGGAGCATGCCCACGAAGCGGATGTCCTCCACGCCGTACAGCTCGCCTCTGGGTTGAGGCGGGTCGGAGATGTACAGCTTCAGCCCGAGCGACGCGCCATCCGAGGCGTAGCGCAGCGCCACCGGCTGCGCCGAGCCCAGTCCATCCGGCCCCGCCGCGCCATCCACGATGAGCGAGTACGTGAAGCCGCCCACCACGACCTCGCCCGAGGGCTTCACCCCGAGCGCCCCGGCCTGGAGCCCATCGCCCAGGTTGCGGCTCCAGCGCGCCTTGCCCATCGCATCCGCGGACACGAGGAACGGGCTCGCCCGGTACGCGTGTCCCTGGAGCTTCGCCGTCCCCCAGGACACCGTGCCCAGGAAGGACCCGAGCGCCACCACCGAGCCCTGCTCATCCACCCCCACGTCGCTCACCGTGCCCTTCGCCTGCGCGAGCGGCCGCGCCCAGGCCTGGGCCCCCGTCGGCAGATACGCCGCGACGAAGGGGCTGCCCTCGGCGGCGCCCTCTGAGCTCTGCGTCCCGAAGCGGACCGCGCCCACGTAGCGCCCGCCCACCACCAGGTGCCCGTCCGGGCCCAGCGCCATCGTGGTGATGAGGATGCGCGCCCCCTGACCCTCCGTCCGTCCGACGCTCAGCGCGTGCTCGGGCTTTCCCTCCACCGAGTACGTCACCACCACCGCGCCGGAGCCGACCACGCCCTCGCCAAAGTCGGTGGAGCCGGAGGTGTTGAACGCGACCATCGGCCGCCCCTGTACGTCGAGCAGCAGGTCCGCCACCGTCGCATCCCCCCCGGGGACTCGCGCCGTCCAGAGGAGGTTGCCCGCCGGGTCCAACCGCGCCACGAACGCGCCGTCGCCCAGCTCCTGGGGCTCGAAGTCCACCAGCCCCCGCGCATCCACGGCCACGAAGAGTCCACCCTCCGGGGCCGGCGCGACGCGTGCATTCACCTCCGCGAGCAGGGACTCCGGCGTCTCCGCCACGCGCACCGGATAGGCGCGTGTCCACCGCACCTCGCCCGTCTGCGTGCGTCGGGTGAGCACCAGCCGCACGGTGTTGTCCGTGGGCTGACGCTCCTGGAGGTCGTCCCACTCGTATTGCGCCGCCGTGAGGATGTCGCCGTTGGCGTCCACCGCGGCGCCCAGCGCCAGGTCATCCTGCGCGGTGCCCTCGCGCGCCATCCACAGCGTGCTCCCCGTCGTCGCCGGTGGCGGCGGAGGTGGAGGCTCCATGGGAGGAGGCCCCGCGTCGGGCGTCCCCGCGTCTCCTTCAGGAGGTGGCGTGCCCGCGTCCTCCTCGGGCGCGGGGAGCTCCTGCGCGGGTTCGGGGCAGCCCCCTCGACGTGGTTCGCTCACACAATCGGATGGGTCCTCCGTGTCCGCGTCATCACAGCCTGTCAGCCATCCCGCCCAACCCAGCGCTGTCGCGCACGCGACAGTCCGCAACCACCGCCGCCCTGGATGCATGAAGCCCCCTCCGCACTCGGAGGGTCTCCATGCTGGTAGGTGCCAGCAATACCGTGTGCGATGTCTGCTCGGTCGCCCGCTCCGACGCGCGCGTCGCGCTTCCCTCGAGGAGCGGACGCGTGGCCCCTGCGCGAACGCTCCGTCGCCACGGAGGGCGGCGCGTTACCCACGTGCGGGCACGCGCCTTCCCTCAGCGCCAGAAGCCGATGGACAGGCCGACGTTGGTGTAGCGGCTCGCCAGGTCGAAGGAGGCGTTGATGGACCAGTCCTCCCAGTAGCGCAGGATGAACACCTCGAAGCCGCCGGTGAGGTGCGGACGCGGCGGGCGACCATCGAAGGGCGAGGGCTCCGCGTACACCCCCGCGCGCAGGCGAATCATCCCCGGCACGGTGTCGTGCTCCACGCCCAGCCGGGGCGCGAACTCGGAGGTGTGGCCCACGAGCTGCTCCTGCGCCGTGGACGCGAAGGTGCGCAGCGGCACCGCGTTGTCCACGCCGGACAAGAGGTCCACCTGCGCGCTGATGAGCCACCGTCCCGCGGGCGCGTCCCGGGGCTCCTCCTCCGGCACCGGCAGCGCGTCCCCGTCCACGAGCAGCTGCCGCCGCGCCGCGGGGGACAGGCGGTTGTAGCGCTCCGAGCCTTCGCCCAGCCGCCAGCTCGCGCCCAGGGACAGCACCGCGGGCGACACCACCGCGCTGAACAGCGTGCGGTCCGCCAGCACCGGCGCCTGGCCGTCCTTGCGGCGCCAGTCCGCCACCACCTCCGGCCGCACGGTGACGCCCAGTCGCCAGGCGCGCCCATGGGGGCGGTACAGCATGTCCACGGCGACGCCGGTGTCGCCGTAGCGCCAGTCCTCTCCGCCGGAGGCCAGCCGGAAGGTCGCCTGCGCCGCGTAGATGCCCAGCGCGAGGATGAAGTCGTCCTGGCCGAAGGACACCGCGCCCGCCAGCACCGACTGCGTCATGGACACGCGGATGCGCTCGCTGTCCGTCGCGCACGCCACCGTCGCGCAGTAGGTGACGGCGCTGTTGCGCAGCGCGAAGCCGATGCCGAAGCGCTTGTATTGCAGCAGCAGGCCGCCCAACAGCTGCCGCCGGTCCTGGGACTCATCCGCGCGGCCGTCGTTGTCCACGTCGCGCGCGCGTCCACTGGTGAACGGCAGGTCCAGCCAGGACAGGGTGACGCCCAAATCCCAGTCCTTCTCCAGCGCGGGGCCCCGGTGGGCCAGCGCCGCCAGGTTGCTGGGGAAGCCCGCCGCGCCCTCGGCGATGCCCACGTAGGCGCCGCCGAGCGCGACGACGCGCGCCGAGCCCAACAGCGAGCCGGGGTTGAAGTACAGCCGCTCCGGCCGCGGCTCCGTGGGCGGCTCGTCCTGCGCGAGCGCGGCGGTGGACAGCACCACCACCGCGCACCCGACGAGCGCGCGCAGCCCCGCGAGCGCCCTGGAGGTCATCACGACGAAGACACTCACCGCGGGGGTGCTCACTTCTGGGGCACCACCTCGGCGAAGAGCCGGTCCGCCTCATGGGCCAGGTCGGTGTCCTTGGCCGTCAGCCCGTTGGAGTCGTGCGTGACGAGCGCCAGCGTCACCTTGCGCCAGCGGATGTCGATGTCCGGGTGGTGGTCCGCCTTCTCGGCGGCGTGCGCCACGCGCTCCACGAAGGCGATGCCCGCGAGGAAGGACGGGGCTTCGTAGGTGCGGCGAATCATCCCGCCTTCGTGCTTCCACTCGGGATGCTGGGCGAGGAAGGACTGGAGGGCCTCGGGCGCGAGCAGGGGGGCTTTCTGGGGCATGGTGCCCTCCTTCATATCCGCTTGGCCGCCCGAGGAAAGCACCCCGTCAGGGGGAGGACGTCCACGGATGGACGCGCACCCCCGGCACGCCGCTGTTGCTCACCGTCCAGGTGAAATGGTCCGAGATGCGCGTAATGTGGCTCGCGCGTCCGGGGCCGGGTAGCAACACGAGCACGAGCGCGGTTCGCTCGGCGTTCCACCTTGGCGTGGCGATGGGGCCGACTCCGCCCGAGGACTCGAGCAACGGATGGGAGGGCCCGGGCCGCAGCTCCTGCACGAAGCTGACGATGCTGCCATCCAAGGAGAGCGAGCCCGCCTCCTGGAGGCCGTGCGTGGTGCTCACTTCATAACGGTGCAGCACGGGGATGAAGCCGGTCGAGGTCTGCACGGTGTCGAGGGTCCACACCACGCCCTCGCCATGGCCCACGGGCACTCCGTCGAGGACCTCACAGCCTCGCGTGGTGCTGGCGAGATAGAAGCCCCGGACGTCCAGTTGGAAGGGGCAGGCCCTCGCGCGCGGGGTGAAGGTGGCGGGGTCCTGCGTGGAGCTCACCAGCCACACGGTGTCTGCGCCACGCAGCAGGATGGCGCGGGTGTTGTCGGTGCCGAAGGTGAAATGCGCCTCAGCCAGGGAGGTCCATCGGGTGTTGGAGAAGGCGAGCACCCCTTCCCCCTCGCGGAAGATGAAGCGGTGCAGCGTCGTCGCGTCCGCCACCAGGTACTCGTCCTCGGTGGCGAGCCGCGAGTGGGGCGTGCGGTCCGTATCGTACGAGCCGGGCGGGAGGGGCGCGGTCCCCGTGAGGACGAGGGGGCCGGTGCCCGTGTCGACGTAGCGGCGCACCTCCGTGTCCGTCATCGACCACACCACGTCTGCTGCCACGGCGGTGGCGGGCTGCGTGTCACGGCCCACGAGCTGGGGCAGGTCTCCCGGCTCGCGCAGGGCCATGTTGTCGCACAGCCAGGTGCCGCTGTGCGTGCGGTCCACGAAGAGACAGGAGGCGCGCGCGGTGAGGCTGGCCACCGGGGCGCGCGAGCGCTCGTCCCGGGCCACGTGGACGTCGAACTGACGCAGGCTGCCCACGGGCGCGAAGGCGACGATGACGTGATGTCGGCCCGTGGACCGCGGGGTGAAGCGCACGGTGGCGAACCAGGTGCCCGTCTTCAGCTCCGCCGTGGCGGGCACGGGCAGGTTGTCGGGGCCGTGGACCTCCACGGTGACGGACTCGGGCGTGTGGGCGTCCTTTGGCGTGTCGCAGACCTGGGGGCTGATGGCGGGGACGCGCACGCTCGCCGCCTCCCCCTCCGCGATGATGAGCGTGGGGGGCTCCGCCGCGCCGGTGAGGAAACACTCCTCGGGGGGCAGGACGCCCGGGCACCCCGTGAAGAAGGCCAGGGCGAGCAGGAGGAGCCCCCGCGACTTCATGCGCGCTCCACCGCGCGCTTCCACTTGGCGAGGTGGCGCTCGCGCTCGGGCGGCTTCATCTTCGGCTTGAAGGTCTTGTCCGCCTTCCACGCGCGCTTGATGGCCTCCGGGCTGTCCCACACGCCCGCGCCCAGGCCGCCGAGGAAGGCCGCGCCCAGGCTGGTGGTCTCCAGGTTCTTCGGGCGCACCACGGGGACGCCGAGCAGGTCCGCCTGGTACTGCATGAGCAGGTTGTTGGCCGCGGCGCCGCCGTCCGCCTTGAAGACGGGGATGGTGCGTCCGCTGTCGCGGCGCATGGCCTCGGCCAGGTCGTGAATCTGCAGGGCGATGCCCTCGAGCACCGCGCGCGCCATGTGGGCCACGGTGGTGGAGCGGTCCATGCCGGCGAACAGGCCGCGCGCCTCGGGGCGCCAGTGCGGCGCGCCCAGGCCGGCGAGCGCGGGGACGAAGACGACGTCGCCGGAGTCCTTCACGCTGGCGGCGAGCGCCTCGATGTCCGGGGCGCGCTTGATGGCCTTGAGGCCGTCGCGCATCCACTGCACCGCGGCGCCGGCGATGAAGCTGGAGCCCTCCAGCGCGTACGTGGTGGAGCCGGTGCCGCTCAGGCGCCACGCCACGGTGGTGAGCAGACCCGCCGACGAGCGCACCGGCTCCGTGCCGGTGTTCATCAGGAGGAACGCGCCGGTGCCGTAGGTGCACTTGGATTCGCCGGGCTCGAAGCAGGCCTGGCCGAAGAGGGCGGCCTGTTGGTCTCCGGCCATGCCCGCCACGGGCACGCCGTCCGGCAGGCTGCGCATGCCGCGCGTGGTGCCGTAGACCTCGGCCGAGCCGCGAATCTGCGGCAGGCACGCGCCGGGCACGTTGAGCAAGGAGCGCATCTCATCGCTCCACTGCAGGGTGCGCAGGTCCATCAGCAGGGTGCGGCTGGCGTTGGACACGTCGGTGACGTGGGTGGTGCCGCCGGTGAGCTTGTAGACGAGCCACGTGTCGATGGTGCCGAAGCACACGTCGCCGCGCTCGGCCTTGGCGCGCGCGCCCTTCACGTGCTCGAAGAGCCAGGTGAGCTTGGTGCCGGAGAAGTACGGGTCCACCACCAGGCCCGTCGTCTCGCGCACGCGGGGCTCCACGCCCCGCTCCTTGATTTGGCGGCACAGGTCCGCGGTGCGCCGGTCCTGCCAGACGATGGCGCGGTGCAGGGGCTTGCCGGTGTCGCGAGTCCACAGGCCCGTCGTCTCGCGCTGGTTGGTGATGCCCACCGCGGAGATGTCCCGGCCGGTGAGCCCCGCGCTCTTGATCGCCCGGGCGATGCACCACTCGCTGGTGGCCCAGATTTCATCCAGGTCGTGCTCCACCCAGGACGGCTTGGGGAAGTGCTGGGTGAACTCCTTGTAGGACTTGCCCACCACCTTGAGCTTCGAGTCGAGGATGGAGACGTGGGTGCCAGTGGTGCCCTGGTCC